>JAOACR010000015.1 GCA_026417735.1 Kiritimatiellia bacterium
CCCGCAAAGTTTCTCACGTGCCGGTGGCCGGCGCAAACCGCGCCCGCGCCGGCATCAACCGTTCGCCGCCTGAAACTCCCGCATGAACTCCACCAGCGCATCAACGCCGGCAGGCGGAAATGCATTGTAAATTGAGGCACGGATTCCGCCGACGGAGCGGTGTCCCTTCAGTCCTTTGAGGCCGCGCGCGGACGCCTCCTTCACAAACTTCTCCTCCAGCGCCTCGGACGGCAGCCGCCACGTTACGTTCATCGTCGAACGAAATTCCGGCACCGCGGTGCCGCGATAAAACCCCCCCGACCCATCAATCGCCGCGTACAGCTTCGCCGCCTTCTCACGGTTGCGCCGCTCAATCCCCTCCGCGCCGCCCTGTGCGATGAGCCATCGTGTCGTGAGCATGATCATGTAAATCGTAAAGGTGGGTGGCGTGTTGTAGAGCGACTGTTCCGCGGCATGGGTCCGATAGCGGAAAAAGATGGGCACGTCCTCGGGACAGCGATCGAGCAGGTCCTTCCGAATCACCACCACCGCGCAACCAGCCGGGCCGAGATTTTTCTGCGCCCCCGCATAGATGAGTCCGAACTGCCGGACGTTGATCGGACGGGATAGAAAATCCGACGACATATCCGCCACCAGCGGCGTCGGCGTGGTCGGAAAGGTCGGCCACTGGGTACCGGCGATCGTCTCGTTCGAGGTGATGTGAACATAGGCCGCATCGGGCGAGAAGATCAATTGGTCGGCCGGCGGCAGTCGGGTGGGAATGTCCTTGGAGGTATCGGCGACCACGCGCACCGGCCCGCGCACCTTCGCCTCCTTGATCGCCTTGGACGCCCAGGCACCGGAGTTCACATATTCCGCGGTCTTGCCGGCGGTCAACAAATTCAGCGGCACCATCGCGAACTGCGCGCTGGCACCGCCCTGCAGAAACAGCACGTCGTACTCCTCCGGGAGTGCGAGCAGCCGGCGCAGATTCGCGATTGCCTCCTCATGCACCGCAGCGTATTCCTTGCCGCGATGGCTCATCTCCATGATCGACATCCCGCTGCCGTGGAAGTCGAGCAACTCCCGCTGCGCCTCCAGCAACGCTTCCTCTGGCAGCACCGCGGGTCCCGCTCCGAAATTGTAGACACGCGCCATGGTCGCTTGCTCCTGTGGCTTTGCGCCGGCCAACCCCGGCAGGCGAGCACGCAGCATAGCGACAACCTGCGAGCACCGCAACCGCGCAGCGCCGCGCAGGGGCCCACTAACGTGCAACGATCACCACCAGCGTCGTGCCATCGCGACCCGCAAGCCCCGAAAACACCAGCGGCGCACCGCGACGCAAGCCGACCTGCGTCTGCACAACCACGCGTCCCCGCTGCTGAATCGTCAGCGAAAGCCGTTCCATGTCGCCCGAACACCGCGCTTCAATCTCGCCGCCGACGTTCGCCGTCGCGTTGTTCGCGGGCAGCGGAATCGCGGCCGAACCGACCAGCCGAAAGCGGGTAAACGGCAGGTTTCGTTTCAGAAGCGGCTCAACGTCGCGAAGCGCCGCATCCACCTCCGGCGGCCCAGACGACGCCGCCACCGCCCGAAGGGTGAGTGTCGCGCCCGCGGCGGTCTGCGCCACCACCAGGATCGTGCACGCGAACGTCCGCCACGCGACCGCACAGCGCTCCCTGTTGCTCACCCATCCGCTCATGGCTCACCCCCCGCTGCATCCAGCCCGTCAATCGCGACGACGATGCCCGAAGTTGCCGGATCGTGTAACACCATCACGCCCAAGTGGGGTACATTGATTTCCAGCACATCGAGCCGCACGCCGGCCGCCTGGGCGGCCGGACCGACTCCCAGCGGCGCCAGCAGCAGCGTCGCCGCCACCACAAGAGCCGCCGCGATCGCAACCGGCAGAGGCCGCACCACCCAGACGCTCTCCACCCGCTGCACATCGCCCACCCGCCCGCGGAACTCCGCCCAGAACTCTGGAGCTGGTCGCGGCCCCGACGGGGCGCGCCGCAGCAGCTCCCATGGAATACGCCGACTCATCGCTCCGTCGTTCCTCCATGATCGCCTCTGTCCAAATGCTCCCAGATCAGCCGGAGCTTGCGCTTCGCGTTGAACAGTCGGGACATCACCGTGCCGATACGCAAACCCATCGCCGCAGCAATTTCCGCGTAGCTCAAGCCGTCTTCGTAGCGCATCACCAGCACGTCTCGATGCGGAGCATCCAGCCGCGCCAGCGCCGCGCGGAGCATCGCCGCCGCATCCCTGCCGCCGGCAAGCTCCGCGGGCGTGGACACGGTGGGGTCCTCCACGTCCGCCACCGGCGGCTCGTCTGGCGACTCGCGACTCAACGAGGCGAGCGGACGCGCCGACCTTCTCCGCAGCAAGTCAAGACACGCATTTCGCGCGATCCGCAGCAGCCATGTCTTCAGTGAAGCGCCGCCGCGGTAGCCCGGCAAATGCGTCCAGGCACGTAGGTACGTGTCCATGACCACATCTTCCGCATCGGACTCGCCGACCAGCCGCCGCGCCACCGCGTACACAGCCGGACGCAGCGGCTCAAACAGCGCAGCGAACGCCTCCACGTCGCCAGCCCGGGCTCTCCGCAGCAGCGAGCTCATCGCCGCTCACCCGGAACCGACGCATTCCGGCTCACGATATTCAGCGCCGGCGCCTGAGCGGCGAACGGCCGTTGCACTACTGCGGAAGCCGGCGCCGCCCCCCTCTTGCCGGTGGCAACTCCACAGGTGGTGGGATGATGGCCCATTCGCCCCCCGCGCCAATAGCGTCCGGCCGGTCGGCCCGCCCGTCTTGCCATCGCCGCACATCACCCCGCTGCACCCGCCTCCACCGAGATGCTCCCGCCTCTTCGCTCCGCAAGCTACAACCGGACCTCCGGCCCGCCCTAAGGGCGCGGTAGCCGCTCAATCACCCGTCCCCGCCACCTCAGCCGTCCCTCGGTCCGCAGCGAACGTAGCAAACGCGACAATGTTTCCGGCGCCACGCCGAGGGCGGCGGCGACATCGCGGCGGGTCAGTTGAGTTTCAATACGCCGTGCGGCGCCAAACTGTTCGTCCAAAAAGGCTTCGAATCTTTCCGCAAGATCGGCACCGGCTCGACCCGAAAGCTGATCCGCTAGATGACGCAGCTTGCGCATCACCATCGCGAGAAAATCATCCCGAAACTCCTCTTCCCGCAACCGAGCGCGAAGCGCCGCAGCCGGAACAACAAACAACACACCGTCCTCCAGCGCGGTCGCCGTGGCGGGATAGGCCCGAGTTTCGAACAGCACCACCTCCGCAAAGGTCTCGCCCGGCCGAATGATCTTCAGCACACGCTCCCGGCCGTCGGCCGTCCGACGGCTCAACCGTACGCGCCCCCGATGACAAACCCACAGGCCCACGCCCGGCTCGCCCTCGCGGAACAGGACCTCTCCTCGTGAGACGTGACGGATCACGCTCAGTTCCGCCAGCGCCCTCCGAGAGCTCGCCGATAAACCGGCAAAAAACGTCGTCTGGGACAAGACCGCCGCCGGGTCGGCGCGTGTCCCAACCGCAACGGAGCACCGTCGGGGTGTCAGCGACTCAGCCACATCACGAGCGCGGCCAGCAACAGACGATACACCGCGAACACGTCCATGCGATGCCGCGAAAGAAACGCGGTCAGCCACCGAATCGCCAGATAGCCCACCCCAAAGGATACAGACAAACCCGCTGCGAAAAACGGCCACCACTCCGCCGTCAGCGCATTGGCGCCCTGCCACATGGCAAATGCGGAAGCCAGCGCAAGCATCGGCACCGCGGCGAAAAAGGAGTACTCCGTCGCGGTGCGGCGATCCAGCCCCAGCGCCATGCCCCCGAGGATGGTCGCGGCCGACCGGGACACGCCAGGCCACAGAGCCAGGCACTGAAAAACGCCGATGCCCAGCGCACGACGCCAATCGAGATCGTCCAGCCCCGAACATGACACCGCGCGATTGCGCGACCGGTGCTCGGCAACGAGCATCCAGACTGCGCCGGCCGCCAGCCCGACCGCCACCAGCGGCGGTTGAAACGCGTGGCGGACGAGCGCACCGTGCGCCAGCGCCCCCAGCAGCACCGCCGGCAGGGTGGTCAGCGCCAACAGGCCCAGCCCCCTCGGCCCCGCAAACGCACCAACGGATGAACCCCTCCACATCAGCAGACTGGCGAATCGGCGTGGATAGGCCACCACCACCGCCAGAATCGCCCCCATCTGGATCACCACATCAAACGATTTCTGGATGGGCTCCGGAATCCGCAGCAGATGTCCGGCCAGAATCAAATGTCCCGTGGATGAAACCGGAATGTACTCGGTCAATCCCTCGATCAACCCCATCAGCGCGGCCGAACCCAATCCGTTCGCGGACATGTGCGCGCGGTTCCGTAGGGCCTACCGCTCCGCCGCCGGCAGCCACTGCACTGCGTCGACGATCACGTGCCCGGCGGTGCCTTCATTCGAGATCTGAACCTCTCCCGCCACGCCGCCGCTGAAGCGGAAGCGGCCCAGCGAAACGAGCAGCCCATCAACCGGTGGCTCGCGCGTCTGATCCACCACGACAGTGCTGCGCCCCTCCGCATGCACGACCACGACCGGGACCGCGCGCGCGCGATTCGGTGCCACCGCATACGCCAGCCGCACCTCGTAAAGCCCCTCGTGCGGTAACCGGGCTCGAAAGACTGCGCGACATTCTCCTTTTGCGGTATTGCCATCGTGCAGATAGCGGTCCCCCACCCACCGACCGGTCGCACGGCTTTCTTGCCACGGCCCGACCAGTTCCGCGGCGCGGTCATCCACCACAATGCCCGCCAGCTGTACACTCGTCGCGCCGCGCCGGCCCGCCCACTCGAGAATCTGGCCGTCCGCCAGCAGACGCTCCCGCAGCCGCGCGTACGGCACATCCTGCACCGGCACCGCCATCTCAATCGCCAGCGCCGCCAACGTTGCGGCACTCTGACCGAGAATCATGAAGACGGGCTCCATCCGCACCGAACCATACGCGGCATGAGTGGCGCTGACGCAGACGGGAACAACAAGGTTTCGGCATTCCTCCCGTTTCGGAATGATCACGCCGCGGGGGATGCCGTAGGGATCCACCTTCACGCCAATGTCGCCCTCGTTCTGAACCGTTCCCTTCGGCGTCACATAGCGCCACACATTGTGCGAATCGATCGGATATGAGCCCATGCCGATGGGTTCTGGAATCGGGCGACGGCCCAACAGGTGCTGATCCGTCAGTACGAACTCTCCGATCATGCGGCGGGCTTCGCGCACATAGATCTGGTGGGGCCAGTGGCCGTTGTCAGTGAACTCATCCCTGGCGAGCCCCCAACGGCTCATCTTCGTACGAATCTCCTCCGGTACCCTCGGATCGTTCGCGAGAAAATACATGAGCCCCTTCTGGTAACGCTGGTGCTCGGCGAGGATCTCCCGGCGGCGCGCGTAGTCCGCCTCCGGGTAGTCATGGTTCATGCCGATGTTGTCCGTGCTGAACGGACCGTGGTTGTTGGTGTCGGTCTTGCGGTTCGGAATGGGGTCGAATTTCGCGAAGACGTCGCGCCAGCCCGTCTCGAACAGGCGCACCAGCAACTCATACTGAAAGGGGTCATACCCCTCTGGCTTCTCAAACGGAACGCGGTTGTCCGGATGATCGGTCAGACACATGCGGTAGCAGTACGCCTGCACCCCGCGGTCGCCCGTGCCGTTTTCGCCCGGCGGCACCGGCGAAATGCGAGGCAACAGACCGCTGGACGGATCGCCTTTCCGCACGTAGGGATCCACCGGCCTCGCAAAATAGTGCGCGTGGTGGAAGACACCCTTTTGCACGCCGTTCCACTGTTCTCCATAGACGTCATTGCCTTCGCGGCCCACATGGTACTTCACCCCCGCCGCGGCCATCAGATCCCCCTCGTACGTCGCGTCCACGAACATCCGCCCGCGATAAACGTTGCCGCTCAGCATGCGGATCGAGCGGATCGTCCCTTCGACAATCTCCACCCCCGTCCCCCCCCGATCCAGCCACTCATCCCGATGCACGGGGATGCGATGCTCAGCGATCAACTCCTCAAACACCCGCTCGGCGACGTGCGGCTCGAACACCCACATCGTCCGCTGTTCGCCATCAATCGCCGGTGTCCCCTGCCCACGATTGCCATACTCCTCCCGCTTTTGCCAACGCCACGCCTCGTCGCGCTGATAGTGCCGCCAGATCCGGTGGTAGAACTCGCGTGCGAGGCCGCCGATCACCGCCTTGTTGCCAGTATCGGTCCAGCCGAGCCCGCCGGACGACATCCCCCCAAGATGCCGGTCGGGGCCGACGAGGATCACCGTCTTTCCCATTCGCGCGGCCTGCACCGCCGCAATCACACCCGCGGAGGTACCGCCATAGACGATCACATCCGCCTCGCGTACCGCGGCCACTACGCCAACCGCCCCGATCACCACCGCCGCGTAATTCATGTCATTCTCTCCCCTTCTCCACCGCGTTGCGCCGGTCAATCGATCGCATGCACAAACAGCCCCGAGCGAAGTTTGGGATCAAACCATGTGCTTTTCGGCGGCATTACGCCGCCCGCGTCCGCGACGGCCATAATCTGATCCATCGCCACCGGCGGCACCGCAAACACTGCGGCCGCACGCCCGCCGGCGAGCCATTTGGTGAGCTCTTCGAGCGAACCCTCACCCCCCACGAACGCCAGCCGTGAGTCTCGTCGCGGGTCCGTGATGCCCAGCACCGGCCCGAGCAGGCGATCCTGCAGCAGTTGCACCTCCAACGCAGCCACCGGATCGCTCGGCCGCGGGCCGATCAGACGCAGACGCCACCAGCCGCTCCGCAACCCCATGACCACTTCGCCGGCCGCCGCCGGCGAGGGCCCCGACAGTGGCTCCAACTCAAACACGTCCCGTACCCGCGCCAGCAGACGCGCTTCAGTCAGTGGGCCGAGATCCCGCACACAGCGCTGGTAGGGAAGGATCCTCAGACTCGCCGCCGGAAACACCACCGCCAGCACCCACGCCCACTCGGCATCCGCATCGGGCGGCACCGCGCCGCCGGCGCGCTCCCGCGCGACGCGCGCGGCCGCCGCCGCGCGATGGTGGCCGTCTGCGATGTAGGCGGCCGGCTCCGCGGCGAGCAGGCTGACCCATTCCGCCAAGCTCTCCAAACGCCAGCCTCGATGTCGCACCCCGTCCGGCGCGCAGAAGTCAAATAGCGGATCCGGTCGCTCCGAAACTTCCCGCAGCGCGCGCCACAACGCACCCGCCGCGTCCCGCACCGCCAGAAACACCGGACCCGACTGGATGCCGGTCGCTGCGATGTGTCGCGCCCGGTCCGCCTCGGGCTCCGCACGGGTGTGCTCGTGCTTGCGCACCACGCCGAGCTCGTAGTCCGCAACCGGATAGACCCCAACCACTCCGACCTGGCGATGCCGACCGATCGACTGCTCATACGCATACAGGGAGGGCTCACTGTCCTGAAGGAACCATCCTTCCGCCAGACATCGGCGCCAGTTCGCCGCCGCCCGCGCGTACACCTGCGGCGCATCCGCTGGCACCTCGGGCGGCAGCTCCAGGTCGGCGCGGGAGACCCGAAGGAAACAAGCGGGATTGCCTTCCGCAATGCGCGCCGCTTCCTCGCGGCTCACCACGTCATACGGTGGACTGGCGATCCGGGCGGCCATACCGGCCACTGGGCGCCACGCTCGAAACGGTCGTATCCGCATAGGTTGGTGCGTCGGCTCCGTCGGTTGCGCCGCATCGTACCGGCCAGCTGCCCCCGCCGCAAACCCGCACCGCGACCCGCAACCGGTCGAAACCACTCAACCGCGCCGCGCGCGGCGCCCCCCCGCGTCACCCCAGTACTTCCCAAGCCACGCGACCGTCGTGTCCAGCGCCATGCCGTCCGCGATCGCCGCCAGCTCCCCCATCCGCCGCACATCATCCATCCGAATCACCGCCCCGGACGGGAGCACCGGCTCCAGCCGGTGATACCGGTCGCCCAGCAGCTGCCGGCACTGATAGTCCGGCACGCCCATGCCGGCCTCCATCATGATGTCGAGGATCGGGCGGCTCCACTGCGCAAGCCCCCAGTCATGCCGCCGCCCCTCGATGCGCAGCAAGGGCCGACCGGTGCCGATGGACAGCATCACAATCGACGAGAGTCGCGGCCGTGCCCCCTCGTTCCGCGGGTCCTGCGTCTGCGCCAGCGCCGCCATCGCCGGATTGTTCGCGATCACGCCCCCGTCGATGTAGCCATCGGCGGAGGGAAAATAGGTCGGCGCCGCCGAACTGTACAGCGCCACGTCACGCACCCGCCGCTCGCCGTCGCTGTCGGGTCCCGGAAAGTTGTGGAAAAACTTCGGGGCCCAGCTCCGCTTCGCGGGATCCGGTTGCTCATTGTCGAGGTCAAACGCGGGGATCAGAACCCGCACGGGCAGCTCGCGCAGCCGCAGCTCGCCAAACACCTCCCGAAGCACCTGCCGCAGGCCGCGGTCGTCATACTGCGCACCGACCGTTCGTCCGAGATCGCGAACGTTGTCGAGCCAATCGTCGCGAAAAATACGCGCGGCATTCGTTTCGTACAGCGCCATCAGCTCCCGGGGCGTGCGGCCCGCTGCCAACCCCAACGCCAGCAGCGCACCGGTCGAGGTGCCCGCGACAAGGTCAGCGCGCCGCCACCAACCGGGATGCGACTCCGCAAGGCGATCCATCAGCCGCGCGCTCAGCCAGCCCCGGACACCGCCGCCGTCCAGCGAGAGAATCCGAAAGGTTCGCCCCATCAACGGCGCATCCCGCGTGCGGCGCAATCGCCGCCCCCAACGCGCAAAGCTGCCTCGAGCGGGGCCGTCCCTCACACCAGCGGATCAGCACCGCTGGCAATGGGATGGAAGAGGCCCGGCCCCGGTTTCCAGGCGGAAGGTTCCGGAACAAGCGCGTTTTTCGACGCGCCGATCAGCCACTCCCACGAGAACGTCTTGCCGGTGTAGGCGGCGATGCGCGCGCCGATGGCGGTCAGCGTGCTCTCCGCGATCCGCACGCCCTCGTTCAGCGGCTGACCGCTCCGGATGCTGCGGATGAGATCCACGTGTTCCTGCTCCATTCCGTTCACCGCCGGTCCGGAGTACGACCAGATCGGCTTCCCCTCATAATCGACCAGCCGTCCCGAACAGTCGCTCCAGCCCTTCGTTCCCACCACCTTCTCGTTAGAGCGACCGGTGCCGGGGCCGTGCCCGCAGAAGCTCAGGCACCGCGCGCCATTGGGGTATTCCAGCTCCGCCACGATGTGGTCCCAGATGTCACCGTTATATTTCGCCCAATCCGCTTCATTCCCCAGCGCCTTCGCGACCGCGCGCGCCTGCTGCGAGTAGTCGCGGCACCCCCGCCCCCCGACAGCGGTGAATTTTTTCGGCGGGCCATTGAAGCACCAGTTGAGCACGTCAATGTTGTGGATGTGCTGCTCGACAATCTGATCGCCCGACAACCACGTGAAGTGGTACCAGTTGTGGCACTGCCACTCCATTTCGCTCATGCCCGCTTCCGCACCGCGGTACCAAATGCCGCCTCCATACCAGTAACACTGGCCGCCGACCAGTTCGCCGATCGCGCCGTCGTGAATGCGCTTCATCAGTTCGACCCGGTTCGGCTCGTGGCGCCGCTGGGTGCCGGCAACGATCGATAGCTTCTTCTGCTCGGCGAGACGCGAGGCCTCAATGAACAGGCGACAACCCGCAACGTCCGTTGCCACCGGCTTCTCCGTGAATACATGCTTGCCGGCCTGCACCGCCGCCATCATCTGCCAGGGCCGAAACGCCGGCGCGGTCGCCATCAGCAACAGATGCGTGTCGGTCTTCGCGAGCGCCTCATGGCACTGAAACCCACCGAAAATCGCGTCGTCCGGCACCCGCACCCGGTCCTTGAACTTCGGATCCTTCAACAGCGAATCGCGCAAACGCCGCGCCTTCTCCGGAAACAAGTCCGCCAGCGCGACGACCACCACCCCCGGATCCGCCGCCAGACACTGTTTCACCGCACCGCTGCCCCGGCCGCCGCAGCCCAGCAGTCCAACGCGAATCTCGTCCGATCCCGCCGCGTGCGCGGCCCGAGCCGCCGCCAGCCCCGCCGCCACGCCGCCCGCCGTCATCTTCGACATCGCCCCGCTCATCGTTGAATCCCCTTCGCCTGCTCGATCATCGAAACCTCGCGGCGCCTCACCGCTTCGCTTTGGTTTCCGCCGCCAGCCCCGGCAGCTGGTACACGCCCGGTACCGCGACGGGCGGCACCGGCATCGGATCGCTCAGCTTCAGATCCGGTTTCGGTCGCAAATCCAGTTCGCACCGCTGCAGGAACCACTCCCGTTTCATCTGCTGCCGCGTGTAAGCCGACTCGCGCGCGATGATTGCGCACATCGTGCTCTCGGTCACCTGCCGCGCCTCGTTCAGATACGGCCCTCCCCGAATGCTCTCGATCAGGTGACGGTGCTCCTCCACATACGGGTTCGGCGTCGGCCCCTCATAGCGCCACTTCGTTTCACCCTCGATCACGCCCGCACAGTTGCTCCACCCTTTGGTGCCCACCACCCGCTCGCTGACGTTGCCCGCCGACCCCTCGATCTGGCGGCACATGCTGATCGTGCGAACGTCACCGGGATAGAAAAATTCGGTGCCAAAATGGTCGTAAATGTGCCCGTACTCCGGCCCGGTCCGGAACTGCCGGCCCCCGAGCGAGTGCACCTGCTCCGGCAGCGCGCCAAACGCCCAGTTGATCACATCAATGTTGTGCACGTGCTGCTCGACGATGTGATCGCCCGACAGCCAGACAAAATAGAGCCAGTTGCGCAGCTGCCACTCGAGGTCGCTCTGGTTCGGTGCGCGCTTTTTCACCCACAGCCCCCCTTGGTTCCAGTAGCACTGCGCCGAAACGATCCTCCCGATCGCCCCGTCGTGGATCCGCTTCATCGTCTCGACGTACTTCGGATCGTGCCGCCGCTGCGTGCCCGCGGCGACGGAAAGCTTCCTCGCCACCGACTTCTCCGCCGCCTCCAGCATCTGCCGCACCCCCGCCGCGCAGACCGCCACCGGCTTCTCGGTAAAAATGTGTTTGCCTGCCTCCACCGCCGCGCTGAAATGCAGCGGTCGAAACCCCGGGGGCGTCGCCAGGATGACCATGTCCACCTCCGGGAGCGCCAGCACCTCCCGGTAGGCATCCAAACCCACGAAGCAACGGTTGTCTGGCACCTTGTACTTCGCCTTTAAGCCGCTCAGGCGGTCCGCGAACACGTCCGCCAGCGCAACGATCTGCACACCCGGCGCCGCCTCGACGCAGTTGTCGGCCGCGCCAGAGCCACGCCCCCCGCAGCCAATCACACCCACCCGGATCGTGTCGGTGGCGGCCGTGAACGCCACCCGCGGCGCAGCACCGGCCAGCGCCAGACCGCCCGCCGCCGCCGCCGTACGCCCGAGAAACTGCCGCCGCTTCATCCTTACGCTGTCTGCCATGGCCATCTCCTTGTCGGTCGACCGGTGCGAGTGCGCATCGTACCGGCACAACAGCAGCGCACTATAGCGCCCGCCCGCGTCGCTGCACAAGCCTGACCGCGCCGCCGGCATCACAGGTGCCGCCGCCGCTCATCGCTTGCAGCAACGCTCGGCGAGGCGTAGGGTGTCACCAGACGTCGCTACAACGTACGAACATTCACGAGGAGGCCGTCACATGCGCCCGTGGTCACTGCCCGCTCTCGCCGCCCTCGCGGTGTTCAGCGCCGGATGCATCGAGAGTCGAATGGTCGTCCACCTGAAGCCAGACGGCTCCGGCACCATCGTCGCGGAAGACTGCTTCTCGCCCCAACTCACTGCGATGCTGACGCAGTTTGGACAGACCGTCACCGGCACCGGCGCGGTGGCCGGCGCCAGCGACCCGTTGGCGATGTTCAAGGACCAGATCGAACGGAAAACCAAAGATCTCGGCGGACACGTCCGCCTGGTGCGAAAGGAACCCGCGACCAATGCGGCCGGTTGGGCCGGGATCCGGCTCACGTATGCGTTCGACGACATCCGGCAGGTGATGTTGCCCCTGGGCGGCGCCGGCCAGGAGGAAGAAGAAGACAAACCCTCGGAACACTTCCGGGTCGAGTTCGAGCGAGGCCGTCCCGCGGTGCTGCGGCTGCTGCCGCCGGCCGCGACCGCCGCCGCGCCGGCCGGCCAGACCACTGCGCCCGCCACACCCGATGCGAACAGCGCCCAAATGGCCACGATGATGGCACCAATGCTCGCCGGTATGCGCATCGCGCTCGAGCTACGCTTCGACGGAACGGTGCTCGGCGCCGAGGGTGCGGAGGTCAACGCCGACCGGCGCAGCGTCACGTTGCTCGACATCGCGATGGACAAACTTATGGGGAACCCCCAGGCGATGCAGCTGATGATGAACCAGTCGATGCCTGACTCCGAAAAGAGCCGCCGGCTACGGGAGCTGAACATCGCGGGAGTTCGCACCGTCGATCCGAGCCGCCCAGTCGTGATCCGCTTCGAATAAGCCAACCGGCACGGCCCGCCGCTCCGAGCGCCCGGACGAAGAGCGCGGTGCCGCTCACCCCGCCAGCCGGCGGACGTCGACGCCATCCACCAGCGAAAGCTCATGGACGGCGAACTTGCCGGCCAGCGCGGGATGGCACAAGGGATAGGCGGTCTCGATCACCCGGCGCAGCCGGCGCCCCGCCGACGCCAGCACGAGCGCTCCCGCCGAGCCCTTGTCTCCCCCGCCGAGCATCCGCTCGCCCAACACGCCGGGCACGGTGCGGGCCAGGTCGCACATGGTCTCCAGTTCCCGCCCGGAAATTTCGTAGTCGTCGCGCAGACCATGACCGTCCGCCCGCAACACCGCGCCCACCGTCGCCAGATCACCCGCCCGCCAGGCGCGCAGCATCCGGCGAAAGCGACGCTGCGCATGGAAGATGTAGGTCAGGCGCCGGCAATGCGCGGGATGCGACGCTCCGAAGCGCTCGAGAATTTGGCGGTACAATGCCGCATCGCGCACGTCCGAGAGCTGCCGGATGCCAAACTCCGGTGCCGCCAGCGCGACGAGCTCCTCGCACTCGGCGCGCCGGATCCGATAGGTGGATTTCTCCAGCCCGGGGCGCTCCGTGCCGGTGTCCAGGCTGACCAGTCGGAACGCCGGCGCCGACGCCCCCAAGGGAATGTGCCGCACCGCACGGGTCGCCGGGCAGTAGTAGGTGCCCATTCCCGCTCTCGCAAACAAAATCATGATCTGGTCCAGCTGGCCGCACGGCGAGCCGATGTAGTCGTTCTCCACCGCCTGCGCCATGTCCACCACCCGCAGCGGCGCCGGCGGCGACACGCCGTTGACCTCCAGCATCGTCAGCAGCAGGTTCAGTGTAAGCGACGCGGAACGCGACATGCCCCCGCCCGGAATGTTCCCAATCAACACCCCGTCCCACCCCCGAGCGACCGGAAATCCCTCCCGCCGCAACACCCAGACCACCCCGTACGGGAACCGCGCCCACGACTCGTTCACCGTGCGCGGCGGCGGCACCTCTCCGCCGCGGATCTCCACCACCCCGTCCTCAGGAAAGTTCGCGCTGTACAGCCGGATCCGGTCCGTTCCGTTCGCACGGTACGCCAACCAGATGAACCGGTCCGTGCCCACGCCAAACAGATCCGTTCCGTTGTAATCGCCGTGTTCGACACCCAGGCAAAAGCGGGAGGACGTGCGCCGGATCCATCCCCCATCGACCCGCAACCTGGTCCGGACGGCCAGCCTCCGCAATGCCGCGACCGCCTCGCCGTCCGTCTGTACGTTCGCCGCGCTCATCCCCCGCTCACCAGAACGCAATGTAGAGCCCCAACGTCACCAGCACCACCAAGCCGCCGAACACCATCGCGCCACGTGACGAGCGCACGTCCACTCGACCGCTCGCCCGAAACTCCACCGGCTGGGGCAGAGGCCGCGCCCACCCGATCAGCTGCATCACCGCCATCACTGCAAAAAAGCAGATCGCCATGCGGTCGAGAAATGCCACCGAGGGCCATCGCCATGCGATCAGGCCATAGAGGATGGGGTTCAAGAGCAAGCCCACCACGCCGGCAATGCCGGGCGCGCGACGGTTCAAAAGCCCGAAAACGAACACCGCGAGGATCCCCGGCGACACATACCCTTGAAACTCCTGGATGTACTTGAAGATGCCGCCAAACCGGGGATCGTCCAGCAGCGGAGAGATCACACAGCCGATCACCACAAACACGCCAACGCAGATCCGGCCCATCGCCACCAGCAGGCGCTGCGAGGCGTCTCTCTTCAGATACTTCGCAAACACGTCCATCGTAAAAATCGTCGAAGCGGCGTTCAGCACTGCGGCGAGCGAACTGACGATCGCTCCCAGCATCGCTGCCAGCACAAAGCCCATCACCCCGCGGTTGCGCGGCACCAGCCGCCCAATCAGCAGCGCCAGCGCCGAATCATGCTTGTGCGACACCGGCCGCCGGATTGTCGGCGACCGACCCGCCGCGGTCGCGCGCTCGCGCGCCGCCGCATTGTGCAACTCGATCCGCGCGGCAAGCGGTGCCAGCTTCGGGCGGCTCGCCAGGTCAGGGGGCAGCTCGAATACGTCGGTGGAGTTCGCGGACGCCATCGCGCTTTCCACCAGCCGAACAAAATCATCCTCCGCGCGCGCCGCCATCTCGCCGCTGAACAGGTTGAACGCCGCCATGCCCGGAAACACGATGATGAACGGGATCAGCAGCTTCAGCGCCGCCGCAAACACGATGCCCTTCTGGCCCTCCCGCAGCGAGGCCGACCCCAGAACCCGCTGGGTGATGTACTGATTGAGGCCCCAGTAGTAGAAATTCGGAATCCAGAGCCCCACCACCAGCGCCGTCCATGGGATGTTCAGGTCCGTGCGGGGCAGCACCATGTGCAGCTTCGCACGGTTGAGCGCCAATAGCCGCGCCCAGCCGCCCTCCGGCAACACCGCCACCGCCGCCCCCGCGCCATCGACCAGCTCCGCCGGCGACGCCGCGCCCAGCCGCCGCAGCGTGAAGAACAGGATCGCGCCACCCCCGAGCACCAGCGCGCTGCCCTGAATCAGGTCCGCCCATGCGCACGCCTTCAACCCTCCGAACGCGACATAGGCCGCCGCGATCAGCCCCATCACCCAACAGGCGGCGACCAGCGAAATCGAGTAGCCGTTGTCGCGCAGCAGGTCCCGCATCGTCAGCGCACCCGCATAGATCACGCCGGAGAGGCTCACGCCGATCAGGATGATCATCATGAACACCGCCATGATCAGCCGAGCCCAGTGGTTGTAGCGGTGTTCGAGGAACTCCGGAATCGTGTAGATGCCCGCACGCAGAAAGTACGGCAGGAACGCAAACGCGACGACCACCAGCGTGATCGCCGCCATCCACTCGTAGCTGGCGATCGCGATCCCGAGATAGTTCGCCGCACTGCCCGACATGCCGACGAACTGCTCGGCCGAAATGTTCGCCGCGATCAGCGAGATGCCGATCAACCACCACGTCAGCCCCCGGCCAGCCAGAAAATACGCCTCGCTGTCGCCCTCGTGACGAGACTTCAACATCCCGACCGCGAGCACCGCCGCGATGAACCCGACAAACACCAGCAGGTCCAGCACGCCCATCGCTCAACCTCCCAAGCCCCGCCGACCGCGGCCGGCGGTCGCGGCGCACTATATCGACCGCCGCGCCTGCGCAGCAAGCCACCGCCCGCCCGCTGCGCCGCCCTGCGCGCGTGCCCGGTAGGCGCTCGGCGTGACGCCGACCTTCGCGTGAAAGAGCCTCGAAAAGTAGTGCACGCCTCCGATGCCCACCCGCCATGCCACTTCCTGAATCGTCAGCGAGGTGGACCGCAGCAATTCGCAAGCCCGATTGATCCGCAGCTGCAAATGGTACTGCGCCGGCGAAAACCCGGTAAACGCGCGGAACTTCCTCCGAAACCACGAGTAGCTCACGTGCAACTCCCGTGCGAGCGCGCGCATGTCCAGCTCCCGATCCGCACACTCCGCCATCTTTGCGCGCGCCTTCAATACCGCCTCCGCCACAGCGTTCCCGGACAGCTGCCGACGCCGCTCCTCCACTTCCGCGCGAGCCAGCACCTCGTGGATCCAGGCCGCGATCAGCGCGCGACTCCCGTACCGCTCATGCCGCAGCTCGTCCAAGATTTTCTCGTACACGTCCACCAGCGCGCGACATTCGCCGGGCTCCCGGATCGGCCGGCGCGGATCAAAACCGTGGCGCGCCATCATCGCCGCCACCTCGGAACCCGAGAACGCCAACCAGTACTCGTCCCAGCCGGTCCTCCGCGCCGGGGTGTACCGATGCCAGACGCCGGGGAAGAGCGCCCAGATTTGCCCCGCCCGGACACGTCGGCGCCCCACCTCCCGCGACTCAAACCAGCCGCTACCCCGCGTCAGATACACCAGCTGGTACTCGTCCAGCACCCGCCCGCGCCGCCAGGTGAAGTGGTGATCGGTCGGGTGCTGTGTGGGCGGATAGGGATGGCCCGCCGGCACGCTCGCAAATCCGCACCCAATCACGTACAGCGGCGCGCAGCGCATCGCCGCACTCACCGGCAGATACCGGTGCCAGAACTTGGCCGGCGGCACGGACATGCCCCCACTATGCGCGCACCGCCATCCGCTGTCCATTGCACGCGCCCCCGCCATCCGGCATGATTCCCCGCTGGCGAAGGAGAGCGACTCCCGATGACTGCGCCCACGTCACCCGCACTGCTGCTCGACGACCTCATCCGGCTCTCCCACGAGTTCGGCACCATCGACTTCGTCCGTGGCGGCGGAGGCAACACCTCCGTCAAAACTGCGGATACCCTCTGGGTGAAACCCTCCGGCACCACACTCGCCGATCTCACCGCCGAACGGCTCGTGCCGATGGACCGCGCGCGGCTCGCAGACCTCTATGCGATGACCCCGCCCGCCGACCCAGACGCCCGCGAGGCGATGGTCCGCGACGTGATGGCCGCCGCCCTGCGGCCCGGCGCCAGCGGCCGCCCCTCCGTCGAGGCACCCCTGCACGACACCTTCAGCCGACGTTTCGTCGTGCACACCCATCCCCCCCTCGTGAACGGGCTCACCTGCGCGGTCCACGGAGAGGCGGCCGCACGCGAGCTCTTTCCGGAAGCCATGTGGGTGCCGTACGTGGATCCCGGCTACACGCTGTGCATGGAAATCCGCCGCCGGCTCGCCGCCGTTCGCGCGACCCCCGCGGAACCGAACATCGTGCTGCTGCAAAACCATGGCGTCTTCATCGCCGCGGACACGCCGGACGAAATCCGCACGCTCTACCGCCATCTGATGTCCACGCTCGCGGCCGCCTACGAGCAGCGGGGCGTCCGCCCCGTCTGGTCGCCCCCGCCGCCGGTACCGGAGCTGCGCGCCGAGTCGCTACGCGCGGAACTGCGCGCCGCGCTCGGACCGGACGCCGCCGCGATTCTGCTGCGCGGCCGCTTCGAAGTCGCCGAAGGCCCGCTCTCCCCCGACCACATCGTCTACGCACGGTCGTTTCCGATGACCGGCCCCCTCACCGCGGAAACCGCCGCGGAGTACCGCCAACGCCATGGCTTCCCGCCGCGCGTGGTCGTCGCGCCCGACGCAGTCGCGGGCGTCGGCGAGCGCCCCCGGATCGCCGAACTCGCAATCGATCTGGCCGAGGATGGCGCCTTCGTGCTGCGGCTCACCGCCGCCTTCGGCGGCCCCCGCTACCTCGACGACGCCGCCCGGCGGTTCATCGAGCACTGGGAAGTGGAGGCCTACCGTCAGAGCGTCGCCGCGCGCTGACGGCCCCCTTCACGGTCCAACGATTGGACGAAATCCCTCGCGTTGCCTCCAACCCTTGGACGCGCCCGCGACGCTCAGCGCCACGCCCGCCGCCGGAGCTGGCGCGGTGACATCGCAAACAGCCGGCGTACGCAGCGGGAGAAATGAAACGGATTCGCAAAACCGCACCGGTCCGCAATCTCCGCCACGGACAGCCCCGTCTCGGTCAGCATCGCCGCACCGCGCTCGGTGCGCAGTCGCCAGAGGTACCGGGCGGGAGTTAGACCGGTCGCCGCTCGGAACTTGTACAGCAGCGCGTTCGGGGAACAGCAGGCGGCACGACGGGCCCCCTCCAGACATTCCCGGTCGGCGAGGTGCCCCTCCATGTGCCGCAGCGCGCGCTGCACACACGGGTCGCGCCCCAGCGCCGCCGACGCCTCGCGCCGCAACCGCGCAAACTCCGCCAGCGCCGCGCGACCCAGCGCCTCGACCACCGCCCGCGCCGCCGCGTGCGCCGGCGGCGGCAACGAGAACGCCGCGGCGAAAATTTTCTCCAGCGCGTCCGACACGGCGACCCCCTCTGCCCCCCCCGCGAGCTCGCGCCGCAGCACGCCACCGACCAGCGACGGCGCCACCGAGCACCAGGAGTGATGCGTCTCGCCGTCCCGCGCAAACCGGAACAGCTCGCGATGCCCCGGCGTGAACAGGTAGACCAGGCCCGGTAGAAGACGCCGTGCCGAACCGTCGACCCGCACCTCGCAGGCACCGCTGTGCAGCATCACCAGCTGATAGTCTCGCTGAACCCGCGGGCCGCAGTATCCGCCCGGCTGGTAGCGCACTTGCCCAAACGAAACGTGACGCGTGCGCACCCCGCGGTGGTCCCACGCCACATGCACACCGTCGTAGTTCGGCCGCAGTTCGCCCACGGCGCCATGATGCGCCCGCCCGCGGCGCGGCGCAACCGAGGTTGTGGTCGCAGATATGTTTTTTGTGCTGCGGGTCATGGACCCGGACCGCGCGGTGTCACATCATCGAGCGCGGATTGCCCTCGGAGGTGATCGGCAATGACCTCGCGTGATCGCGTCCGCGCCGCGCTGCGTCATCAGGCACCCGATCGCGTGCCGGTGGACCTTGGCTCGACCGCGGTCACCGGCATCCACGTCGCCGCGTTGAACCGGCTCCGCGCCGCGGTGCTGGGACCAAGCTCCCGGCTCCCCCGGGTGCACGAGCCCTACCAAATGCTCGGTGAGGTCGACCGCGAGCTGCGCGACGCGCTGGGCCTGGACGCGGTGGGCGTCTTCCCCCGCCAGACCATGTTCGGCTTCGAACGGCGCGACTGGAAACGCATCCGGCTCTTCGATGGCACCGAATGCGAAGTGCCGGGCGGATTCGTGATCACCGAGACACCCGAGGGCGACTGGCTGATCCATCCGCAGGGGGACCCCGACGCACCGCCCAGTGCCCGCATGCCGGCCGGCGGCTATTTCTTCGATTCGATCATTCGCCAACCGCCCATCGACGAGGCGCGATTGGACCCCGCGGACAACGCGGAGGAGTTCACAGACCTGACCGACGAGGACCTCAATTGGTACCGCGCGGAGGCGGAGCGCGCGGCAGCGGAGGGCCGCGCCGTAGTGCTTTCCATGCCGGGGACCGCGTTTGGGGACATTGCGCTGGTGCCGGCGCCCTGGATGAAGCAGCCGCGCGGCATTCGCGACGTGGAGGAGTGGTACGTCTCCCTGGCCGCGCGCCCCGCGTACGTGCGGGCAGTCTTCGATCGGCAGCTCGAGATCGCACTCCGCAACCTCGAGCGGATGATCGCGCGGCTCGGAGAGCTGGTGGACGTCGTGCTGCTCACCGGGACGGACTTCGGCGAACAGCGCGGTCTTTTCGTTTCGCCCGAGATGTACCGTGAGTTGTTCAAGCCCTACCACATCGCGGTGAACCGGCTGGTCCACGCGCGAAGCCAGTGGGCAACGATGATCCACTCGTGCGGCTCGGTGTTCGACCTGATTCCCGACTTCATCGAGGCCGGCTTCGACGTGCTGACGCCGGTGCAGTGCTCCGCGGCGAAAATGGACCCGCGCACGTTGAAACGCGACTTCGGGCGCGACCTCGTCTTCTGGGGCGGCGGCGTCAACACGCAACAGACGCTCCCGTTCGGCACCCCGGAACAAGTCTACCGCGAAGTGCGCGAGCGCATCGAGATTTTCGGGGAGGGCGGCGGTTTTGTGTTCAACACGATCCACAACATTCAGGCCAACACGCCAACGGAGAACATGCTCGCGATGTTCCGCGCAATTCGAGACAGCGCAGCGAGCTGATCGGACGTCGCAACCGGTCAACCGCGGGAGGGTCAACATGCAACGCCCCGTCCAGGCTCCGCGCCTGATGATCCTGCTGTTCGCGATCGCCGCGCCCCTCGCCCGGGCGGAGCGTCAGGTGATCGCTCTCGACGGCGTCTGGGAAGTCGCCGAAGGCACGCTCGCCACGCCGCCGTCCCGCTACGACCATACAGTGCCCGTGCCCGGCCTTTTGGACATGGCCGATCCGCCCTTTCAGCAACCGGGCAGTACCGTTTCTTTGGCCGACCGCACAAACCCCAGGCTGCGGCCCGCCGATCCGCGCCGAGAGGCGTTCTGGTACCGCCGCCTCTTCACCCTCGAAAGGCCGCTGCCGCCGACCGCTCGGCTGCGTATCCGAAAAGCCTGCTACGGGATCGCGGTGTGGCTGAACGGCGCCGCAGTAGGCGAGCACGACCGGAACTTCACGCCAGCAGAGTTCGACGTGCGTCCTCACCTGCGCGAGAACGGCACGACGAACGAGCTGGTGATTCGGGTCGGCGCCTCGCTCGCGCAGGTGCCGCCGCACCGCTGCGACGGCTGGGACAACGAAAAAAGCCGCTACATCCCCGGCATTTACGACTCGGTGGAGCTGATCCTCGCAGGAGAGCCGTACATCCGGAACATCCAAGTCGCGCCGCTGCCACGCTATGGCGCCGCGCGCGTGCGCGTGGAGCTCGACCGACCGTGGGCCGGCACCGCGACGGTGCAGATCGTGGAATGGCAGAGCCGTGCCCCCGCGGGCGAGGGGCGCCTGGTCTACCTGGGCGGTCTGTTGGGCGACGACGAAGTGCCCATCCGCAATCCAAAAACCTGGTCGCCAGAATCGCCTTTTCTCTACGAAGCGGTTGTCACCGCGGGGACGGACGTCGCCCGCGCCCGGTTCGGGCTCCGCTCGTTTCGGACCGACCCCCCGACCGGTCGGGTGCTGCTCAACGACCGTCCATACTACCTGCGGGGCTCGAACGTGACGATTTTCCGTTTCTTCGAGGACGCCGAGCGGCGCGAGCTGCCTTGGAATCGCGACTGGGTTCGCCGCCTGCATCGCGCCTTCAAGGACATGCATTGGAACGCGCTGCGGTACTGCATCGGATTTCCTCCCGATTTCTGGTACGAGATCGCCGACGAGGAGGGCATTCTCATCCAGGATGAGTTTCCCATCTGGTACATCCGCGCCGACACCTGGCCCTCCGCGATCACGGGCGAGCGGCTCGCCGAGGAGTACCGGGAATGGATGCGCCACCGTTGGAACCATCCCTGTGTCGTGATCTGGGACGCGCAGAACGAAACGCCGAACGACAGCGCGATTCTCCAGGCGATCGCGATGGTGCGCGGGCTCGACCTCTCGGACCGCCCGTGGGAAAACGGCTGGGGCATCGCCCCGCGCCCCGGCGACATCGTCGAACGCCACCCGTACCGCTCAAACCGCCCCGACTTTCAGTGGGAGGAGTTCGGACGCCACTCCGGTATCCCCGGCGTGCCGTTCCCGGAACCCGGTCGCGCGCTGCGCCCACCCTACCTGATCAACGAATACGGATGGCTCTGGATCAACCGCGACGGCTCACTGCCGACGCTGACCACCGCGGTGTACGAGCGCTTGCTCGGTCCGAATGCGACGGTCGATCAGCGGCGCGAATATTACGCCCGCGCGCTCGCCGCAAAGACCGAGTTTTGGCGCGCACGGCGCCAGTGCGCCGGGGTGCTGCACTTCTGCGGACTGGGTTATTCCCGACCCGACGGCCAGACCAGCGACCACTGGCTGGACGTCCGCAACCTCGTGTGGGAACCCCTTTTCTACCGCTACGTCCGCGATGCGTTCGCGCCGGTCGGCGTGATGCTCGACTGGTGGGCAACCACCATCGCCACGAATGCGCAGTTCCACGTGCCGCTGGTCGTGGTGAACGATCTGGATTCGCACTGGGTCGGCGAAGTGCGCGTGGAAATTCGCCGCGACGGCAACTTGATTCGCACGGCCCGAGCGACGGTCACCGTGCCCGCTCTGGAAACTGCCACCGTCAGCTTCCCCTACCTGCGCGCGCCCGCCTCGCCGGGGCCGCTGGAGCTGGTCGCGGTGCTCTCGCCCGGCGTCGGCGGCGGCGAAGTGCGCAGCATCCGGCAAACGCGTGTCGTCGCCGCGCCGCCCCCAACATCCCCATGAACATGGCTCAGAACATTGCTGGCCCTCCGATCGATCCCCACGTGGGGCTGGCAACCGGCGAGCCCTCCGGCGGCGACCGGCTCGGCGGAACGGTGATCGGCGCCTCCCTCGTCGCCACGATGGGTGGCTTGCTTTTCGGTTATGACACCGCGGTGATCAGCGGCGCCATCGGGTTTCTTGTGCGGCATTTCCAATTGAGCCCCGCGATGGAAGGATGGGCCGCCGCCAGCGCGCTGGTCGGCTGCGTGATCGGCTCGGCGCTCGCCGGCCCGATCGGCGACCGCTGGGGCCGCCGCACCGCGCTGCGCGTCGCCGCAGTGCTCTTCCTGGTTTCCGCGGTCGGGACCGCGCTGCCTCGCACGCTCACGGAGTTCGTGCTGTACCGCGCGCTCGGCGGCATCGGCGTCGGCGCCGCGGCGCTGACCAGCCCGCTCTACATCGCCGAGCTCGCGCCCGCCCGCCACCGCGGCCGGCTGGTGTCCTGGAACCAGATGGCGATCGTGATCGGCATGCTCGTGGTGTACTTCGTCAACTGGGCGATTGCGCGTCAAGGCGACCTGGAATGGAACGTCCGGCTCGGATGGCGGTGGATGTTCGGGTCCGAGGCTCTCCCCGCCGCCGCCTTCCTCGGCCTGCTGTTCACCGTGCCGGAGAGCCCGCGATGGCTGATCCGGCGCGGCGACCTCGCCACGGCGCGGGCGGTCCTGGTGCGGATCGCCGGGCCCGCCGCTGCGGAGGCGGAGATCGCCGACGTCACCGAGGCGCTCGCCTCGGAAAGCGAGTCGTTCGGTGAGCTTCTGCGCCCGCGCTGGCGCCGGCCAATGGCGATCGGGCTGGGGCTGGCGGTGTTTCAGCAGGTGACCGGCATCAACGTCTTCCTTTACTTCGCGCCCGAAATCCTCCAGCGCATCGCCGGCGCGGGAGTGGACGCCGCCCTCTTGCAGACCGTGCTCGTCGGGGCCGTGAACATGTCCGGCACCATCCTCGCGATTCGGACGGTGGACCGCTGGGGGCGCCGACCGCTGCTGCTCACCGGCTACGCCGGCATGGGCGCCGCGCTGCTCACGCTCGGCCTCGCGGCGGCCGCACAGCGAATTGCCGGCTGGACGCTCGTCCCGATTCTCATCTACATCGCCGCGTTCTCGATGTCGGTGGGGCCAGTCACCTGGGTCGTGCTCTCGGAAATCTTCCCGACGCGGCTGCGGGCCCGCGCGATGGCGGTCGCCACCGTTGCGCTGTGGACCGCGAACTACGTCGTCTCGCAAACCTTCCCGATGATGGACCGCGATCCGGGGCTCGTCGCCCGCTTTCACCACGGTTTCCCCTTCCTGATCTATGCGGCGATGTGCGCGGGCGCGTGGGCGCTCGTCGCGCGCGCGGTCCCTGAGACCCGCGGCCGCTCCCTCGAGGAGATCGAACGCAGCTGGTCCGCCGCAGGGCGGAGCGGCCATCGGGAGACGCCACAATGAACGCGATGACGACCAACCGGCCGGCACCGGCCGCGCTGCTCCTGCTCCTTGCATCGATGATCCCGGCGGCGGGCACGGAGTACCACGTCGCCACGACCGGCGACGACGCCAATCCTGGCACCGCCGCCGCGCCCTTCCGCACCATCCAGCGCGCGGCCGACCTCGCGCTGCCGGGCGATGTGATCACCGTCCACGCGGGCATCTACCGCGAGCGGGTCAATCCCCGCCGTGGAGGCGACTCGCCCGAACGCCCCATCGTGTACCGTGCCGCCCCGGGGGAACACGTCGAAATCCGCGGATCGGAGGTCGTGCGGGGTTGGACACCGCTGAGCAACGGTGTGTGGCGGATCGTTTTGCCGAACACGTTTTTCGGACCGTTCAACCCCTTCGCCGATCCCATCCGCGGCGACTGGTTCTATCCCCTGAAGCGCCCCCACCACACCGGCGCCGTGTATCTCGACGGCGAGGAGCTCGTGGAAGCAGCGTCGCTGGAGGAGCTCGAGCGCCCCCCTGCAACACCGCCCGCCCCGGGTTGGTGGTTCGCAACAGTGGACACCTCGAACACGACGATCCTCGCCAGGTTCGGCGTGGCGGACCCCAATGTTCGCCTCGTCGAGGTGAACGCCCGTCGCACCGTCTTCTATCCCGATCGCCCCGGTCGCGACTTCATCACTGTCCGCGGCTTCGTTCTTCGGCATGCGGCGACACCCTGGGCGCCGCCGACGGCCGAGCAGGTGGGACTGATCGGCACCCACTGGAGCCGCGGGTGGGTGATCGAGCAAAACGTGATCTCCCACAGCCGCTGTGTGGGCGTGACGCTGGGAAAGTACGGTGACCAGTTCGACAACACTTCCGAGGACACCGCCACCGGCTACGTCGCGACGATCCATCGCGCGCTTCAACACGGCTGGCACCGCGACCGCATCGGACATCACCTGGTCCGCGACAACGTGATCTCCCACTGTGAGCAGGCGGGGCTGGTCGGAAGCCTTGGCGCGATCTTCAGCGTCATCTCAAACAATGTGATTCACACCATCCACACCCGCCGGCGCTTTGGCGGTGCGGAGCAGGCAGGCATCAAAATCCATGCCGCGATCGATGCCCGCATCGAACACAATCTGATCGTCAATGCCTACCGCGGCATCTGGCTGGACTGGATGGCGCAAGGCACGCGGGTCACCCGGAACGTCTGCATTTCCAATTCCTCCGACGACGTCTTCGTCGAAGTGAACCACGGACCGTTCGTGCTCGACCACAACTGGCTCTGTTCCCCAGTGAGCCTCCGCGACTGGTCCCAAGGGGGCGCATTCGTGCACAACTTTTTCGGCGGGAAGATCATCTCGCGCCCGGAGCTGGCCCGCGAAACGCCATACCACCGCGCGCATTCGACGGAGCTGGCGGGCATGAGCGCAATCCAGGGCGGGGACCATCGCTTCTTCGCGAACATTTTTGCGCCACCGGCGCCCGCAAAGGAACATGGCTACGGGCTGCACGCCTACGCGACCAGTGCCCTGCCCGTCTCTGCGAGGGGGAACATCTACGCGAACGGCGCCCAACCGTTGCCCGATGAACCGGACGCGGTGCGGCTCGGTGCGCCAATCCAATGGAGCCTCGAGATCGGTCCCGGTGGCCACTGGCAGCTGCGGTGGAGCGGCCCCTGCCCGCCATCGGCGCTCGCCGCGCCCATCCGCTCCACGCAGTTCGGCCTCGCCCGTATTCCGAACCTTCCTTTCGTGAACCCCGACGATTCGCCTATGGTGTTCGACGTGGATTTCGCCGGCCACCCGCGGAGCGCGTCGTCCACCGCGGGTCCCCTGCAGACGTGGCCGGCCGACGGCGCGATCACCCTCTGGCCGTCAACGCCCGAGAGGGGCGACCTCCGCCGGTAGCGCCTGCCCGGCCGCCGTCCCGGGGTTCATACAACGGCGCTCCGCTTGGCGGCGCCCGCCCGCTGGTCCACACTCTCCCCGACCATGTACCGACTGCGCATTCGCATTCGCGGACGTCCCCGTGGACGATTGATCGTCAGCGAGCCGCGCGTCGTCATCGGCTCCGACGCGTCCGCGGAGCTGCGCTGGCTCAACGCGGCGCTCGCACCGCGGCACGCGGAACTGATCGAACAAGACGGCATCGTTGCGATCCGCGCGCTTTCACCCGATGCGCCGGTGACTGTGGCCGGCCGTCCGGTCGGCAACGAAGCGGTGATCATACCCCCCGACGCGACGGTGCGCCTCGGCGCGCTGGAGATCGAGCTCGTCGGCGCGCAGGCGGAGCCCCCGCGGATCGAACGGCACCGCATCGGCGCGATGACGGCGATCGCCGCGGCGGCGCTGAGCGCGACGCTCGCGCTCCAGATCCTCGTTCTGAATCGGGCCGCGATTTGGAGCCGCAAATGGCGAGACGACACCGTCCGACCGCTCCGCGAGGACCCCCTTGAGCGGCCACCGACCTCGCACCGGAACGCCGCGCACATCGTGAACACCGGCGCGGTTTCCAAGCGGGCGATGGAGACCGGTCCCCGTGAGTGAGCTGCCGCTCCTGCCCGTCGGTCAGCCGCCGCCGATTCCGCCTCGGCCGTGGCACGAGCGCTACTACGCGATGTACTCCAGCGAGTGGGATGCGATCACCACCGATGCGCGCTGGATGATGGTGCCCGTCGACGACCACGTTGTGCATCGCGGGGACGGCGTATTCGAGACGATGAAGTGCATCGCTGGCGGAATCTATGCGCTGCGCGAGCACGTCGCCCGCCTCCTCCATTCTGCCCGCTGCGTCGGACTCCAGCCGCCGTGGAGCAACGAGGAGATCCTCTGCCGAATCCTGGCCACAGTTCGCGCGGGCCGCCGGCCGGACTGTCTGATTCGCGTATTGCTCACACGCGGACCGGGCGGATTCGGCGTCGCACCCACCGAGTGCCCGCGACCGGGCCTCTACATTATCGCCTATCGCTGGACGCCGAGCTTCATGGTCAGTCATCCCGAAGGGGCGCGCGCGACCATCGTGGATGTGCCGTTGAAACCTGGCTGGTTGGCAACAGTTAAAACCTGCAATTACTTGCCAAATGTGCTGATGAAAATGGCCGCCAGTGCGGCGGGGGCGGATTTTCCGATCGCGCTCGACGAAACGGGCTGCGTTGCGGAGGGTGCCACCGAGAACATCGGCGTGGTGATCCGCGGGGAACTCGTGCTTCCACCGCCCGGCCGCATCCTTGACGGAATCACCATGCAACGGGTGCTCGCACTGGCCGCGAATGCTCCCTGCGGCAGCGGGCTCGCCGGAGTCCGGCGCGCCGCGATACCGAAAGATGAGCTCCTGGCCGCCGATGAAGTGCTGGTCTTTGGCACGACTCCAGACGTGACCTCGATCGTGTCGATCGACGGCCGCCCCGTGGGGGACGGACGGCCGGGGCCGGTACGCGCCGCACTGCAACAACTGCTTGAACACGATCAGCTGAGCAACCCCCGGATGCGGACCCTCGTCGGTCTGGTCGGGACTGAGCCGGCCAGCGACGCTGTTCCGTAACGCACCCGCCGGCGAGTGTCAGGCCTCCACCGCCAGCGCCGCCAGTTGCCTTGCGCCGCGCACCAGCGGCAGATGCCCCACACCGCGGAGAGGCCTCACGTGAACCTGCGGCCACATCTGTTGAAACCGCCCCACGGAACGGCGTACCGCGCCGAAGGTGTGTTCGCCCACCGCGACCGTGATCGGAAGCCGGAGGTCCGAGAATCGCTCAACCGGTTCCAGCTCCCGCAGCATCCGCAACCAGTGTAGCGTCGCATCGTGATCCAGCCCTTCGAACGCCGTCAGAAAGTCATCATCGCTGGACTGCAGGCGGCGGAGCACCGCCGTGACGATCCGTCGGCCGGCCGCAGTCGCGAAGGAGACATGATATGCCGCGGCACCGGGTGCCCCCCACAGGAACAGGCGGAAGTACCACGGCACATACGCGAAGGGATCAATCAGGAACAACCGCTCCACGAGCGCCGGACACCGCTGCGCTGCAAGCAGCGCCAAGATCGCGCCGCTGCAGAACCCGATCCAGCGCGCGGGGCCAACGCCCAGCCGCCGCAGATCGGCCACCAGCTCGTCCACAATCGCGGTCGCGGTCCAGACCACCGGCCGTGGCGAGCGTCCGTAGCCCGGCAGGTCCGCGCTCCACAGTCGCCAGCCCGGAGGCAGCCGCGCCGCCAACGGGGCGAACTGACGGTGGTCCCCTCCCCACCCGTGCAGCGCAACGATGTCGCGATCACCCGCGCCGAACGTTTCAATGTGCATCGGAGAACACCCGCCGCGCGGTCATCGCGCCGGACAGCGCCACCATCGGCAGCCCGGTCCCCGGCCGCGTGCTCGCGCCCACGTAGTACAGGCCATGCACCTCCACATCGCGATTCGGGGGGCGAAGCGGCCCGATCTGCGCCCGCGTGTGCGCGGCGCCGAATGCCGAACCGTCGAACAGCCCGTACCGGTCGCGCCAGTCCAGCGGGGTCCAAACAACATCCACTTCCCGCGCCGCCTTGGAAATCGCCCAGCCGTGTTGGGCAAGCCGCGTCTCCACCTGCCGCCGCACCCGCTCGACAGTGGCCCCCCAGCTGTCATGGTGCTGGCTGATGCAGGGACACGGCACCAGCACGAACACCGCATCCGCACCCGGCGGCGCAAGCGAATCGTCGGTGCGCGACGGCACGCTCACGTAAAAGGGCAGTTCCGCCGGCAACCGGCCCGCCATCAGTTCCGCATAGGCTCGGCCACTCGTCGTGGGCAGAAAGATCGTATGGTGCGGCATTCCGGGCACACCGCCCCGCACACCCCAGTAGAACGTGATCACGCCGGGCGTCATTCTCAGCCGCCGGCGCGCGGGGCGGCCCAGCAGCTCTCCCCACGTCGTGGGCACATCGACGTTGGACACCACGCAGCCGGCAGCCTCCACCTCCCCGTCCGCCAACTCGACGCCCTCCACGCAGCGCCCCTTCGTCCGGATCCTCGAAACCCGTCGGCCGGTGACGATCCGCACGCCGAGTTCACGCGCGAGCGTCTCGACCGCCTGAATCAGCGCGTACATGCCGCCAGCAGGAAGCCAGAGCCCGTACGCCAGCTCCCCATAGGGCAGAATCGAGAACAGACCGGCCAACTCCGCGGGCGAGCCGCCAAGATACATCGCATAGGCACCGAACGCCTCTCGCAATCGTGGGCTCCGAAAAAAGCGGCCCAGTTCAGCATCCAGCGAGCGCCAGACCGCCGTTCGCAACATTTCCCGCGGCGAAAGCGCGGCGAACCAGAACAGCAGACGTTCCCGATCGCTCGTGACCAACTTCCGAAACGCGAGGTTGTATTTCACCTCCGCATCGGCGAGAAACTCCATCAAGCCGATCGAATCGCCGGGAGACACCCGCTCGACCTCTTCACGGAGACGGTCGAGCTCGCCGCACAGCGTGAACGCACCGCCGTCCGGCCAAACAAAGTGGAGCGCGGGGTCCACCCGCTGCAGTCGCACACGTCGATCAAAGTCCGCTCCCGCCGCTGCGAACAGTTCGCGGAAGACCCACGGGTAGTTCAGCAGAGACGGCCCCGTGTCGAACCGGTACCCCTGCTGTTCGATCCGTCCCGCGCGCCCGCCGGCCTGCGCGTTGGACTCGAACACCGTGACCTGAAGGCCCGCACGACGCAGATGGATCGCCGCGCTGAGACCCCCGAGCCCCGCGCCGATGACGACCGCCCGGTCCGTCCTCACGTTCATTCGCCGATGCCGGATGGCTGCAGGTAGGCGCGAGGAAGTATCCAGTACTTGCTACATGGCAACACGCGCCACTTCTGGTGGAACGGCACCGAGAGCCGGCGACCGCCCGCGTCCGGCGCCCGCAGAATCGCCCGGTTCAGCGCTCCATAGACATTGATGCAGGCACGGATCGCGATGCGACTATCCTCCGCAAACGCGTCGAGTCGCCGGGCCGCCTCGGCATAGCGCCGCTCCGCATCCTCCGCGAGCCGGCGCACCGCCGCCCGTCGCCCCGCCGGCGACTCCCAGTCGCCGTTCCGCAGATGGCTGACCGGCACATACCGCCGGCCCCGCCCATCGTCCTCAACCACGTCGCGGGCAAAATTGGTCAGCTGCAGCGCAATGCCGAGCTCACGCGCACAGCTGAGCGCCTCGCCCCAACGATCGGCCGAGGCGGCCCCATACACATGCGCGAGAAAATAGCCCACCACCACCGCGCTGCCGTAGACGTACGTCTCGATCAGATCGTCAAGGTCCTGAAACGGCCGCGGCCGGACATCCCGGCGCATCGCATCGAGAAACTCGTGGTAAAACACCGGCGGAATCCGGCAGCTCTGGATCACCTGCGCAAAGCCCGCGACGAAACACGGCACCCGCGCCTCGAGCGCGGATCGCAGATCCCCGCAGGCGAGTCCGCGATCATAGCCCGCCGCCCATTCGTCGAGCCGCCTCAGCTTCTCCTCCGGCGCAATCGCCAACGTGTCGACCACCTCGTCTGGATAGCGAACCGCGGCATAGATCACTTCAACCCGGTCCCGCTTCGGAGCCGGCAGAAACCGGCTGACCATGAAAAAGCCCGTCGTGAAGGACCGCATCACATGCCGCGCCGCCCGCACGACGTACCGCCACGGGTCGTTCGATGCCAGCGCCCGTTCGCGAACGGACTCCATCAGTGCGTCCCACGCATCCTCGGTCCAAGTGACCGCACCCGTCGGTTTTCCCTGGTGGCGTATGTTCATCACGTCGTCACGCTCGAACGGCACGGCGATTATCGCAAAACCTACGTTTGGTGCCCCCACCTCGCAAGTTTCGCATCACGCGCGCCTCCCCCTCAACGCGATACGGGACCGATCGCTCCTCACTGGCCCGGCGGCTCGGACCACTCCCAGCGAACAGCGCGGCGCCGGCCATCCGCCAGCTCGATTTCCAGCTCCTGCTCCGCGACGCGAACCGAGCGGGGCGGTGGGTCCACCGTCTCGGCAGGGGCGGGACGGAGCACAAAGGTCAGCTCCACGGGTCCCTCGGCGACGCGCTGGAACACGACAGTTGGAATGGGACGCATCGCACCATATCCGCGCGATGGGGCCGGTAGCCACCCCAGCACCACCGGATTGGTCTGACCGCGGATGACGTCGACGCGATCGGCCCCATAGGCGACCAAACTCAGGTTCGGCCCCGATCGAACCGTGCGCACCCACAGTCCAGAGACCACCGCATCCGCAGCATCGAGGTGAAACAGCGCCTCGTAACGATGGGCCGTGGTGTCCATCGGCGTGAGACGGTCATGGACAACGAAGAGGTCCGGCAGCAGATGAACAACCCGGCGTCGGTGCACCGCGAGCCGGCGCGCCTCCCGTCCCCACCCTTCATCGTAGGCCGCCTCCGCGACTGCGACCTCCGCGTTCGTCGCGAAGCGCAGGGCGACGGGCTCGCGGACGACCCAGGTTTGGCGGGGCGACTTGCGCCGATTTTGTTCGAGACCGTCCATGAGCACCACGTTGTGCGCCCGGCTCGAAAGAACCCAACGCCGCCAGATGCTCGCGTCGTAGGTGTAGACGCCACCCTCGACCAGCAGCGGCGCGCCGTAGGCGGTGAGGATCACGTTCAGCTTGTCCTCGTGCTGATGGCCATAGCCGAAGGGTCCCGCATCAAAGCCCAGCCACACCGCGTCCCGCTCCCAACCGCTGCGGAAAAACACCTGCCCGGCGTACCGCAGACACCGCGTGGGCGCAGGCGGCGGCTCTCCCTCGCGACCGTCCGTCCACAGCCAGCGGAAATCCCGCCGGTGCGGGAACAGACGCACCGCCGTCTCGAAATAACGTGCAACGTCGCCTTCGGAGGAATCATTGAATGGCGGCATTCGGCGCGTCGGCTGCATCGAACTGAGGAGGTAGTCGTACATTCGTTCGAGCTTCTCGACATAGCCCGGCGGAACCTCGAACCCGGTCCTGGAAACAGACTCCACCGGCCCCAAAAAGTTGCAGAGACTCACCGAGTGGTACCCCGGCGCCAACTCGATCTGTGCGCCGTCCGGATAGACCTGCGCATCCAGTTCCGCCGCAAGCCGCTCGAGCGCGGCCGCTCGCCACAGCGCAGCGTCCCGGAACTCCGGAAACAGCGCGCCCACATGATAGAGGCCGTTCGCCTCCATCGTGAGCCAGTTCCCCGAGGTTTTGAACCTCATCAGGTACCGCGCGTGATCCACCCAGCTCGCCAGCCACAGCAGCCACGTCTCTTCATCGAACGAACGAGAGGCCAGCACGCGCGGCCAGACCGCCGGCCAAATGGTACCGCATCGTATGCCCGCTTCGATCGTGCGCCACTTTGAGCCGGGGCCATTGTCTGCGCGGTCGGTGGGAGGCGGGCACGAACGGATCCAGTCGCGGATGAGCTCGGCGAGCTTGCGGGCATATTGCTCGTCTCCCGTCTCGTAATACGCGCTCGCCAGATCGAGCCACGCCCTGTGCCGGTTGAGCTGCCAAGTCCACTCGTGGTTGGCCGCCCAGCGTGAGTCGGGCTGAGTGGTCGGGTTGAACCCCCAGTCGACCGTCTCGCCGAACTGCCACACGATGCCAATCGACTCGAAACGGTTTCGCAGTACCGCACGAGCCCTCGAAACCGACGCATTCGTGGAATGCCCAACCGCGAAGGGATCCACCGGCCAGCGGGGTCGTGAACGGGTGCGCAGGTGGCGCACCAGCGCGGTGGCGGCCTCCCGCTCGTCTCCCCTCCGGACCGCCTGCTGAACTGCCGCCAGTTCGGGTAGCTCAAGGTCCAACGCGGCCAGCAGCTCGGAGCGACTAGTCGCCGGTCCCTGGCGCACAATCCCCGCTGCAGCACCCGTACGGACCAGCGACACCGACAACAGCAAAAAAACCGTGGACCTGCGCACTGTTCGCCGTCGCATCACTGTATTCACGCGGGCGCCGTTCGCCCTCCCTGCACAGCGGGCACCGTCTGTACCTCATATGCCAGCATCTGGTCGCCGTCGAACACAAAACGGCCGTCCACCGTTTCCCCCGCAAGAACTTTCGGCAGCCAAAGAGGATCGTCCGCCCACATGCGTTCGTAGGGAATGGCTTCGATAGGAGTCCAGAACGGCCGGGCTTCTGCGGTTTCCACCGCCCCTCCTTCCGCGGACCCGGAAACGAAGATGGCCGCCTCGATGGAAAAACCGTCCGTGAACTGAAAGCGCAGCCGGCCGCGGTATTCCGGGGCCAGTGGCCGCACGCCTACTTCTTCCATCGTTTCGCGGACCGCCGCGTCAGCCTCGGACTCGCCCGGCTCAACGCGGCCACCTGGCGCATTGACCTTCCCCGCCCCGAGTCCGCGTTTTTTTTCGATCAGCAGCAGGGCGCCGTCGCGGCGCACCAGCATGAGGGTTGCACGCTCGCGCGGCACCCACCCTGACCACCACCGGGTCCACTCGGAGGTCCCAGGACGTGGCCACGAGCCGCTCACGGAATCCGTCGTCTCTTCACTCACGAAGGCACAATAACGCCGCCTACCGACTCGCCGCAACGCCACTCTGGGGAGCTTCCCAGCCGGCAGCGGCTGGATAAGCCAAAAGCCGATGTGTCCTCCGGCGGAGCGATCCTCCCGGTGTTGCCCCTCGACCGACCGGTTCCACCGCAGCGCGCTTGACGGAGCAACCCGATTGTGGATGACTGCTGATCAGACCTGTGGCCTAAGTGATCACCATCCGCGAAGGGCGGCCAGAAGACCTGCTCGAGATCGTCAAACTGGACGGCGAGCTCATGGAGTTCGACCGCACGTTTGACGCGACGTTGGACCTTGACTGGCCAAACAGCGAGTCTGCCCGCGCGTTCTACACCGACCGGCTCGCCCGGCGGGAGGGTATCGCCCTGCTGGCGGAGGACGGGGGGCGCGTGATCGGTTACCTGCTAGGATGTCTGGAAAGCACGGCGGAGTATTCCGTGCCCGAGACGGCGGCTGTCATCGAGTGTCTGTTCGTGCGGCCATCCAGTCGCGGCCAGGGGGTCGGGCGCCAGCTGGTGGAGCGCTTCGAGGAGTGGGCGCGCGCGTCGGGGGCGCACCGGTTGCGAGTGGCGGTCTCGGCGGCCAACCGCGGCGCACTTCGTTTCTACCGCCGGCAGGGATTCCGGCTGTTCGACGTCGTGCTCGACAAACTGATCGGTGGCGGCCGTCCCGCGGGCTCAGGGGGCTAGACCAGCAACGCCAGCGTCGCGGACGCCAGACGGGCACCGCCCACCCAGATGAGCACGCCCGCAGGCGTCAGAAAAATCACCGCCAGTGCGAGCCATGCAAGCAGGCTGCCCGCACGCTCGGCCGCGTCCTCCAGCCGGGGCACCAGCGCCTCCACCACCCCCCACCCATCCAGCGGCGGTAGCGGCAGGAGGTTCAGGAGCGCGAGCGTCGCGTTCGCACGCGCCGCATAGGCAAGAAGCCAGGGTGCTCCCTCCACCCGAATCTGAGGCGTCCAACGCAACAGGAGCGCGGAGGCCGCAGAAAACGCCACCATCAACAGCAGATTGGCGACCGGGCCGGCCAGGGAGACCAGCACGCGATCGAGGGGGCGCAGCCGCCGGGGGCTGACCTGCACCGCGCCCCAGGTCAGACCAAATATCAGCAACATCAGAATTGCTTGAATGCCCATTTGGCGGGCCGGATCCAGGCAGAGATGGCCCAGCTCGGCCGCGGTGCTGTCCCCGCGCCGCACTGCGAACCATGCGTGCGCAAATTCGTGGACGCAGACCGAGAACATCACGATCAAGACCCACGCCAGATACTCCCAAGGCGCTTCAAAGAGCCGCGTGAAAAAGAGGCCGCTCATCTCATTCCGAGCCGCCGGATTTCAAGGGCCGCCCTTCAGCGCACCAGCGGCTCATATGTCCCTCCAGCAAACGCACATCTCGGCACCCAAGGTCGCGCAGCGCCGCCGCGACCGCGCGAGCCCGGCCGCCGTGTGCACACGTCACAACAATCCGTCGTCCCCTCCATCCCGGTTCTCCGACACCCCGTCGCGCGACTTCCGTGTGCGGAAGGTTCACCGCCCCTGGAATGTGACCGGCGGCGAACTCGGCCGGCGTGCGCACGTCGAACACCAGCGGTGGCTCCTCCCCCTGCATTGCGGCGACCAGCTCCTCCGGCTGGACGGTCGGAAGTTCCGGGGAGGAGCGGCGAAACGGCCACATCGTGCAGCGCCTCACGTCTCGGGCGGCAGCGCGTCCCGATACCAGAGCGCCATCGCCACACCCGCGTACGGCATCAGAAACAGAAAGCCGATACCGCAGCTGAGCAACGACAGCAGCGCCCATCCGAAGAACCGGAACACAAACCGCACAAACTTCCACTTTCGCCCTCGCATCAACTGCACGCTGCGACGAACCGCCTGCAACGCGCCCACGCTTGCATCGTCCGCAATGACCAAGAGGGTCAGCACGTACCGCAACGAGACCGCCAACAACGCTGCAACAATCACCCCCCCCACCACGGCCAGCACAACCCCGTGCGCGGCGCGCCATCCGGCTGGATCGAAACCGGCGCCGAGCGCCGGAAATATCAGCGCGGCCAGCAGTCCCACTAGAAACACAATCGCCGCGGACCACAGCATCAGAAAGACAGAAACCAGGAGCTGTGCCGCTAACCCGGCTCCCCAGCGGACAAACCCGCCAAAAAGGTCGGCCGCCCGCGCCGGCCGGCCGTCGGCCACATTCAACAACACCCGCAACCATCCGAGCGTGAACGGCACGCCCAGCACGAACGCCGCGATTGAACCGACCGGCGGCTGCGCCATCTCCAGAACGGCACCAATCCCCTGCACCACCGCGGCAATGACGATCCACAGCAACGTGATACCGACCATCTCCGCCCAATGGCCGGCTAGCGCGGCCCGTGCGGCGCGGGTGATCTCACCGTTGGGCGTCGTACCCGCTGTCCCCGCCCGCGCGCGCGACTCGGCCGGGAACACCGCGGCAAGCCCCTGCACCGTGCCAGCTGGCCGCCACTCCGCCCCGAACTCCGGCTGCCACACCAGTTGCTGCGGCCGTAGCCGCCCATCCCGCGCGCGCGCCAGCAACTCCTCCAGAGGGAACGGACCGATCGGCTGACCGTCCTCAGCAATGTACCATGAAGAAGTGGGCTCCATGGCACGAATAGAGCACGGGGCGGCCCAAAAAGCAAAGCGGCGCAGCTTGCAGCGCCGCACTCCGGAGTTCGGTGGCATGTGGACCGTCGTGACGCTGCTGACCGCCACTCGGTGCGCACCGGCCGTGGCAAAGTGGGCTCGGCGCAAGGGGGGTGTGGAGCCGGTTACGTTGACGCGGCCGCGCGACCCCCGCGCGTGGGTTGAACTCTACTTCCCAAACCGTGCCGACGCCGAGGCGTTTCGTGCGAGCGCCCGGCTCCACGACAAGATCCTCGCGGTCGGCGTGCGGACGGAACGCCTCCGCGACTGGAGCCGTGCCGTCCGGCACCATTTCGGGCCGGTGTGCATCGGCAATCGCCTCCGCATCGTTCCGGCATGGCAGCCCGGACGGCACTCCGCTCGGATCCCGGAGATCCGCCTGGAACCGGGGGCCGGCTTCGGCACAGGTCAGCACTTCACTACCCGGTTCTGCCTCGAGCGGATTGTCGCACACTGTCACCGGCATCCCCGACCGCGGAGTCTGCTCGATCTCGGCACTGGCAGCGGCATCCTCGCACTCGCCGCCGCGCGACTCGGTGTGCGGCGTGTCGTCGGTGTGGACAACGATGCCGAGGCTCTCGCCGCAGCCGCCGCGAACGCTCGCCGCAACGGGCTGGATCGTCGGGTTCGATGGCTGAGGGCGGACCTCCGCGACGGGCTCCCGCGGAGGCGGTTCGACCTGGTGGCCGCCAATCTGTACGGAGCGGTGCTGATCTGCGCGGCGCGCCACCTCTCGCAGATCACCGACCGCGCACTGATCGTCAGCGGTGCTCGGGAGAGCGAAGCCGACCGCGTCGCCGACGCCCTTCGCGCAACCGGCCTTCGCGAAGTTCTGCGCGATGGTGACGGAGTCTGGTGCGGAATGGAGTTCGTGCCCGGCGGGGAGCTCAGCGCTGCTGAGCGGGCCGAATGACCTCGCTGGTCGGTACCGCCGGATCGGTGTACACGCGCACGAACTCCACCTCCATGCGCGCGGACTTCAGCTCCGGGTCAATCCCCCGCTGACCGCCCCAGTTGCCCCCAATCGCGATGTTCATCAGCAAATACTGCGGTGCGTCAAACGGCCACGCCTCCAGCCCGGCGCCGGGCTCTTTCGTATAGACGAATCGCTGCTCTCCGTCCACTTCGAACTCCACCCGATCGGGGCGAACGTTCACGGCGTAGTCGTGGAACGCTGTCGAGGCACCGGGCAGCGTGAACTTCGCGCTGCGGTGAGTACCACGCCGGTGGTTGTATTTCTCAGTGTGAATGGTCGTGTGGATCACGTCCGGTTCGAATCCCACCATTTCCATGATGTCGATTTCGCCGCGGCGGGGCCATGGAAGCATCGGGTCATGCACGCCCATGGTCCATAGCGCCGGCCACGTGCCGCGACCACTCGGCAACTTCGCGCGAATCACGATGCGGCCATGACGAACGTGCATCCGGCCCAACGTGATCAGGCTCGCCGAGGTCCACTCCCGCCCCTGCCATGGTTCGCGCCTGGCCTCGATCACCAGCCGGCCGCCCTCCACCCGCGCATTTTCAGCACGCGCGTGCGTGTAGTACTGCGCCTCCCGATTGCGGATCACGCCCACCTCGTAGGTCCAACGAGCGGAGTCGGGGAGGCCGTCACGCTCAAACTCGTCCGCCCAGGCCAGCCGCCATTCGGCCTGAGTCAGCGGCGTCACTGCGAGCACCAGCCCAATGCTCAACCCCCACGTCCTCTGCATACATCACCTCCGTAACTCAGGAGTCTACCACTGCCAGGTCAGCGCGGCATGCACTCCGACATCTGCGCTGTTCGAAAAGCGGAACACGTTCTCCACCAGCGCCACCTCGATGACGAGGCCTTCGCGAAGCCGGTGCTTCACGCCAAGCTGGACCTCATGCGCCGGTTCGGAAAACGTGTGGTAGCGTCGCGCCACCGGCGAAGTGAGCAGATATTGCGCCAGCAACGCAGTGCGGTCGGTGAGGTCGAACCGCACGCCCGTCAGCGCGCTCAGCTCCTCCGATCGTAGTTCGATACCCGCCAGCCGGCGCGCCGGCGCATGCGTGAAACTTCCGCCGCCATACACGACCCACCGCGAGCGGCCCAGACGCTGAAAGGCCAGCAGCGAACCGCCCCACAGCGGATTTCCCAGCCCCTCGAGACGGCGCTGGCGGCCGGTGGGCAGCGTCAGACCAAGGTGCGCGAAAAGCACCGGCCCCCTCGCCGCGCGGGAACGATGCACGAGCGTCGCAAACACCGGCACATCCCCAATCCCCCAGGACTCGTCGTCATCCTCGAAGGTCCGTCCATCAGGGCCGGTAAACCGGATCCGGAACCGGTTGCGCGGAAAGTCCTCCCGGTTGGCGTTGCCAATGCGGACGGTGCGATGAAACCATTCGATCGCTCCGTCACCGACCCCCCCCGACCGACCAATGATCGGCAGCCCCACCGACAGTCGAAAATTCTCCGAAACCGCGCGGGTCAGCGTCACGTCCGCTGCGAACCATTCGCCATCCATCAGGTACGCGTCCTGCCGATGCAGCCAGACATTCCCGAGCGTCAGGGCGGCTCTCAAGGCATACCGCCCGGCCCCCAACGTCTCGGTGCTCGCGTAGCCGACGTTGGGGCGCAGCAAATGCCCCGGAGAAACGGTGCGCAATGCCAGATGGCCAAGCCCGTCGGCGGGAGGAGGCTCGTCGGCCACGACCGCCAGGGTCGCGCTGAGTGCCAGAAACAGGACAAAGCCCCCTAACTGCATCGGCCGCAGTGTAGCCGCCGCCGCCCCCGCCGGCGAGTCTGGCCAACGGAGACGCTCCCCCGCCTTGTGCGTGGACAACTCCCTCATTCCACCGGTATCTTTCCGCATTTACGGGTCACACAGGATCAGCCGATGAGGATCGTCCGCGAAGGATGGCCGTTGGTGGGCGCGGCCGCAGCGCCGGGCGCATGCATCGCCCTGGTCGCCGGACTGACCGGATCGCCGGCCGGGGTTGCTGGCGGTGCCGCGCTGGCGACGGTCGCCGCTGGTGCAATGGCATGGTTTTTTCGGGACCCGCCCCGAAACGTACCCGCCGACCCCGATGCGCTCCTTTCGGGCGCCGACGGTCGGGTGATGGAGATCGCCGAGGAATCCGAACCGGAGTTCATCCGAGGGCCCGCGGTCAGAATCAGCGTGTTTCTCAGTTTGTTCGATGTGCACGTCAACCGAGCGCCCATCGCCGGCCGCATTGTGGCGCTCCAGCATCAGCCCGGTCGGTTTCACTTCGCGTTCCTAGCCAAAGCGTCGCGCGAGAATGAACGCAACACGATCGTGATTGAGGGGGCCCACGGCATCTGCATCGTCCGTCAAATCGTGGGGCCAGTCGCCCGGCGCGTGGTGCACTGGCTCGAGATCGGTCAGCATGTGGGCGCCGGTCAGCGCATCGGCCTGATGAAGTTCGGCTCCCGACTGGATGTTCTGGTTCCGTTCGACTCGATTGAGATTCTCGTTCGACCGGGTATGATGGTGCGGGCGGGCGAAAGCAGACTGGGGCGATATCGGACGGCGCGATCGTGAACAGCTCGGTGCGAAGAGCAATCGTCAACGCAATGACCCTCGGCGTGCTCGTTGCCGGCATTGCCGCATTGCTAGCGGGGCTGGCCGAGAACATCTCGTTGGCGGCGGAATTGATTCTGTTGGCCGCGATCATTGACGGCCTGGATGGCGCGCTGGCCCGAGCGCTTCGCGCGACCTCGGACTTTGGCGAGCGGCTCGATACCTACGTGGACACCGTGACATTCGGCGTTGTACCCGCCGTCGTCACCTATCAGGCGCTGTGGGCGGATTACGGCCTTTGGGGAAGTGCCGCGGCCGGCTTGGTGATCCTGATGGCGGTATTGCGATTTGCACGCGGATGTTCCTTTGCATCGCCCACCGGCCGGCATGTGTTCCGAGGCCTGCCCATCCCGGTCAGCGCAAGTTGGCTGGCGATCTTGCTGCTGGTGATGGACAAGGACCTTTTTGAGGTCTCTCCGTTGGCGGCGGACCGCGGAGCGGTGATCGCGGTCTACAGCCTGGTCGCGCTCGTGCTCGTGCTCCTCCAGATCTCTAATGTGCGATATTTGAAACCGTCGCGCCGACAGCTACGAACTGCGATGTTGGCCGTGCTGGTCGCCGGACTCATCACGCGGCTGCCCTTGACCGCATTTTGTGCGGTCGCCAGCTTGAGCCTGCTCGTGTACGTGATCGATGGTTTGCGCCGGCATCGTGCGCACGCGCTGCTGGCCCGCGGTGACGAGCATGAGGCGGTGATTCGCCGCTGAACCCACCTGCGCTTCGCGGCCTCTCGAAGCGCTGTGAACTCCGCCGTCGCCCACTGTGGATCGCCGGGCCGATGTTGCCGCCGCGAGACGCTCGTCACTCCCGTGCGGCGTCCGGAGCCACGAGACGAGCGCGGCATGACAGACCCAGCTGGTCTCCCCGCAGCCTTTTGCGGATGCAGTCCGGCCAGAACCAGTCCGCCGCCGCGGTGGCTGCTTGCGAAACCGCGTCCCAAGTGCCGTTGCGCGCTCGAGTGGCACCCGGGCGGGGCCGGCGCCCAGTCTCGCACCCGCAGCACCGACGCGCCGGCGCATCGGACGCCTGCTCGTTTTGCCACCGACGGCCGACCTGCCCGAACTGTTTCTCCCACTTCGCGCCTGACAGCGACATCGGGGGACCCGAGCCGCCCGCAACTTCGCTGTGGCCGCAGCACAGACGGGCGACCGAACGCATTCAACCGGTCGGCGGCTCTTTCTAAGGTCTCTGCAAAGCCTGACAGAAACCGACACGGAAGCCTTCGGTGGACTGACTCGATCGACAAGAAGTCAGGCGGCGTCCACGAGGTGCTTCCGAGGAACGTTGAACCCTCCCTCGGCTGAGTGTACCGGCTCGGTTTGGGCCTCCACTGGCGGAATTGAGGAAGCGAGGCGCACAAGGGCATTTTCGGAGCTGCGCACGCTGCACCTCCGCGTGCCGAGCCCACCACTGGCTGCGGTACCCTTGGCCCCCCGATCAAGCCTCTCCGATCCGACCGCCTGCCTGGATTCGCCACGTCGGTGCAGGCCGACTCGGTCCCCTTATGGGAAGCCGCTCCAAACCCGCCGGTGGCTGCGCCACAGGCAGGGAAGACCCGCACGGATTTGTGACGATGGGCCGCCCTGTCGTGCCAGTTGTGTCGTGAAGGGCCTGTTGGGAGGTTTGACCGGTGGAGTGCCTGAGCTATATTGACGCACTTCATCACATGAAGTCATCCAAACCCCAGGCTGAAGCCGGGCGCCACATCTCGGTGCGACAAGGCTTCGATATTCCGCTCGCGGGGCAGCCCGGGCCGGATCTCGAGGTGATCCCTGCGGTGACGCATGTGGCGGTCTTGCCGGTCGAGTTCTCCGACGTCAAGATGCGGCTGCTCGTTCGGGTGGGCGACCGGGTCAAGCGGGGGTCGCCCTTGGTGGAGGACAAGCGAAACCCGGCGTTTCGGCTGTGCGCACCCGCCGCGGGGCGAGTTGTAGCCGTTGACCTTGGCCCGCGACGGGCGATCGAGCGAGTTGTGATTGAGCGAGATGGCGACGATGCCGAAGACTTTGGCACCGCTGGACGCCCGCCCGCGTCGTTGTCTCGTGAAGAAGTTCTGAATGTCCTGCAGACATCCGGTCTGCTGGGACTGATCGAGCAACGCCCCTATGGCCGGCTCCCGGATCCCACCGCGAAACCGAAGGCAATTTTTGTGAACGCGATGGGAACCGCCCCATTTTCGGTCAGCGTGGAGGTGGCGCTGAAGGGACGAGCTAGGGAGTTCCACGCGGGCCTCGCAGCTCTGGGGCGGCTCACCGATGGGCCGGTGAATCTGGTGGCGGCTGGCGGACCCGTGAAGGCGGAGGCGATCGCAACGGTCGGCGACCTGGCGCGTCTGTACACCTTCAGTGGTCCCCACCCGGCGGGCAACACGAGCGTGCACATTCACCACATCTCCCCCATTCGGCCCGGAGAGGTGGTGTGGGCGGTGAAAGCGCCTGATGTCGTCGCGATCGGTAGTTTGCTGCTGACCGGCTGTTTCCCCACCGACCGTGTGATCGCGCTGGGTGGCCCGGCTGTGTACGCCGGAAAAGCCCGACACTACCGGCTGCCTTGGGGGTGCCCGCTGAGCGCGCTGCTCGAGGGCCGGATCGAGAAGGGCGCACGCGTGATCGCCGGCGATGCGCTCAGCGGCTCCGCAGTTCGCCCAGACAGTTACCTCCCGATGCGAACCAGCTCGATCACCATCTTGCCCGAGGACAGGTCGCGCCACTTCCTCGCCTGGGCAAATCCACTGGCAAACGGCGTGAGCGCGTCGCGGCTGTTCCTTTCCTCATGGCTGCCCCGCGTACCGCGGCCGCTCGGAACCAACCGACATGGCGCGGTCCGCGCAATGATCGTCACGGGCCTGTATGATCGCTTCTTACCCATGCGCATCCGGCTGGACTTTCTGATCCGGGCAATACTCTCCCGCGACTGGGAAGAAGCAGTTCAGCTCGGCCTGCTCGAGATTGTGCCGGAAGACGTGGCGTTGGCGGCCTACGCGTGCCCGTCCAAAATGGACCTGGTCGGCATTGTGCGCGAAGGTTTGCGCCTTGCAGCGGCGGAGGGCATCTGAGTGGACACGCTGCTGAAACTTCTCGAACGTTGGCGGCCGAAGTTTGAAACTGGTCCGCTGCGGCCCCTTTGGCCGGTCTACGAAGCACTCGAAACCTTCCTGTTCACGCCGGCGCACACCACCGACGGGCCGCCGCACCTTCGCGATCAGCTCGACATGAAGCGCTACATGATCACCGTCCTGTATGCGCTGGTCCCCTGTATCCTGTTCGGTATGTACAACGCCGGTGTACAGGCCTACAAGGCCGCCGGTATCGCGGGCGCTCCCTTCTGGCCCACCCTGGCGCTCGGTGCCCGACTGGTGTTGCCCATCATCATCACCTCCTATGCGGTGGGTGGCTTGTGGGAAGTGTTGTTCGCGGCCGTACGCAAACACGAGATCAACGAGGGATTTTTGATCACGGGGATCCTCTTCCCCTTGACGCTCCCGCCGACGATCCCCCTCTGGCAGGTGGCCGCCGGCATTTCGTTCGGCGTCGTGATCGCGAAGGAAATCTTCGGCGGAGTCGGTTTCAATGTCCTCAACCCCGCCCTCGCCGCACGCGCGTTTCTGTATTTCGCATACCCGGCACAGATTTCGGGCGACCGGGTGTGGGCCGCCCTGCCGCCCGGCGCCACGCTGGCCGACGGCTTCAGCGGTGCGACCTCGCTCGCGGTCGCGAAAGCCGCACCCGCCGGTGCGAACGCGGCACAGCTTCTTGCGGATGCCGGCTTCCCGTTCCGCACCATGGTCATGGGATTTGAACCTGGGAGTATCGGTGAAACCTCGGCGATCGCTGTGCTGCTGGGCGCCCTCCTCCTGCTGCTCACCGGCACCGGGTCATGGCGGATCATGGCCGGCGGTTTGATTGGTCTGCTCGGCACAGCATGGCTCGTAGGGCGCCTCCCCCCCTCGGTGCTCGCCGCGCACCCGTTTCTCTCGTTGCCTCCCCACTACCATCTGGTAATGGGAAGCTCCCTCTTCGGCATTGTCTTCATGGCCACCGATCCTGTCTCTGCTGCCGCCACCAATGAGGGGAAATGGATTTATGGGGCACTGATTGGAGCCCTGACCGTGATTGTACGTGCGTTCAACCCCGCCTACCCCGAAGGAACCATGCTGGCGATCCTGTTCATGAACGTGATGGCACCGCTGCTCGACTACCTTGTCCTCCGCGTTCACATCCGCAACCGCAGGCGGTATCTGGAGAGTTTTGCCCGTGCCGACGTCTAGCGAACGTTACGTTCTGGTCTACGCCGGTGTCGTCTGCCTGCTGGCCAGCGTTGTGCTGACCTCCGCGGCGACCGGCCTCCGACGCCGCCAGGAACAGGCAGCCGAACTGGATCGTAAGTTCAACGTCCTAAAAGCCTTTGGCGCAGAGGTCGTCGCCCCGGACGGACGCCGGCTGCCGCCTGCGCGCATCGAGGTGATGTATCGCGATCATGTGCGCGAGCTGTGGGTCGACCCCCGCAGCGGCGCGTCGCTCGAGAGGCCATCGGGACCGGAGGCCTTGCCGGTCTACCAGTGGATGGAAAACGGCCGGCCAGTAAAGACCGCCATCCCTGTCTCGGGCAAGGGGCTGTGGTCCACCATTTACGGCTACCTGGCGCTGGACGCGGAGCTCGATGAAATTGTGGGTCTTACGTTCTACCGCCACGGCGAAACGCCGGGACTCGGCGGTGAAATCGAACAGCCGTGGTTCCAGGACCAGTTTCGCGGCCGCCGTATCGCGCGCAACGGCGAGTGGTTGCCGATCGTCGTCGCGAAGGGGGTCGCCTCACCGGAAGCGAAGTCCGATCCGCACCGACTGGTGGTCGACGGCATCAGCGGGGCGACGTTGACCGGCCAGGGCGTAACGCGGTTTCTCAACGAGTGTGTAAAAAAATACGAGCCATACCTGCGCACCGCGAGAAAGGGGTGACGGCGATGGCGTCCGCTTGGAAGCACTTCCGCGATCCGCTCTCCGAGAACAATCCGATCACCGTCCAGATTTTGGGCATCTGTTCGGCTCTCGCGGTGACCGTCAAGCTGGAAACGGCGCTGGTGATGGCGCTAGCGCTGACGGTCGTGACGACGGGCTCGAATCTGGTCATCTCGCTGATCCGCAACACCGTTCCGGCTCGGATTCGCATGATTGTGGAGATGGTGGTGGTGTCCACATTGGTCATTCTTGCCGATCAGATCCTGCGCGCCTATGCCTACGACGTCAGTCGCCAGCTCAGCGTATTCGTCGGGTTGATCATCACCAATTGCATCGTGATGGGTCGGCTCGAGGCCTTCGCGCTGAAAAACCCGCCGCTGCCGTCCGTGCTCGATGGTCTCGGCAACGGCCTCGGATATGGAGCCGTGCTGGTGTTGGTGGCGTTCCTTCGGGAGCTGCTTGGCTCCGGACGCCTGCTCGGCCACGCGGTGGTGCCGGCCGCGCTCTACCGGCAGGGCTATGTCAACAACGGCCTGATGCTGCTGGCGCCGGGCGCCTTCATCGTTCTGGGACTGCTGATCTGGGCGCAGCGGACCTTGATCCGCCGCTTTGAAACAGACGGTTAGTCGAGGTGCACCTCATGGAACTGCTCAGTCTTGCGGTCAAGTCCATCTTCATCGAGAACATCCTGCTGGCGTCGTTCCTAGGGATGTGCTCGTTTCTTGCGATCTCAAAACGGATTGAAACCGCGATGGGGCTGGGGCTGGCGGTGATCGTGGTGCAGACGATCACCGTACCCACCAACTGGCTGCTGCGGCGGTTCTTCCTTGCACCCGGCGCACTCGCGTGGACGGGTGTTCCCGCGCTTGCCGGTCTGGACCTCTCCTTTCTCACTTTTGTGGTGTTTATCGCGACAATCGCCTCGATGGTGCAGCTGGTTGAAATGACGCTCGACCGTTTCTTTCCACGACTGTACCAGTCGCTCGGCATATTCTTGCCGCTGATCACCGTGAACTGCGCGATCCTCGGCGGCTCGCTGTTCATGGTGGAGCGCAACTACAACGCGGCGCAGTCGGTGGTGTTTGGCGTTGCGTCGGGTGCCGGCTGGGCGTTGGCGATTGTCGCGATGGGCGCCGTGCGCCGGAAGCTCCGCTACTCAAACGTTCCGCCGGCACTGCGGGGGCTCGGCATCACGATGATCATGACCGGCCTGATGGCCATGGCGTTCATGATCTTCTCCGGCATCCAGCTCTAGCTCGGAGGGATGGGCGGCGATGAGCAACTGGATTCTGCTACTGTTCATCAGCGCGCTGGTGTTCACGGGGCTGATCCTTGTGTTCGTCGCGGGGCTCAATGCCGCCTCTCGCCGGCTGGCACCGTCCGGTCCGGTCACGATTGACATCAACGACGGTGAAAAGCGCATCACCGTCGACAGCGGCTCGTCCCTGCTGGCCGCGCTCGCCGCCCAGAAGATTTTCCTGCCATCGGCGTGCGGCGGCGGAGGCACCTGCGCGATGTGCAAATGCGTTGTCACCGAGGGCGGCGGCGACCTGCTGCCGACCGAGGCCGGCCACATCTCGCGCGCGGAGGCGAAACAGGGTTGGCGGCTGGCCTGCCAGCTCAAGGTGAAGCGGGATCTGAAAATCCGCGTGCCGGCGGAGGTGCTGGAAATCCGGAAGTTCGAGGGAACAGTCCGCTCGAACCGGAATGTGGCCACGTTCATCAAGGAGCTGATCGTCGACCTTCCACCCGGCATGACGCTCAATTTCCGCGCCGGCGGATACATCCAAATCGATGTCCCGCCCTACCGCGAGATCTCGTTCCGCTCTTTCGACATCGATGAACGTTTTCGCGACGCATGGGACCAGTACAACCTTTGGGAGCTGTCCGCCTCCAACCCGGAGCCGATCTTTCGTGCCTACTCGATGGCGAATCACCCCGCGGAGGGCAACATCGTGATGCTGAACGTCCGCATCGCGACGCCCCCGCCGGGTATGAACGTGCCGCCGGGCATTGCCTCGACGTACATCTTCAGTCTGAAGCCCGGCGACAAGGTCGTCATGAGCGGCCCGTTCGGCGAGTTCTTCGCAAAAGACACCAATCGCGAAATGGTCTACATCGGCGGCGGCGCCGGCATGGCCCCCATGCGCAGCCACATTTTCGACCTCTTCAAGACGCGGCGGACCACGCGAAAAGTTAGCTTCTGGTATGGCGCCCGATCGCGCCGCGAGATGTTCTATGACGAGGAGTTCCGCGCGATTGCGGCGGAGTTCCCGAACTTCCGGTACACCGTCGCGCTCAGCGAGCCGCTTCCAGAAGACCACTGGGACGGCCCGACCGGCTTCATCCATAAGGTCGTGTATGACCTCTACCTGAAGGACCATCCTGATCCGACTGAGATCGAATACTACCTCTGCGGCCCGCCGATGATGATTGCGGCGGTCAACCGGATGCTCGACGAGCTCGGCGTCGAGAAGGAGATGATCGCCTACGACGAATTCGGTTGAGCCTTCGCGGGCACGTTGCGTTCAACCGCGCCGCCTGTCGCCACTGGCGATGCTCTCGGCCGCGGCGCTGCTCGGTGTGTTGACCTTCCGGTCCACTCGTCAGCCGCCGTCCGCGCCGGCTAGGATGTTTGCGTGGGAGGGTGAAACGCAGGGCACACGCTACCACGTCCGGGTTGTCGAGCCCCCGCCCGGGCTAACCCCGCACCAGTGTCGCCAGATCGTCGCACAAGTGCTCGAACAGGTGGACCGCACGTTTTCGCGGTGGAGGGATGACAGCGAGCTTTCGCAACTGAACGCGAAACCTCCGGGCGAGCGGGTGCGGGTGAGCGACGCGCTGGGCCACGTCGCCGAGCAGGCGCTTCGACTCGCCGAACAGACCGGCGGCGCCTTCGATCCCACCCTTGCGCCCCTTCTCCGCCTGTGGGGATTTGGGCCGGCGCCAGCATCAGCTCATCCCCCGAGCGACGACGCCGTGATGTCCGCCACGCGTCGGGTCGGCTGGCGCCGCGTGGAGCTCACTCGTGATGGCAGTGCATGGGCGCTAGTGAAAGGCGCGGAGGGTGTGGAGCTCGATCTGGACGCCGTCGCCCAGGGGTATGCGGCCGACGCGGTCGCCGCCGCTCTGCGCACGGCCGGCGTCACCAACATGATGATCGAAGTGGGCGGCGAAGTGGTGGTCTCCGGCCACAACGCAGAGCGAAACCGATGGCGTATCGGCGTGGATCTGCCGCTGCCGGACAGCCAGCCCGGCGAGCGGCTCGCTGGCGTCCTTCATCTCACGGACCGCGCGATCGCGACCTCCGGCGGCTACCGCCAGCGCCGCCGCGGCAGCAGCGGCCGAACTGTGATCCACATATTTGACGGCCGCACCCGACGGCCGCTCGAACGTGAGCGAACGAGCGTGACCATTGTCGCGCAGAACGGTCTCACCGCCGACGGCCTGGCGACCGCCGCGTTCATCCTCGGTCCGGACGCGGCGATCGCCTGGCTCACGAACCAGTGGCCCGACGCCGATGCGCTGTTTCTTCAGGTCGAGCCCGACGGCGCGGTGGCGGAGATCACCACGCCCAACTTCGCCGCGCGGACGGGCTATGTCCGGCTCCACGGCGTTTCGACGCCCGCCACCAGGTGAAGCAGCACCGCCTTGTGAACGTGCAGACGATTCTCTGCCTCGTCCAGCACGACGGACTGCGGCCCATCAATCACCTCCGCGGCGACCTCGTAGCCCCGAGTGGCGGGTAGACAGTGCAGAAATATCGCGCCCCGGCGCGCACGGCGCATCAGCGCAGGCGTCACCTGGTACGCCGCAAATCGCGCCCGACGCTCTTCGAGTTGATCCGGCGGAATGTGGTAGGACATCCACGAGTCCGTGTACACGATGTCCGCTCCGCGCACCGCAGAGGAGGCGTCCTCGGTGATCGTGATGTCCACCCCCGTCCCTCGCGCGATGCGCCGAGCACGCGCAACCACCGCCGGATCGGGACGGTAGGCGGGGTCGTCCGGGCAGCCCACGCGCATATGCAACCCCATCCGCGCTGCGGCCAGCAGCAGCGAGTGGGTTACGTTGTTCAGACCGTCGCCGACATACGCCAGCGTGAGGCCCCGCAGCCGTCGCTTGTGCTCCAGAATCGTCATCAGATCCGCGAGAATCTGCGTCGGATGCTCGTCGTTCGTCAGCCCGTTGATCACCGGTATTGTCGCGTGACGCGCGAGCGCGACGATGTCCGCGTGGCGAAATAAGCGCGCCATGATGGCGTCGCAGTAGCGGCTGAGCACGCGCGCAGTGTCCTCCACCGTTTCCTTCCCGCGTCCTAGCGGGGACGTGCTCAGGTCGTAGTAGATCGCATGGCCGCCCAGCTGCGTCATCGCCGCCTCGAACGAGACCCGTGTGCGCAGGCTGGGCTTCTCGAACAGCATCACCAGCGTCCGGCCCATCAGCGCGTGTCGGTATTCGCCAGGACGTCGCTTCAGGTCCACCGCCAGTTCGAGAACCCGCTGGATTCGTGCCGCTCCCCACTGCGAAATCGAAATCAGGTCTTTCATCGCCGCTCCGGCACCGCGAGCCTATCTCACCAGATCATTGTAGTACTGGTGCACCTCGGCCTCGCGCGCAAACATCGTCAGAATCAGCGCAACCCGAATCCACATGCCGTTGCGCACCTGGCGCCAATACATCGCGCGGGGGTCGCGGTCCACCTCTACCGCGATTTCATGCCGGCGCGGCAGCGGATGCATCAGGATCGCGTCCGGCCGCAGAATCGAGAGATGTCGCACCCCAAACGCAAAACGATCTGCATCCGCGGATGTCCGCTCGCCCGGCGCATCCCACTCGTCCTGGATGCGGGTCATGTACACCGCGTCCGCCGCCGCCACCGCGGCGTCGAAGTCCTCGGTCAGCTCGTACCGTACCCCCGCCGCGTCGAGCCGCTCGAGAATGTCGGGGCCGATTTGCAGTCGGGGCGGCGCAACAAAGAGCATCCGCACTCCCGGATACAGCGTCAACACCTGCGCGAGCGACCGCACGGTGCGTCCTCGCTGCAAATCGCCGACGAACGCGATCGTTTTCCCCTCGATTCCGCCCCGCGTTTCGAAGCTCCGCTGCAGCGTGTATATATCCAGCAGCGCCTGCGTCGGGTGCTCGTCCTTGCCCGACCCCGCGTTGATCACGGGCACAGCGCGCTCGGTGGTGGATAACAACCAGGCAATCCGCTCGGCGAATCCCCCCTCCGGATGGCGCATGATGATGAGATCAAAATACGAGCTGAACGTGCGAACGGAATCCTCGGGAGACTCCCCCTTCAGCTCGCTCGAAGTGTGTGTGTCCCGAACCTCCGCGGGATGAAGGCCCAGGATCTGACAGGCCGCATAAAACGACAAAAACGTCCGCGTCGAGGGCTGCGCGAAGTACAGCATCGCTCGCCGGTCGGCGAGAAGGCTTTGAAGAAAAAGCCGCCCCCCTTTCGTCTTCGCAATGCGCCGCGTGCGCGTCGCCAGCTCTCCCAGGTGGTCGAGAAACGGCCGGTCAAACTGTTGCGCGAATAGAACATGATAGGGACGGCCGTCCGCACCGCGCAGCAGAGCGGCCTTTTCGGCCGGACTGAGCGCACGGTACACGTCCCACGCCGGCAACGTTGGGGCGTCCATCGCCACCGCGTCCTCGCAGCTCGCGATGCTAGACCGGGCTGCACATAGGGGCAAGTCCGCTTCGTCAACGTCCCGCGATCGCCCTTGCGCAGCCGGCCCCAATCATCTAATGTGCGAGCCGACCCCGCCGCCGGCGTGGGCAGCTGATGAGCGCGCCGACCGAACGCCGGCGGCCGAGGCAAAACAAAGGGCTCACATTGGGTTTCCTCGAACGGCTCTCTTCCCTGACCGCTCGCGCCACGCTGGCCGGGGCACTCTTGTGCCCGGCGGTTGCCCCCGGCGCTGATCCGCCCCCCGTTCGGCCCCCGGCCGCAGCGCCGCCGCGTTTCAGCGACGAGTCACGCCGCGGCCGTCCTTTCGCGAAAGACCCCAGCGTGGTTCGCCTCGGCGACCGCTACCTCATGTATTTCTCACTCCCGCCCTGGAGCTCGAATCTTGCACCCCCAAACGCCACCCGTGGCTGGAGCATCGGCATTGCGGAAAGCCGGGACCTCATGACCTGGCGGAAAATCGCCGAACTAATGCCGCAGCAGCAGTGCGAACGAAACGGCATCTGCGCGCCCGGCGCCCGCGTGATCGGCGAACGGGTCGTTCTATTGTATCAGACCTATGGCAACGGCCCGCGCGACGCGATTTGTCTGGCGACATCCACGGACGGCATCACTTTCGAACGGCATCCGGACAATCCCGTGTTCCGGCCGACCGGCGCCTGGACGTCCGGCCGCGCGATCGACGGTGAACTGGTCCTCTTCCGCCGCCGCCTCTGGATGTTCTTTGCCACGCGGGATCCGTCCATGACCACCCAGATGATCGGCGTGGCCAGTGCCGATCCGGCCTCGAATCTCGGACCGAGCGCATGGAGACTGGAACGTGATGGGCCGATTCTTGCGCCGGAACTTCCCTGGGAGCGTTGTTGCGTCGAAGCCCCGTCCGTTGTGGAGCGTGGAGGCCGGCTCTGGATGTTCTATGCGGGCGGCTACAACAACGAGCCACAGCAGATCGGTGTGGCAGTCAGTGACGATGGTCGCCAGTGGAGCCGGTGGTCGAAGCAGCCGCTCCTGCGCAACGGTTCTCCGGGTGACTGGAACGCATCCGAGAGCGGCCACCCGGGCTTTTTTGAAGACCGGGACGGCCGCAGCTATCTCTTCTTCCAGGGCAACAACGACCGAGGTCACAGCTGGTGGATCTCATGGGTGGCCGTAGAGTGGGGTGCGCAAGGCCCGAGAATTGTAGACATGAACGCGCGGGCGGCAGAATCAAGCATCAGTGGCCGGCTTTGGTGAGCCGCTTCGATCGCCCACCGGTTCGCGATGGGAAACGCACGCCGCCGCCGGCGGAAACGCACCTCAGCGGTCGGCCACCGGTGCCCAGAGATCAACGCCCCCGCCGAGTAGCTCCAGCACGGGCCTTGTGACCTTCGCCAATTCTTCGCAGACGGCCGGCGGCAATACCAGACTTCCGGCGCGCGCGTTTCGTCGCACCTGAATTGTGCTCGACGCGCTGACCGCCACCGCCGCCACGAACGCGCGGGACAGCAACCAAGAAAGCGCCACATCGCCCACCGGTTCACCCAGCTCGCCAGCGATGCGGCGAATCTCTCTGAGTGCCGTGACCACCGTCTGGCGAAGGCTCTCCCGGCGGCTGCCCCGCCCCCCGGACGGCGCCAGCTGAAAATGCGGCAGCCGCGCAACATGAGGCGGCAGCTCGCCTTCCGGATCGTACCGCCCCGCCAGCAGGCCCAGCAGCAAGGGTGACGTCGCGATCAGCGGAAGTCGGGCCTTTCGGCACACTGCCTCCAGTTCGATCTCCACCCCCCGAAACAGCAAGTTGTAATCGGCCGCAACCACCACAGGCGGCGTGGGAAGCCGCAGCGCCGCCGAAAGCATCGCGCCATCATAGCGGCTGACACCGAACCCACGAATTTTCTTCTCCTCTCGAAGCTTCGCCAATGTGGGCAGAATTTCCCTCGGTTCGAGGTGCGGATGACGCCGATCCAGCAACACCAGGTCCAACCGGTCGGTCCCCAGCGCCCGAAGGCTCTCCTCCACCGCCCGCAAAATCTCGCGGGGGTGCTGGTGTTCTGGTCCGAGCCGCTTCGCGATCACAATCTGATCCCGCACATCGCCCAGCGCCGCGGCGATGCACTCCTCCGCCATGTGCTCGACGTCATCCTCACAGGTGAGGAAGAAGTTGATGCCGTTCTCCCACGCCGTCCGGAGAATCGCCTGACCGTCATACGGCGACATCGCGCTCCCCCCGGGGCGGCCTGTGATCGCGCAGGTCGCCAGCGCGATCCGGGAAACCTCGCAACCCGTGGTGCCCAATGGCGCACTTTTCATGCTCGACTCCTGCCGGAGCGGCAGCACTCTATCACGCCGGAGCCCCTCAGGCGATGACGACCCCGGTCAGTCTTGCCCGCGCAAAACGCCGTACCATTCCGCCGGCGGTGGACAGACAACGCGCTGGCGCCCCCCGCTGTCGGGATCGTCAAACTCGATTTCCGCCGCATGCAGCCAGTGCCGCTCCGGCCGACGGTGAGGCCCCGCGCCGTACTGCGAATCACCCACGACGGGGTGTCCGAGATGCGCGAGCTGGCAGCGAATCTGATGAGTCACTCCGGTCAGGATCTTCACCCACAGCAGTGTTCGATTTCCGCAACAGCGCAACGGCGAATACTCGCTCACCGCCCACAGGGCCCGTGCGCCCCCTGCGGCCGCAGGATGCGCCACCACCCGCATGTGACCCGGTCGGCCGGGGGTGTGCGTGAGCCATGAACTCACACGTCCGGGCGCACGGACGATCCCTTCCACGACCGCCAGGTACACTTTCTCCACGCGACCCTGCGCAAACTGGTCTCGCAGACGCTTCCACGCGTCCGCGCGCCGAGCCACGAGCACCACGCCGGACGTGCCGGTGTCGAGCCGGTGCACAATGCCACCCATCCCAGTTTCCACCTCACCCACCGCAAGGCAGTCCGGAACACGCGCCGCGAGCGCGTTCGCGAGTGTACCCAGTTCATCCAGCCGCAACGGATAAACCGGCACACCAGCCGGCTTGCTCACCGCCAGCCAGGAGCTGGCCTGTGCGAGGATCTCGAACGGCACTTCAAAATCCGGCCGCACCCATGATTCCCCTCGCTGGGGCAGCGCGCCGACTTCGATCAAATCGCCCACCCTCACGTGGCGGCCTTTCCGTCGGACGACCGCGCCGTTTACGCGGATCTCGCCGGCCTCAATTGCGCGACGGACCAGACCACGAGAGGTGGTGGGACACGCCAGAAGAACCGCGCGATCCAACCGCGTCCCCGCCGTGGCCGAGTCCACTTTCCACCGGATGTTCCGCAACACACGATCGCGCCCGTTTCCGAGCGCCAAGACGGCAGTCCTTTAGCCCGTGGGGCCGGGAGGAGCATTGGTTGCCGGCGCATCGGGGGAGGGCGCCGCGGGCGGTGGTGTGGACGGGCCTCCTTGCGAGGGCGCGTTGGTCACGCCGCTCGCCGCCGGCGCGGTCGCTGAGGCCGGAGCCGCGTTCGTCGCTCCTTCGCCCGAAGTGCTTGCCGGGGCCGGCGGCGGCTGCAGGAGATCCTTCCGCTCCTGTGGAAGGTTCTCAAACCTGGACCCTTCCACCAGATACACCCACCGCGCTGTGCGCTCGTTCAGCTCCCGGATCTCCGCCTCAATCTTCTCATTCTCTTCCTTGATCTTCTTCGTCTCCTCTTCGTGCCGCTTCTTCTGCTCTTCGCTCGCATCCGCGGCCGGCGCAGCTGGCAGCGGCTTCGGCGCCGCAAATGCCGCCGAGACGCTGACATACCGCTGCGCATTGGTGCCCGCCTCTCGCCCGATCTTCACCGTAAACTCGCGCCCGTTCTTTGCGCGCGCCACAAGTACCGCAGGCTGATCCAAACCAGTCTCTGACGGCGGCAATGAAGGATCCGCGACCTGGGCGAACCGCAGCCAGCTGACGATTCCACTGAGCCGGCTGACCTTGAGCGAGTCCATCGTTTCATTGGTCGCCAGATTGGCGAGCTTCAGCTCGCCGGCGATGTTCGTCAGTGTCAGCGGCGGTTTCGCCGGTGGTGTCCAGGTCAGCGTGTCAATGTCCGAGCTGAAAAGATCCACCAGCTGGGTGTTCATCCAGTCCTCCGGCCGCGTCGGCAGGCCGGAAAATGTCTCGGCGACCAGCGCGGGTTTGCCGCCCGCCAGCACGAACCGTCCGTCCGCAAAGCCCGTTTCCCCTCCTCGTCGGCGGTTCTTGCCCAGGATCACGCTGGCCAGCTCCGCACCATTCGTGCCGACCAGGCGAACAAGAGTGCCGCTGCCCGCGCGCGGCCGTCCGTTCGTGTCCAGCGCCGGCGGCAGCAGCTCGAGTGCGACGCGCGCCGAATCCCCCCCCGGTACCGCCTGACCCACCCTCAAGTCCGCCAACGCCAGCAGGAATTTCCGCACCTCCTCGGCCTTCACCGGATGGCCATAGCGGTCGGGGCTCACCCACCGGCCGCCCGTTCGCGTCACTCGAACCGTAGAATCGGCACGGATGAACTCGATCCCCGCCACCGCGTTCAAGGTCTCCGCCTTTTGCAGCGCGGGCACCACGACCGCACCCACTTCGTCTGCCGGCCGTCGCCGCGCCGCCTGGCTGTAGCGCATCCACATCGCGATCGCGATGAGCACCAACGCGGTGACGAGCAACTTGAGCAGCTTGTCCGTTTTCATCGCGACGTTCGTGCCTCCGCTATCGTTCGCCGCCTCACCGTCGGCTGCGGCGCCACAGCCCGAAGCCGATGCCCCCCAGGCCGACGAGCAGCGGCATCCCCAAAATGTTCACGGCTTTCACCACCGCGCCCAGCCGCTCGATGTCGGCGCGCAGATTCTTTCGCACCTCCTTCAGCTTCCGGCTGGTTTCGAGCTCCTCGCGCCGGAACCGCTCGATCTCCACTTTCTGTTCGGGCGTCAGCACCAGATCCTGGCGGTTCCCCTTCTGCGCCTGCAGCTCCTCCAAACGTCGCTTCGTCTCTTCGAGCTTCTGCTCGAGCGCGCGCTCCTCCGCCAGGTGACGCTCCTGCGCAGCGCGCAGCAGCGCCACCACCACTTCAAACGGCCGCTCCATCCGCCCCCGGGATCGGATCTGCGCCAGTCGCGCACCGCCGAGCAGCTCCTCCACCGCCCCAAAGAAAAATGTCAGGTTGTCGTTCATCGGCGTGTACGCGGTTTGACCGAAGAGCCGCACCTCTCGCAGGCAGAAGTGGTCGTACAACAAGTCCGCATCCGCGACCAGCACCACCAAGCCGGGCTCGCGGCTCTTCCCGAGGTGACCAGCCCCTGCGGTCGTCGGCGCCACGTTGGTGGTGGCGGACGCCGCAGCCTCGTTGGTGATCGCGGTGTTGGCCACCGCATTCGTAGGGGCCGACGTCGTCGAGGTCGTGTTGGTGTCGCCACCGGGCTCTCCCTTCGGAAACGCGGTCGAAAAGGTCCCGCTCAACCGCACCGCCAGCACCTCACGCCGGCGACCGGGCTGAAACTCGCGCCCCACGCTCTCCCCGAAACGAGCGGTCATGGAGTCCACAAACCCGGCCGCCTCAGAACTGCGGATCAACGGCCGCGCCTCCACTCCTTCCGGCGGCTCCACCTTGAACGCACCGGGGGTGGGCATCAGCAATGTCTCAATTTTTGCGGTGAGCCGGTCGTCGGCCATGTTCGCGGGGCGGAGGCTCAGCCACATCGGGTTGTTCACCGCCCGACCATCACGGCTGCGCAACAGCGTCGCCGCCTCCAGATCGGCCAGCACACGCGAGTTCTCCCAAGTCACCCCCCATGCGCCCAGCAGCGGTCCCAACGTGGAGCCCTCCGCACCGAAGTTCATCATGCCCATCGGCCCGCGCGACTGGTCCTCCGCGAGGCACAGCGGATCGAGAAACGCCAGAATCTTCCCCCCGCGCAGCAGATACTGATCGATCGCGTAGAGTAGCTTCTCCGAAAGATTCTTCGGATGGACGATCACCAGCATTTCCAGATCGTCCTCCAACGTTTCCGCCGTTTCACTGATCTGCCGAACCGTGTAGTCCTTCTCCAGATCGGTGAATGCGAACCAGCCGCGCTGGGGCTGCGGACCAAACGGCATGCCGCCCAGCCCTCCCAAGAGGGGCAGTGAGCTGATCAGCCCCACCACCGGCTTCTTCGGCTTCGACAGCCGTGCGATCAACCGCGTAATGTCATACTCGAGCCGCTCCTGGTCCTCCGGGTTCAGATACGGGATCACCGCCTCCGCATCGCCCTTGGCCGCCACCAGCCCGAACATCACCTCGGGGCCGAAAAAGCCCGCCGGCTGCGGCTCGATCCCGTACCGCCTCGCCCAGTCCGCAGCGTCCGAGTCCGGCACCGGATCGTACGTCTCCACGACGATCTTGCCGCGACCTTCAATCTCGTACTCGCGCAGCAAATCGGACACCGCCCGCGCGTAAACCCGTAGGTGCGGCGGCACCTGCGGATCGCTCGCGTTGAAGAAAAACTTCAGCGTCACCGGACCGTCCAGCTCTCGCAAAACCGCCCGCGTACCCTCCGAAAGCGTGTAGATCCGGTCCTCCGTCAGGTCCAATCTCCACACCACCCCGCCGAGAATCACGTTCACCGCGACGACGATCGCCGCGACGACCACAAATGCCGCCAGACTGCTGCCGAGCAGTCGTCCGCCGCGAGGTTGATTCGTCATCGTTGCCGCCCTCCCGTCACGCCGACTTGCGATTCTCGAGCACCAGATAGGCGCCGAACAACGCCAGCACCATCACGCTCGCGTAGTAGACCACGTCCCGCAGATCAATTACGCCGCGCTGCAGCGATTCAAAATGCGGCATCACGCTGAGGGACGCGACCGCGTTCACCAGCCAGGACGGCGCCCACCGGTTCACGATGTCCACGACCGGCGGCCAGCCCGCCAGCGCCAGGAACAGGCACACCACAAACGCGAGCACAAAGCCGATCACCTGGTTCCGCGTCGTTGTCGAGGTGAGGATTCCCACCGCGACGTACGCGCCGGCCAGCAGAATCGCGCCGATGTACCCGCCGACAATCGCTCCCCCGTCCGGGTTGCCCAGCCAGGCGGTCGTGATCACGATCGGAAACGTGAGGACCGTCGCCAGCGACATGAACGCCCACGCCGCGAAAAACTTGCCCGCGAGCGCCTCGGTCAGCGTCACCGGAAACGTCAGCAGCAGCTCGATCGTGCCGGTGCGCCGCTCCTCCGCCCACAGCCGCATCGTCGCGGCGGGCACCAACAACAGGTTCACCCAGGGGAACCAGAAAAAGAAGTACTTCAGATCCGCCTGGTTTGCCTCGTAAAACCGGCTGACGAAGAACGTCAGAAACATGATCAGCATCAGGTAGAAGACGAGAAACACATACGCGACGGGCGATTCAAAGTACGCCCGGAGCTCCCGCTTGAAGATTTCCCAGGTGGTCCGCGAACAGAGCTTCATCGCCTGCCTCCTGCAGTCAGCGGTGCGCGGTGACCTGCTCCGCCGTGCCTTGGGTTAACATCCGGAAGACCTCATCCAGACGTCCGGAGGGATGTTTCGTCTTCAGCTCCGCCGGAGAGCCCTCCGCGACGATCCGACCCGCGTCAATAATGATCGCCCGCGTGCAAACCGCCTCGACCTCCTCGAGGATGTGCGTCGAAATCAGAATCGCTTTCTCTGCCGCCATGGAGCGAATCATTTCGCGAACCACAAACTTCTGGTTCGGATCCAGACCGTCGGTCGGTTCGTCCATCACCAGCAACAAGGGATCGTGCAGTACCGCCTGCGCGAAGCACACACGCTGTCGGTAACCTTTGGACAGCGTCTCAATGGGCTGATGCCGCACCGCGTCCAGACGGCAGCGTTGGATTGCCGACTCGACCCGATCGCGCCGTTCTGAACCGGAATAACCCCGCACGCCGGCCACAAAGTCCAGGAACCCCGTGACCGTCATCTCCGGATACAACGGGGCATTTTCCGGCAAATAGCCGATCCGCCGCTTCGCTTCAATCGGCTGCTCCACAATGTCGAAACCAGCGATCACCGCAGTGCCCGCGGTCGGTGGCAGAAAACCGGTGATCATCCGCATCGTCGTCGATTTGCCGGCCCCGTTCGGGCCCAGCACGCCCAGAATCTCCCCCTTCGCCGCGGTGAAGGATATCCCCCGCACCGCTTCGATCATGCCGTACCGCTTGTGCAGGTTCCTGACCTCGAGCATGCCCCGTTCCTTCCCTGGTTCAGCCACGGCGGAGCCGCCGGGCCGGATCGGACCTTTTCGACTCCACCCGACTGCAAAGCGTTCAAATGGTGACGCACCCGCCCGGTCAGACGGGCGGGTGCTCAGGCGCGGGGTTTAACCACCGCCCGCACGGCGTCGAGCTGACCGGCGCTCCCGAGCACCTCGTTCTTGTGCGCGATGAACGCCGCATACTCCTTCATGAAAATCTTTCCTGGCGCGCGCAAATCGAAGTTCTCGGGATGATCGCGGAAATGCTCCCGGTGCACGCGGCACCACACCAGCCGGCCGTCCGTGTCGATGTTCACCTTGGTGACGCCCAGCTGCGCCGCGCGCTTGAACTGCGACTCGTCCACCCCTTTCGTGCCCTTGAGCTGCCCGCCCGCCGCGTTGATCCGGTCCACTTCCTCCTTCGGCACCGAGCTGGAGCCATGCATCACCAGCGGGAAGCCCGGCAGACGCTTCTGAATCGCCTCCAGCACCTCGAAGTGCAGCGTCTGCCGACCGCTGAACTTGTAGGCGCCATGGCTGGTGCCGATCGCGCAGGCCAGGCTGTCGCAACCGGTCCGCTTCACGAACTCCTCGGCTTGCGCCGGATCGGTCAGCTTCGCGTCCGACTCCGCCACCGAGACGTGCTCCTCAACGCCGCCCAACATGCCGAGCTCCGCCTCGACCACCACGCCCTTGGCGTGCGCAGCATCCACCACGCGCTTGGTAATCTCGACGTTCTTTTCGAACGGCTCCGAGCTCGCATCAATCATCACCGAGCTGTAAAAACCGCTGTCGATGCAGTCGTAACAGGTCGCCTCGTCACCGTGGTCGAGGTGCACCGCGAAAATCGCATCGGGGAAGATCTCGTTCGCGGTCCGGATCAGCGCCTCCAGCATCTTCTTGTGGGTATACGACCTGGCGCCCTTCGAGATCTGCACGATGAACGGGGCGCGGCTCTGAACGTTCCCCTGAAAGAGTCCCATGCACTGCTCGAGGTTGTTGATGTTGTACGCGCCGATCGCATACCGGCCGTACGCGTGCGCGAACAACTCCTTCGTCGTCACAATCATCGGCTCGATCCTTTCCTTGAAACCACGGGCCGCTGCGCGGCGCCGCGAAACAGGCCACAAAGACTATCGTGGGCGATCGCTCGCGTCAACGTCGAGGCGCCCCATTTTGCGCCCGCGGCCCAGCTTGATATGATGTGCGCAGAATGGTCGACTCAGCGCCCTCGCCCGACCCCGGCACGCCTGCTCGGTTGCGCGGATGGACCGGATGGCTCATCCGGCGCGTGCTCGGAGACGGGCATGACCCCGCCGAGACGGCCGCCCGGCAGCGTCTCGGCGAGTTCGAAGGTTTTTTGAGCGCCTCCGTCAGCCTCGCGCTGGCCGCAGCCAAAGCGGTGCTGGGGCTTTGGTCCGGCAGCATCTCGTTGATCGCCGACGCGGTGAACAACTCGGCGGACGTCGCCAGCAGCCTGGTCATCGCATTGAGCTGTCGCTGGGCGCGCCGGCCCGGCGACCGCCGCCATCCGTTTGGCCACGGCCGCCTGGAGACGGTCGCCACACTGGTGCTGTCCTTCTTTCTGTTGGCGGTCGCTCTTCAGGTCGGCGCAGCGGGCGTGCGGCGTCTGTGGCGCCCCGAGCCCGCCGCGAGTCCCGGATGGTTGCTGATCGCGGTGTCGTTGACCATCGGACTCAAGTCAGCACTTGCACACTTCGCGCGGACCGCCGCGCGACTGTCCCGTTCCTCCGTCATCGAAGCCGATTCCTGGAACCATCTGTTCGACATCGCCGCGACGTCGCTGGTGTTCGTTGCGCTGCTCGGCAACCGGCTGGGGCATCCACGGCTCGATGGTTGGGCCGCCATCGGTGTCGCCGCATTCATCGCGGGGACCGGCGTGCGTTTCGCGCGCTCCGCGCTCAGCGCGCTGATCGGTGAGAGCGTCGACGATGCACAACTGGCGCGCATCCGTTCGCTCGCCGCCTCGGTCCACGGCGTGCGCGGTGTGCACGACGTGCTGGTGCACAGCTATGGTGACGCGCGCCTGATCTCGCTCCACATCGAGGTGGATGCCGCGCTCACCCTGATGGAAGCCCACGCGATGGCCGAAGAGGTCGAGCGCCGCATCGCGCAGGCGACCGGTGCAAAGGTCGTCGCGCACACCGATCCGGTGGACCGGGCACACCCCGAGTACGAGGCCGCGCGCCGATCGCTGGATCGTTACGCCCACGATCATGCGGACGTGGCCGGTTTTCACGACCTCCGCCTCACCGGCCCCGCCGGCGGTGCGGACCTCTCCGTCGACATCGTGCTGCACGCCGAGGACCGCCGCCGCGGTGAACACGAGGTGAGCGAGCTTCGCGACCGCCTCTGCGAACGGCTGCGCCGCGACGTGCCGGGGCTTCGACGCATCGATCTCGGTTTCGAGACTGAAAGCGGCGCAACGCACGAGGAGCGCCGCAGTTACCCACCATGAGCCGCGACCAGCCCGGTTGCGCTCCCTTGGATCCTCGGCTGGCCGCCGATCCGGCCGTGCGTCGCTTTGTGGAGTACCTCCGCGCGGAACGGGACGCCTCGCCGCACACCATGTCCGCCTATTTGGGAGACTTGCGACAGTTCGTGGACGCCGTGTGGGGAGCGGGCGCGAGTCCGCCACATCCCTGGACCACCTGCGACCGATACGCCGCACGCCGGTTTCTGGTCGAGCTGCACCGCGACGGCCATTCGCCCGCTACGGTCGCCCGCAAGGCGTCGTCGCTGCGCTGCTTTTTCCGTTTTCTGCTGCGCGAGAACCTTGCCGCGGCCAATCCCTTTCGCGGTGTGCACCTTCCAGCGCGGCAGCGACGGCTCCCGTCGGTACTAACGGTCGCCGAGGTCGGCCGGCTGTTGGACGCACCCGCTCGCCTGGCCGACATTCGCCTCGCCCGCTGCGACGATCCTCAACGTCGCCGGTGGATCGAGTATGCCGCCGCCCGTGACCGCGCGATCCTCGAACTGCTCTACAGCACCGGCATGCGGGTCGGTGAATGCGTGGGTCTGCGGGCGGCGCAGGTGGATGAGCTGTCCGGAGTCGTCCGCGTGCTCGGCAAGGGACGCAAAGAGCGTATCTGCCCGCTGGGCCGCCCTGCGCTTCGCGCGCTACGCACCGCGCTGAAGCTGAGAAACGAGCTTTTCCCCACGCTTCAGGGACCCACAGCACCACTGTTTGTGAATCGCCGTGGCGGCCGCCTGGGCGCGCGATCCGTACAGCGGATCCTCAAACCGTACCTCGCGATCGCGAACCTCTCCGCCGAGGTGACGCCCCACACCCTCCGCCACAGTTTCGCCACTCACCTCCTTGATGCCGGCGCGGACCTGCGCAGCGTGCAAGAACTGCTCGGCCATGCAAGCCTCTCCACGACGCAGCTCTACACCCACGTGTCGATCGAACGCCTGCGCGAGGTCTACGAACGGACCCACCCCCGGCCCTGAGCCGCACCGGCCACGCTCACCTCACGCGTACCCGGTAAAAACGGGTCGGAGCGTTGTTGGTGTCAGCATAGGTGATCACGGGCGCAGCGGAAACCCCTGACCAGACCACGGTCCAGGGACCGGCCGGGGAGGTGGCCGCTTCAAGATGGTTCGTCAGGCCGACCGCGGTCGGCCAGCTCAAAATCCGCGCCCCCGGCGCGTTCGACACAGAGATCCGCAGCAGGCTGATCTCGCAGTAAATGAGATTCCCGAATGTCGGAGGTTGTTGACCCGCATAGTTGACCGGCAGATCCTCGAACGGCTCACCGACATCCACGATCCCCACGCCTTTCGACAAAGAGTTCCAGAAGTCCAGCGCGCCCTGCGGATCAGAAATCACGCGCCCAAAGACCGTGAACCCGCCATTCTGGGTGTCGAGGTTTGCGGAGTTGTCACCAAGGTTGATGAAAAACTGGCACGTCGCGGAATCCGGGTCGCCCGCGACTTTCGCCATCGCCAGCGTGCCGCGCACATTGGATCGCAACGGACCAGTGGCAAACTCGTTGGAGATCGCTCCGAAGTGGGGCACCTCTTCCACGCCGGTGTAGGAGGGGCTGGCGCGATAGCCGCCCCCCTGAATCACGAAACCCGGGATCAACCGGTGAAAAAACATCCGCGCATACGCGCCCGATTCCACCAGCCGGACGAAGTTCGCAACGGTGAGGGGCTTTTCCTCGTCAAAAAGCTCCACTTCCAGCTGAATGTTCAGCGAATAGCCTAAGATCCGGAATTGCGCCAGCGTGTTGGCCGGAGCGGAGCTGGCCAACACGCCCACCAGCAGCATGCCGCCGACAAACCGATTGGCACTTCGCATCGTGGTCTCCTCCTCAGGCCGCCGCGCCCTCTTCAGGGAGCGAGCCGAAGGTCGTAACAGAGCACCAGCGACTGATCCCGCAGGTACAATCGCCCCCCTGCAATGACCGGGTGCGGCCACGCTTTTTCTTCACTCCGATCCGGCTGCTCGAACCGTCCCCGCTCGATGTAGGCCACAGGATTGGCCTCCACCAGCGCCACCGGGCCGTTCTCACTGCGCACGTACAGACGCCGGCCGGCCGCAGCGATGGATCCTTTGCCCACCGAGGGCGCCGACCAGGCAATCCGGCCGGTCGCCAGCTCGACACAAAACAGCTGGCTGGCGCCGGTACCATACAGATGGCCGTCCACCAGCACCACTCCCCCGTGGTGGTTCTGAAACTCCCGGAGGAACCACATCGGCCGCACCTCAAAGTTGTCGGCGCGCCGCACGATGCGCGCCGCCCCACCACCCGTGTTGTAGGCAGACGCCGCAAACACCACGTCGCCGGCTACGATGGGCGTCATGCAGTTCGCAACCGGGCTCGCGGGCGCGTCCCATGCCCACAGCAGTCGTCCATCCTCCGCCGCCACACCGACCACGCCGCCGTCAAGAAACTGCACGTATTGCCGGACGCCTCCAATCTCCGCCGCAACAACCGAGGCATAGCCCGCGGTTCCGTACGGCCGCCGTGAGCGACGCGCACCAGTTTCGGTCTCCCGCGCACGCCGCACCGCACACGTCCACAACGTTCGCCCGTTCGCCCGGTCCAGCGCCACGATCGTCGCGTTCGTGCCACCCGGCGTGCAAATAACACGGTCCCCATCCACCAGCGGTGACTCCGCATATGCCCACGAACCGCAACGGCCGTCAAACTCAGCGACGAGGTCCCGCATCCACACGCGCGCGCCGCTGGGGGCCTCTGCACACAACAGTTTTCCGTCCGAACTCAGTACGAACAGCCGGCCATCCGCCCACGTCGGCGTCGAGCGCGGCCCCGGATGACCCCCTTGCATGCGCCCGAAGGGAGTCGCCCAAACGCGTCGACCGTCCCTCGCATCCAGCGCAATAAGGCTTTCTGTCTCCCCCTCCAACGTCCCCAGCAGGTACAGGCGGTCGCCCACCTGCACGGGCGTGGAGTAACCGCGGCCCGCCTCCCGCGATGTCCAGAGCAACCGCGGCCCACCCTCCGGCCATGACTGCAGCAATCCCTCTCCGGTCACCACGCCGGTCCGATCCGGACCTCGCCATTGGGGCCAGTCGCCGCTCGCTCCCCGCACCAGCGACCCCATCCCCAACGGAGCAGCCATCCACACCCACAGCCAACGATGCATCCCAAACACCCCCTTGTTGCACAAGGATCGCTGACGCCAGCACACCATCCGACCTCCCTAGCGTGCCGGAGCGGGGCAAAATTGTCCACCGTATCGCAGCCGTCCACCGATTGCCCGCGGCGCCCGCGCAGGCCATGATTCGGGAACGATGAACGCGATCCCGCTCGCTCCGCGCGCCTCCGCGCTGCGCGACCGTCTCGTCCGGCATCTGCTGCAGGAGCGCGACGGTGCGATGTGGCGAGGGCGCCTCGCCGACAGCGCGCTCGCCACTGCGATCGCCGCCGTCGCGCTGGCGCGGACCGGCGCGGCCGACGGTTCATCTCGTGCAGATCGCGCGCTGCGATGGCTCGCCGGCCATTCCAACGCGGACGGCGGATGGGGCGACTGTGCGGACGCACCGTCGAATCCTGCCGCCACGCTGCTTGTCTTCGCCGCCCTTCAGGTATTGTCACCCGGCCATCCCTCGGTTGGCCCCGCTGGTCAGTGGCTCTCCCGCTGGTTGGGCGGCGTTTTGCCGGATGCAGCCGCGCTCAGCCGGGCAATTCTTCGGAGCTACGGCGACGACCGGACGTTTTCGGTTCCCATCCTCACGTTCTGCGCCGCCGCCGGCATCCTTGGCCCCGCTGAACACGCCTGGACGTGCGTGCCGCCCCTGCCCCTGGAACTCGGACTGCTCCCCCCTCGCCTTTTGGCGATGCTGCGCGTACCGGTGGTAAGCTATGCGCTGCCCGCGCTCATCGCGATGGGACGGGCACGTGCCCGTCGCGCCCCGTACGGCCCGCAATGGCGGCGCGTCCTTCGCGAACGTCTCGCTCCCGCCCTGCTCCGTCACCTCGCCCGGCTGCAGCCTCGCACCGGCGGTTTTCTCGAAGCGGTACCGCTCACCGCGTTCGTCCTCATCGCGCTGCTGGAAAGTGGCGATGTTGATCACGCCGTCGTGCCGGCCGCAGTGCGCTTTCTGAATGAACTGCAGCGCCCCAACGGCGCCTGGCCAATCGATCGCGACTTAGCGCTCTGGCTCACCCACCAGGCCGCCTCACTGCTCGCCGCCGCCGACCCCACCGCCCGGCAATGGACCGCCGCGGAGCGTCACGCATTGGTGGAACAGATCCTGCGCTGGCAGCACCGAGAGCGCCATCCGTTCACCGGCGCGCTGCCCGGCGGCTGGTCCTGGACTGACCACGACGGCGGTGTGCCCGACGCCGACGACACCTCCGCCGCGCTGCTCGCACTGGCCGCACTCGCACCCAATAGCCCCGATGCCCAACAGGCCGCCGCAGCCGGCATCCAATGGCTCCTTCGACTTCAAAACGCCGACGGAGGACTGCCAACCTTCTGCCGAGGATGCAACCGGTTGCCGTTCGACCGGAGCTGCCCCGACATCACCGCTCATGCGCTGCGCGCCTTGGCAGCCTGGAGCGATCGCATGCGGCCACATCTCCGCCGGGCCATCCGTCGCGCGCGGCGCCAGGCGCTCGAATATCTCCGCCTCACCCAGACCGCCGAAGGCGCATGGATTCCGCTGTGGTTCGGCCATCCCGCAGCCCCTGACCACGCCAACCGCACCATTGGAACCGCGATGGTCCTCACCGCGCTGGCGACGGAACCGGAAAGCAGCCCCACCGAAATGCTCAGGGACCGTGCGGCGGCATATCTCGAGCGTACGCAGCGCCCCGATGGCGGATGGGGGGCGGACCGTGATCAGCCACCCTCCGTAGAGGAAACGGCCTGGGCGCTCACCGCGCTCGCAATGATCCCTCGTTGTCCAGAAGATTGCCTTTCACGGGGGCTTGCATGGCTCGAAGCCAAATGGACGCACGACCTTCCTCGACCAACGCCCGTGGGCCTGTACTTCTCGCGTCTCTGGTACAGCGAGCGGCTCTATCCGCTGCTGTTCAGCTTGCGTGCAACGATCGCACTCGGCGCGCGGCAGGAGACGCTTCCCTCCCCGCCCGCCAGACAAACTCCCGGGCTGGCCTCCACCTTGCCGATTGAGACCCGCTGAGGCGACCGCGAGGCGGATCGTCTCCGGCCGTCCCGTCCAAGGCGTGGAGGCGGACAGACACAGCACATCACGGTATGGAACAGCGGTCCCGCGGCCGACCACCGCATCAGAGCAAATTGTATCGGCCCGGTGAGATCACCTCATCGGGATCAAGAACACCCTTCAGACGCGCGACCACGCACCAGAACGGATCGTCCGCTCGTACCACGACATCCATGCTCCCCAGCCCCACCCGATAAGGCGGGCACCCCCGACGCAGCAGTTCCTCTTCGGCCTCGCGCACCGCCTCCTGAGCCGCGCGCGTCTGTTCCGGACTGCTACGGTGGAACGCAAGGCTGATCACCCCCTCCATGGACCGATCGTCCAACAGGTTCACCGTGATCGCAGCCTCGAATCCCCGCGCGGCAAAGATGCGCCGCACTGCGGCCACCACCTCCGCGACGAAACCGCCCTCTGCGGGCAGGATCGGCAAGCAATACAGCAGCCCCGCCTCCCCCTCGTCCGGATCCACCCGTCGCACCGGTGGCCCGCCGAGCGGCCATTCCACAGCCGGAAGCGTGTCGTCGGTCGGCACGCCCTCGGCCAGGCCGTGGAGCGGTTTCACCGCGCGCAGCACCGCCAGCTTGCGCGCCGCACGCTCTGACCACTTTGCCGCGGCCACCAGCACGCGCTCGGCAGTCGCCAGTGCGCCCGCCGGCAATATCGTCACACGCGCCACACGACCGAGCTGCCGCCGCACCTCGCGGCATTTTGCGCGATGTCCGGCTCGCGCACCAGATACCGCTGCGACAGCGCTCCAGGGACCAAACCCTTCGGCCTTGAGAATCTCCTCCGCGGCGCTCCGCGCGCTCCTCGCATCACAACGGCCGTCCGCAATCAGTTGCTCCGCGATCAGCGGAGCCAGCGTGATCCAACTCCGCTCCCGATTGCCGACATGCGCGACACCCGCGATCAAACCGCGCCGGCGCAGATCCGCGAGCGCGTCGACCAAATCGGCCAGCTCCTCCTCGCGACGGATGCGCGCAATCACCGCTGTCTCCGCCTCCGGCATTGGCAAGAGCTCCACCCCCGCCGCGGTCACGATGCCAAAGTTGCCCTGTGCGAACAGACCGTCGAGCCAGGGGCCCACACCCCAGCGGTACAGGTGCGTCGTTCGGGCGCCCGGGAAGTGCGCAAAACCGGTCCGAAGCACCTCGCCCGTACCCAACACAACCTCGAGACCGGTGAGAAACGCGGCGCGCGAATCCAAATAACCGACGCCCCGCTCCAGCGCGTTGCCGATCAGGCTGGAATCCGCCGACGAGCCCGTCACATTGAACCGCAGCGGCAGCCGATCCCGTTGGAGCCGCTCGTAGAGCTGCCGCTGCGTCACACCGGGTTCCACCACTGCGTAGCGGCCTGCGACATTGAGCTCACGAATCCGGTTGAGGTCCGACAGATCAAGCACGGCGGTGTCGTCGCGCGGCGGTAGCCTCGATCCCATCCCCCAGTTCCGTCCACGGCTGATCGGGTGCACCGGCGTACGGTGGCGCCGCGCGATCCGCACCACTGTCGCCACCTCATCCGCATTCCGTGGCCGAATCACCACCGGCACCCGCCGTACCAGACCGCTCACGTTGCGGCAGAGCGCCGCCACCGACGCCGCGTCGTCCACCACCCGCTCCGCGCCAACTGCGGCGCGCCATTCGCGGATGGCTGCCACCCACGCTCCCCCGTTCATTGGGTCATTCATTGGGTCATTGGCAGGCGCACACTCACCCGTGTCCCCTCGCCCAGCCGGCTCGCGATGTCAATCCGCCCACCGTGATCCTCCGCCACCTGCCGCGCGATGAACAGCCCCAACCCGGTCCCCCGCTCCCCCTTGCCCTTCGTGAAGAACGGATCGAACACTCGGGGCAGATCCTCCGGCGCAATGCCACAACCGTTGTCTTCGACCGTGACCACCAGCTCCCGGCCCTCGCGCGTCGCCGTCACGCGGACGCGCCCGCCGCCAGGCTCGACCGCCTGGATCGCATTGCGGACGATGTTTTCGACCGCCCGCCGCAGGTGCACACGGTCCCCGACCAGCGTGATGTTCGCCGCATCACCCTCCAGACTGAGCTCGATGAGGGTGGACGTTCCGGGCGAGCGCGCGTCGCGGACGATCGTCGAGAGCAGTTCTTTCACCGAGATCGGCTCGAGCCGCAGCGCCCCCTTGTTGCCGAGCGAACGCCACGACTGCAAAACTTCGGTGCAGTGCCGCAGGTTGCTGCGAATCGATTCGATGTACTCCCGCGCCTCCTGCCGCGCGGGACCGTCGGCGTTCCGATCGAGCAGCAAATTGAGCAGGTCCAGATAGCCGATCACGATCGTCAGCGGATTGCTGATGTCGTGCACCATCTGCGCGGAGGTCATGCCCAGCACCGCCAGCCGGCGGTTTTCCTCGATCCGGCGCTGCAACTCCTCATTGAGGCGCTGCAGCTCCTCGGCCGCTGCCGCCCGCGCCCGACGGCGGTCGGTGGTCTCAACACCGCGCTCGACCATGTGCAACATTTCATCGACATCGAAGGGCTTCGACACGTAGTCCGTTGCGCCCAACTGCATCGCGGCCCGCGCGGTTGCAAGATCCGCATAGCCGGTGAGCATGATCACCGCGACGTCCGGGTCGAGCTCCCGAAATTTTCTCAGCCCTTCGATGCCGTTCATCCCGGGCATTCGAATATCGCTGATGATCAGGTCGGGGCGGCGCTGTCGCATCGCCTCTATCGCCGCGGGGACCGAATCCACCGCGATCACGTCATATCGCTGTTTTAGTAGGATACGAAGACTTTCTCGCGGCCCCAGCTCGTCGTCCACGACCAGCACACAGCGGCGCCCCATCGTGGTCCGCCTCCTCACCGGAACCCGTAGCGGTAGCTGATCGTCCAAAGATGTGGTTCGATCTCGTACACCCCATCGTAGGCCGGATTCTGATTCCCGGCCACGTGCCGCTCCTGCACAACGCTCCATGCCCACCCCGCCCCCAGCTCGTGGCGTCCCCATCGAGCGCCAACGCCGACCGCGACGACGTGACGATCCTCGTCGGGCAACGTCGGCGAGAGCGTGTGATCCGGCACCGGCGTGGGCACGTAACTGTAGCCCGCGCGAAGGCACCACCCTTCCGCAAACTCCCACTCCGCTCCAGAGTTGAATGTCCAAGTGTCCGACCAGTCGTATCGCAGAGGGTTTGCCCCGATGAGTGCCTGGTTTGGACCGGCTTCGAGCGGCAACTCATCCACCGACGACCAACCGACCCACTCCACATCCGCTTCCAGCCGAACCGACGCACCGATCTCTACGCCATAGCCCAACACCACCCGCGCCGGGAACGTGATTTCGGTTTCGAAATCGCTGTTCCGCAGCGCCGGCAGATCGGGCGCATACCGCAGTTTCAAATCCCCATCGTACTCGACCGTCATCGGCGTGCGTGCGCCGACCGCGAGCCGGTGGCCGGGCAGAAACACCCAGGTCGCCCCCGCCTGCGCCCCCACCCCCCCACCGCTGGTCTCCACCCGGGCTTCGCCAGGCCGCAGGCCGGGGCGACGAAGGACCACATCCCACGGAACCACTTGCCGGAACTCGAGAGACGACCCCGCCAGCGCAAGGCCCACACCGAGGTCCACGGTGTCGAGCACCCGCCAGCCAACCGCCGAATCGAACTGTACAAAAGCCATCTCAGCCCGATACGGTGAAATTCGCGCCACCGGCCCGATGGCACCCCAGTCGACTGACTGCCCATACGGCGTTGTCAACCCAAACCCCAGTGCCCAACGGTCCGCGATCGGGCCCCCCGCATACAGGTTCGGCAGTGCGATCCACTCATCGTCGGTTTCTGCGGAAAAACCCAGTACACTCTCCAAACGATTTTTCGAGCGCGCCCAGCCAAGGGCAATCTCCGCGCTCCAGTCATGTGATGCAGCGAGATTTGCCGGGTTGTATGAGACAGCGACCGGCCCCTCCGCGTGAGCGGCATACGCGTTCGCACGGCTCAGCCCCGCCGCCCCGGGAGGCGGATTGCGAAAACCGTCCGCGATCGCACTGTGCCGAAACGAAAGCACCAGAATCATCACGCTGGACGCCACATGCAGGTGCGGACCCCGTGGCAATCGAACAGGCATTCGGCATTCCATGGCTCGTATTTCCTTGCGTTGTGGACAATCCTTCGCCATATATAGAGTCACTTTACTTTGGTGAGCATCGCACCACAAGCGCAAAGACCGGCGACGCGACGGCGAGTTGCAGTCGGCTCGCCCGCAAGAGGGGACCGTTGACCATGCGCGACGGGCAGCGCGTCGTCATCACCGGCCTCGGGGTGGTCGCAGCAACCGGCATCGGGGTCGAACCTTTCTGGGCCAAGCTCCTCAGCGGCATCAGT
>JAOACR010000016.1 GCA_026417735.1 Kiritimatiellia bacterium
AGCAGTTCGCGCTCGCGATCGAGAACGCGCGGCTCTACACGGAGGTGGATGACGCGCGCCGCTACAATGAAACGCTGCTCCAAAATGTCGCCGACGGCGTCATCGCCTGCGACGCGACTGGCCGGATCACCGCGGTAAACCGCGAGGCGACACGACTGCTGAACATCCGCGAAGATGGACCTCCCACGTCGCTCCGCGAACTGCCGCCTCCGGTCCGCGAAGCGCTGGACCATGCGCTCGCCGGAAGTCCTCCGCCGCCAGACCTCGAGGCGCGACTCCCCGCAGAGCCGGCACCCCACATCGTGCGCGTCAGCGCCCGCGCCTTGCGCCGCAGCGATGGCACCCCACTGGGCGCGCTCGTCACCCTGCACGACGTCACCGCGGAACGACGCTTCGAAGAGCGCGCACGCCGCGCGGACCGTCTGGCCAGCGTCGGCACGCTCGCCGCCAGCATGGCGCACGAGATCAAAAACCCCCTTGTCACGATCAAAACGTTCATTCAACTGCTGCCCCGCGCGTTCGACGACCCCGACCTGCGCGCCTCGATATGTCCCCTGATCGGCACGGAGGTCGAACGCATCGACATGGTCGTCAACCGACTGCTCGACTTCGCCCGGCCCGTGCAACCCACACTCACCCCTCTGCACCTGCATGAGGTCCTCGCCCAGACGCTCCGCCTGATCGATCCCCGCCGACGTGCCCGCAACATTCGCACCATCGCAGACCTGCAGGCCGACGACGACCGTATTTTGGGCGACCGCGCCCTGCTCGAGCAGGTATTTGTCAATCTCTGCTTCAACGCCATCGAGGCGATGCCGCACGGCGGTACCCTCACGCTCTCCAGCGCGCTGGTGCAGGTCGACTCAGGCCAGCGCGACCTCTGGGGTCAGCAGATCTTTCTGCGCCGACTGCGCGTCTCGGTCCGAGACACCGGCATCGGCATCCCCCCAGACGTGCTGCCTCGCATCTTTGACCCGTTCTTCACGACGAAGGCGGACGGCTCCGGCCTCGGGCTCACCATCGCGCATGGCATCTTGCAGGAACATCATGCTACGATCGATATCGAAAGTCGGCCGGGTGCCGGGACGGTCGTGCACGTCTTCTTCCAGCCGCTGGAAACAGCCGCACAGGAGGGCAACTCCGCGTGAGTCTGCTCCCCTCCCTTTTGTTGTTCACCCGCACGCCCGACTTAGTGGAACGCGTGCGCGGTGCTCTCGTCATGGTCGCCCGCGTTCTGCCCGCCAGCAGCGAGGAGGAACTCGAACGGCTGCTGGCACGCCACGATCCAACACTCGTGCTCGCCGATCTCCGAGACGGCGAGGGCGGACGAGTGGTGATGGAGACCCTCCGCCGGTGGCCCAACACGCTTTGCATCGCCATGGGCGATCACCGTTCCGAACCGGTCCGTCTCGCCCGCGACGCCGGCTGCTACGCCGTTGCGCCGCTCGATCCGGACCCCTGGCAGCTGCAGAGCCTGGTTGAGCGAGGCCTGGAAAGCTTGCAGTTGCGGCGCGAAATCGAACGGCTTCGTCGGCAGGCTCCCACCGAGCGGGTTCCGCTGCCGTTCGCCGCGGCGGAGACCGGCGGGTCGGGACTGCGTTCCGCCGCCCCGCTGTGGCACCTCTCGCTGGCGATGCGCAACATCGAAAATCTCGATGCGCTGTTCACCCGAACCGTCGACGGCATCGCGGCGGCCATGCTGCTGTCTCGCGTCGGCGTGTTCGCACGTTCGCGCGCGGACGGCGTCTATCGGCTCGTCGCCGGCGCGGGATGTCTCGACGAGACGCGCGCCACTACCTATGAGCCCGATGACTGGCTCGTCCGCTGGATGTCGCGCCACGCCCACCTGATCTCCCGGCCCCTCCTCGCCCATTTGAGCGACCCCGACGAGGTCCGCCGTCTCTCCCGCGCACTGGACGCGATGGGCGCGGAGGCGATCGCACCGTTCTTTGCGAGGGGGCGCCTCTATGGATGGCTCTTCGTTGGCCGGCGAGCAACGGGCGCCCCGTTCACCTACGCCGACCTTGAAGAGCTCTCAGTGCTCGCCGGCCACGTCGCGATCATCATCGATAACGCTCACCTCTATGACGAGGCCGCACGGGAACGAGCGCTCGCCGAAACACTGCTGCGAAGCCTGCCCACCGGCATTATCGCGGCTGGCCCCGACGGCACCATCCAATGGTGCAACACGGACGGGGCCCGAATCGCGGGGCGAAAAGTGGAAGAGCTCATCGGTCAGCCCGTCGAGGCCGCCGGCATATGGCTGGCGGATGCGTTGCGCCGTGCGCTCGCCGGCGAAGAAATCGCTGGCCAAAATCTCGCCGACCCGGCCACGGGACGCCATCTGTTCCTCACCACGCGGCGTCTCGCCGCGGACAGCGGCACCGGTCATGGCGCGGTCGCGCTGATCGAGGACCGAACCGAGGCGCTCAAAATGGCCCAGCGGGTCGAAGAAGCCGAGCGAGCGGCGTTCTGGTCCGACCTCGCCGCAGCGATGTCCCACGAAATCCGGAATCCCTTGACCGCGATCAAAACCTTCGCCCAGCTGCTGCCGGAGCGCCACGCCGATGCTGAGTTCCGTGAGCAGTTCCGGCGGGTGGTGGAGGAGGAGGTCGGACGGCTCGAGGACATCGTCGCGGCCATTCATGCGTACGCTCACCCGCCAGAGCGCCGCCGCGAACCAGTGGAGCCGGCGAAGCTACTCGCCGCCGCGCTCGACCGGGCACGCCGGCGATTCGAAGCGCCCGGCGCGCGAGTGGAACTGTGCGCCGCCCCGGACGCGCCGACAATTGAGGGTGATGCCAACGCGCTCGCGGACGCGTTGGCGCACCTCATGGTCAACGCGCTCGAAAGCTCGCCCGAGACCGCTCGGCTTCACGTGGTGGCCGCCGCCAATCGTGTGACCATCCGGGGCACCGATCACCTGCTGCTCATGGTCCGTGACAACGGGCCGGGCATTGCGGACAGCGTGCGCGATCGTCTTTTCTCGCCGTTCGGCACCACAAAGCCCAAAGGCCTCGGACTCGGCCTGCCGATCGTACGCCGCATCGTGCTGGATCACGGCGGACGCCTGCAGGTGGACTCCTGCGAGCATGGAACGCGAGTGACCATTGTGCTGCCTCTCGTTCCCCCGCCCACACCGGACGCCACCACACCCGCTAGTCCGGCGAACGAGCCGACGGTGCAAATCCCGGAGGCGGCAGATCCGCAAGGGTGATCCGGCGCTTCGCCGCCAGCCACTTTAGCAGCGCGGAACGCGTATCTACTGCCGTGATCTCCAGCGCGGCTTCCGGCGCACTCGCCATTCGACGCACCCCCGGCCATCGTCCCCCTGCGGAAGCGATCGCGTGACTGTTCATTGCAACTCGAAATCGTCGCCGCGGATGCGGCAGGCTCCCGTCCGGAAGCTCGATCCGGACCACCCGGCGGCCCGCTTCCGCTGCCGGGTCGAGCCGCACCCGCAGACCGCTGATCCCGCTCACCGTACGGCCGGTCGTGCTTAACATCTCTTCCAGCGCCGCGCGGATCTCCGTCACCGTCCAACGGCAAATGCCGATCCGATTCTCGTACGGCACCACCCGCCACACGTCGCGCACGCGCACGTCCCCTTCCGTCAGCTCTGCCTCCGACAAACGGCCGTGGATCACGACATCCGCGCCGACAGTCTCCATGATGACCTTCCGTAGTAGCCGCGCGATGTTTTCATCGCCGGGCGCCGTGGCTTCCGCCGACCATGGCGCCACCACCTGAGCGACGACGCGCTCCAGCCGATTCGATGCCCGCTGCACCACCGATCCGGTCAGAGCCACAAGGTCGGCATCCGGCTCCACCGTGGCGTCCACCGGCAGCAGCACGCCGCTCTTGCGCACCACACGCCGCTGCAGCGTGTCGTAGACGATGTCCACCCTCCCCACCCACTGGCCATGACAGCCAGCCTGGGCGTACAGCACCCCCCCCGCCAGCATCTGCTCCGCAATCGCCTCATGGGTATGCGCACCCAGAACCACATCGAAGTCAGGGTATCGGCCTGCCAGCGCGACCGCGCCCGGTGCCGGATCCTCCCGACCCGGCCGGAGACCTTCGTGAACCACCAGCACCAGCACTTCCGCGCCCGCCGATCTCAGCGCGGGCAGCGCATCTCCGATCGCATCCTGCGGCGCCCGAATCGCCAGCCCTTCCAGCCAGCCGGGCGGCTGCCAACGCGGTGTGGTGGGATGCGTCGTTCCCACCACACCGACGCGCACGCCGCCGAGTTCACGGACGATCCACGACCTGATGCCCGGCAACGGCGGCGGCGCCCCGGGCGCCGGCCCGATGTTGGCCCCCAGCACCGCAATCGGCGACGCCTCAACCAGCGCGCGCAACGCCGGCAGCCCCCAATCGAACTCGTGGTTGCCGAGGACCCATGCGTCGCAGCCCGCGCGCGCCAGCGCATCCAGCATCAAGCGGCCACCCGTTTCCAGGCTCTCCAACGTGCCCTGGATGGTGTCACCGCAGTCCACCCACAGCACGTTCGGTTCCCGCGCGCGAACCCGTCGGATCAGCGTCGCACAGCGCCACAGCCCCGCCTCGGACGCAACGCCGCCCTCCGGCACCAGGTTGACCAGCCGACCGTGGAGATCAGTAGTGTGCAGCAGCACAATCGGTACTTCGCGTGCGGCGCACGCGAAGGCCACTAGCAGTGCGACCGCCGTCGCCCACCGGGGGACGCGTTCGCCCCTCATGCGCACCGGCTCATCGCGTTCGGCCGCTCGTCAGCATCTAGCCGCCGCGCGACCATTGCACGATCCACCCTCACCACTCGCGGATGTGCGGCCGAGCCCGGATGGTCGGGCGCGTGATACATCACGTCCAGCATCACCGTCTCGAGCATCGCCCGCAGCCCCCGCGCGCCGGTCCCCCGAGAAACCGCACGCCGCGCCAGCTCCCGCAACGCCGGCTCGGTAAACTCCAGCCGAATCCCTTCGCGCGCCAGCATCTTCTGATACTGCCGCACAATCGCGTTCCGCGGCTCCGTTAGAATCCGAAAGAGCTCCTGCTCCGTCAGAGGGTCCAGCACCGTCACCACCGGCAGCCGACCGATGAACTCCGGAATCAACCCGAATTGGCGAAGATCCTCCGGCTCGACGCTCGCGGCCGCACGACCGGTTTCCGGCCCCGCATGAAAGCCGAGCCGGCTGGTCCCGATCCGCCGGCGAACGATGTCCTCCAGACCCACAAACGCCCCGCCACAAATGAACAGAATGTTCCGCGTCTGAATCTGAATGTACTCCTGCAGCGGATGTTTCCGACCGCCCTGCGGCGGAACGTTCGCGACGGTCCCCTCGAGAATCTTCAGCAACGCTTGCTGCACCCCTTCACCCGAAACGTCCCGGGTGATTGAAACGTTCTCCATCTTCCGCGCGATCTTGTCGATCTCGTCAATGTAGCCGATGCCGACCTCCGCGCGCGCCACGTCGCCATCCGCCGCGCGGATCAAACGCAACAAAATATTCTCCACGTCCTCGCCAACATAGCCGGCCTCCGTCAGCGTCGTCGCGTCGGAAATGCTGAACGGAACCTTCAACATCCGCGCCAGCGACTGCGCCAGCAGCGTCTTGCCCGAACCGGTGGGGCCGATCAGCAGCACATTGCTTTTGTCCAGCTCAACGTCCGCGAACTCGGGGGGCTCCGCGCCTTCCCGCGCCCGTATCCGCTGATAGTGGTTATAGACCGCGACCGACAGCACGCGCTTCGCCGTCTCCTGCCCCACCACGTACTGGTCCAGAAACGCGTGGATCTCGCGCGGCGTCGGCACCTCGATCTCCGGCGCCGATCGCCGACGGCCGACGCCACGGGCGCCGACCTCCGGCATCTCGAGCATCGCCGCACACGTGCGCACACACTCCTCGCAAATCGTCGCGCGCGGCGCCGCGAACATGCGCAGTCCCTCGTCGTCCGGCCGACCGCAAAACGAACATCGCCGGGATGGCCTGTCTGCCATCGGGCTCAGCCCTCCCGTCCACCCGCCTTCTCCCGCGGTCGGAGCACCTCGTCCACCAGACCGTACTGGCGGGCCTCCTCGGCGGACATGAAGAAGTCTCGATCCGTATCCTTCGCCACCGCCTCCACGCTGCGGCCCGTGTGAAACGCCAGAATCTCGTTCAGCCGATCCCGCAGCCGGAGAATCTCCTTCGCCTGTATGCTGATGTCCGCCGCCTGTCCCTCCACACCACCCCACGGCTGATGAATCATGATGCGAGCGTTCGGCAACGCGTAGCGACGGCCCTTCGTGCCGGCCGCCACCAGCACCGCCGCCATGCTCGACGCCTGACCGACGCAGTACGTCTCCACCGGGCAGCTCAGATACCGCATCGTGTCGTACAGCGCCAAACCGGCAGTGACGGATCCGCCCGGCGAATTGATATACAGCCGTACCGGCTTCTCGGTGTCCTCGCTCTGCAGAAACAGCAACTGCGCGATCGCCAGATTGCTTACTTCATCGGTCACTGCAGTGCCAAGAAACACGATCCGGTCTTTCAGCAGACGGGAGTAAATGTCGTACGCGCGCTCGCCGCGCCCGGTCTGCTCGATCACCATCGGAATCAAAATCTGTGCAGACTCGTTCACGTTTGCGCTCCTTCCTCGACGCGGGCCAGCCCGGCAAGATGCTCCAACACCTTCTCCGGCCGCAACATCGCCCGCAACTGCTCGATCCGTCCGCGTTCCCGAACCTCCCGCAACCAGGTCGCCGCATCCGAGCCCGAGCGCCCGGCAATCGCCGTCGCGTGACGTTCGAGGTCCTCGTCGCTGACGACGATATGTTCGGCCTCCGCAATGCGGTCGAGAATGAACCGCACGCGCAGCCGCTGTTCCGCGCTCGCCCGCGCCGCGGCCTCAATCTGCTCGCGGTTGCGCCGGATCGCCTCTTCGTCAGCGCCGCGCCCCATCGCCTGCCGCACCATCTCCACGACAAGGTCGCGCGTTTCCTCCTCCACCGCCGCAGGGGGCAGGGTCATCGGTGTCCGCGCCAGCAGATACTGCAAAATCTGCCCCCGAACATCCTCGCGAATTCGGCGGCGACGCGCCTCCTCAAGCTCCGAGCGGACCTTTGCCCTGAGCTCGTCCACGCTGTGCACACCGAGAGCCGAACAGAACGCGTCATCCAGTTCGGGAAGGACCGGCTCGCGAATCGCCAACACTGTGGCCCGGTACACAACGCTGCGGCCGGCGAGCTCCGCGACGCCAAAGCGGTCGGGAAACTTCACCGTCACCGTGCGCGACTCGCCCACCGCCGACCCCACCAGCGACGCTCCCAGCCCCGGCGGAAACGCCTCGGGCTCAGTGGAAAGCCACTGCCCCGCAATCCTCGCCAGCCGCTTCGCGGCACCGTCCATTTCCGCGAGCGGCCGGCCATCCATCTCCCCCACCGCGTCGACCTTCACCCAGTCGCCCACCGCCACCGGCCGATCGGCAACCTTGCGGTACCCCATTCGCTCCTCCCGCAGCGCCCGCACCGCCCGGTCCACCTCCTCCTCGCTCACCGTCGCGGGAGGCACGCGCACCGGAATGCCACGGTACTCCGGCAGTTCGAAGTCCGGCATCGTCTCGACCAGTACCCAGCACTCATGCGGCCCCGCCGCATCCGTCAGTGCCTCCGCGCCACGGTCCACCACCATCAGCGCCCGCTCCGGAACTGCGTCAAACGCGGAAAGCGTCGCCCGGTTCAGCAGGGCTTCATGGGTCCGGCGAGTCACCTCGTTCCGATAGCGCAGCTCGGTTACCTCCGGCGGTACGCGCCCCGGCCGGAACCCCGGCACAGTCACCGTCTTCGACATCTGCTCGACGATCGCCCGCCGCACCTCCGCCACGTCCGGCGGGTCAAACGCCACCCGCACCCGCACCCGACAGGGCCCCACTGTCTCAAGGAACGTCTTCATTCTGTTGCGTAAAACATGTTATCTTCCGTCCCGACAGTCGGCCGGTCAAGCAGCGATTCGGCCGTCAACCGCGCAGAACGCGGCACCGACCACTCAGGGAACCACCTCCTCGATTTGCGGCCACCGCGCGCGCACCGTCGCACCGATTCGCTGCTCGTACAGCAGCTTCAAGTTCGGTCCTGCGTCCATCGTGAACCATACCGGCACACCCTCCCGTCGCGCGGCCTCCACCTCGCGCACCGCCTCCAGCGTCGCCGCTGTCCAGTAGCGCACCGGCGGGCGAGCTGCCCACATCACCGCGTGCATCGCCAGCGCATTACCTTCCGCCGCGCGCCCCAACCGCTCGATATCCCGCGACGCGATCGCCGCCTCAACCTCCCGCAGATCCGCCACCACCACTTCCGGCCAGGCTCGATACAACGGCGACGTCGCGCGACAGTGGGCCATCGCCTCACCGGATCCCCGCCCCTTCGGACCCTCATCCACCCGCCACAACCCGACGCGCAGCTCCGGCCACTCCGCGCCCAGTGGCTCGCCGTGGCTGTCCAGACCGTCCGCCCGCTCGCCCCGACGCCATCGCACAAATCCCCGCCAGAGCGACCGACACGCGCTGCCACTTCCCAGCCGCGCCAGCACCGACAGTTCGCGCTCAGACAATCCCCAGCCGTACACCGCGTCCAGCGCCCGCACCAGCGCCGCAAACGCGGAAGCGGACGACGCCACCCCCGCCGCCGTCGGCACCGTATTGCGCGTCACGATGCGGAACCCCCCTGCCGGCCGTGTCGGCAATAACCCCAGAAACTCAAACAGTCGCCGGGCCGCCGGATCCTCACGCACCACCGGCTGGCCGTTCAAAATCAGCTCGTCGCTGCCCGCAACCTCAATCCGCGTGTCCGTACCCAGTCGGCCGAGCGAGATCGATAGACTATCGGTCTCCGGCAGATGGAGCGCCTCGTCCCGCTTACCCCAGTACTTCACCAGCGCCACGTTCGCCGGTGCATAGGCCGCGGCCGCCCCCACCGGCGGACGATCCGCACGCTCGCCCAGAACGGCGCGGACCGCCGCCCGTCGCCGTGCCTCCACTTCTCCCGCCGTTTCCACCAAGCTGTTCACCCTCCCTCCTCCTCAAACCGCACTCCGTCGGCCGAAACCGCCACCTCGATGTCCCGCTCATCCGAGACGGTGCGCTCCCGACGTCCCACCGCCACCACGCAGTCGCCAAGGCCCGACCCGGAGATCTTCGCGCCGTACACACCGGGATCGGAGCGCAGCACGTTCGCAATCGCGCGCAGCTCGGGCGTATCCACCCCCAGCGCCGCCATCAGGTCATGTCCAATGTTCATCGCAGCGCCAAGCCGCCGCCAGTCACCGGCCTCGATTGCCGCCGCACCTTCGAGCGACAGCGCGCCGATCGCCGAAAATATCCCACCCACCACCGCGGGTAGACGCCGCCGAAGGGCTTCGACCCGTTCGATCACCACCGGCGTCGGGGTTTTTCGACCCGAATAGACCAGTAACAACGGCGGCGCTCCCCGCAGCGGCCGGTCCGTCTCACCGTCGCGCGCAAACACCCTCAGCCCCCCCAGTGCGCTCGCCCACGCGTCGGCACCGGAACCCGCTCCTTGCACCGCTCGGATCACCGCCACCGCCTCCCGCGCCAACTCGGCCGGCGTCCCCCCGCGGCCCGCCAACCTTCGCAACGCCGCGAGCGCCGCCACAGTGACGGCCGCGGAGGACCCCAGCCCCACGGTCGGCGGAAAATCCGATTCGATCACCATCTCCATCCCCGTCGGCAACTCCGGTCGGCACGCGAGGATCGCGCGCTCCACGAACGCCAGCGGCGCCGAAGGCTCGATCTCGTCCAGCGAGCGCTCGCGCGTGGCCAGCGCCGAGACAATCCGCACCCGCCGGTCCGCACGCGGCGTCACGCTCACATGCACCCGCCGCGCAACCGCCATCACCACCGCCGGATAGCCATGCAACACCGCATGTTCGCCGAACAGCATCACACTGCCTGGCGCCGAGGTCCGGATCATTCCTCCATCATACAACGTCGCCCTCCGGCCCGCGCCCTCGGACCAGCCCGTTAGGCCGCCGCCGCTTGTTCGGCCCGCCGTCACGGCTATACTCCGCCCATGGCCGAGTCGCTGGTCATCACGCCCACCTACAACGAGCGGGAAAACGTCGAGGCCATCGCGCGCGCCACCCTCGCCGCACTGCCCTCCGCGGAACATCTCTTCGTCGACGACAACTCGCCCGACGGCACCGGTGACCTCCTCGATCGGATGGCGGCCGCGGACCCTCGCATTCACGTGATCCACCGCCCCGGCAAACAGGGACTCGGCCGCGCATACGTGGCCGGCTTTCTCTGGGCTCTCGAGCGAGACTACCGCTTCATTTTCGAAATGGACGCGGACTTCTCGCACAACCCGGCGGACCTCCCCCGCCTGCGATCGCTCGCGGATGAGGCCGACCTCGTGCTCGGCTCGCGGTTTGTCGGCGGTATCCGCATCACCAACTGGCCGCTCTCGCGCCTGATGCTGAGCGTCTGTGCGGCCGCCTACGTCCGCCTGGTCACTGGCATGCCGTTTGCGGACCCCACCGGCGGCTTCAAGTGCTACCGGCGCGAGGTGATCGAGGAGCTCGACGTTCCCACGCTGCGGTCCAACGGCTACTCGTTCCAAATCGAAACGCTGCACCGCGCCTGGATTCGCGGGTTCCGCATCGTCGAAGCGCCGATCATCTTCGAGGATCGCCGCAGCGGCGTCTCCAAAATGAACCGCTCGATCATCAGCGAAGCGATGTTCCTCGTCGGCCGGCTGTGGCTGCGCAGCGGTCTGCGGCGACGGCCCGTCGGCGTGCATCCGCGCAGCGTCGCGGCGCGCCGGCCGTCGTGAGAATCCTGCTGGTCGAGTTCCGCGATCCGCTTCACCCGCAAGCGGGCGGCGCCGAGACCCTCCTACTCGAGGTGGCCGCGCGGCTCGTCGCCGCAGGGCACGGGGTGGACTACCTCTGCTGCCGCCCCGCCGGCGCGGCGCCCCAGTGCGAGCTGCGCGGCGTCCGCGTGATCCGTCGCGGGCCGCAACCGCTGTTCAACTACGTCGCACCGGCCGCCGCATTGCGACTGCGGCGAGAGCACCATCACGATGTGATCGTCGAGGGACTCGACAAGGTGCCCTTTTTTCTGCCCCTCCTGCGGCCGGGTTGTGCCGTCGTCGCGCATGTGCCCCACCTCTTTGGCGAGACGATCTTCCGGGAGGCCCCCTGGCCGCTGGCCGCCTACGTCTGGGCGATGGAACGCCCGATTCCGTGGGTGTATCGCCGCTGCCGCTTCTCCGCGCTGTCGGAGACCACTCGCGACGACCTGATCCGGCGCGGTGTCCGGCCGGACCGGATCCGCGTGATTCCGCCCGGCATCGACCACGCGCGGTACCGCCCTGACGCGTCCGTGCCGCGCGCGGCCGTGCCCACCCTGCTCTACGTCGGCCGCCTCAAGCGCTACAAAAGCATCGAGACCGCGCTCGCCGCGCTCGCGCAACTGCGGCGCGACATGCCGGAAGCGCGGCTGGAAATCGTCGGCGCCGGCGACCATGAGCCCGCGCTGCGTCGGACCGCAGCCGAACTGGGTCTGGGCGATGCGGTCGACTTCGCGGGCCGCGTGAGCGAGGAAGAGAAAATCCGGCGAATGCGCCGCGCCTGCGCGCTGGTGTACCCCTCTCCGAAGGAAGGCTGGGGGCTCTCCGTGATTGAAGCAAACGCCTGCGGAACACCCGCGATTGCCAGCGACTCGCCCGGCCTCCGCGACGCGGTCCTCGACGGTGTCAGCGGCATGCTGGTGAGGCACGGCGACCCGCGGGCGCTGGCCACCGCGGCCCGCCGCCTCCTCACCGATCCGGCCCTCGCCGCCCGTCTCCGGGAAGGCGCGCTGCGCTGGGCCGCGAGGTTCAGCTGGGAACGAGCAGCAGCCGACATGGCCGATCTGCTGCGGGCCGCGATCGCGGACCACGCGGCTAGGCGCGCGGGTGGTACCGCTCGTGAACCTGCTTGAGCCGTCCCGCGTCCACGTGGGTGTAAATCTGCGTCGTCGCGATGTCCGCGTGGCCGAGCAGCTCCTGGATCACACGCAGCGGCGCGCCGTTCGCAAGCAAATGCGTCGCAAACGTGTGCCGCAGCGTGTGCGGATGAACGCGCTTCGCCAGCCCCGCCCGCGCGGCCGATCGCCGCACGATCGCCCAGATCGTACGCCGGTTCAGCGCCCCACCCCGTGCGGAAAGGAACAGCGCCGACGAGGCGCGGCGGCCCGCCAACCGCGGTCGCTCTTCCTCGAGATACCGCAGCAACCACGCGCGCGCGGTCTCGCCAAACGGCACCAACCGCTCGCGTCCCCCCTTGCCAAGACACCGCAGCACGCGTTCCTCCAGCCGCACGCGATCGAGCGTCAACCCCGCCACTTCCGACACCCTCAGCCCCGTCGCGTACATCAGCTCCAGAAGCGCACGGTCGCGCACACCGTGCGCCCGGTCCAGATCCGGCGCCGCCAGCAGCCGATCCGCCTCCCGCTGCGTGAGCGCGTCCGGCAGCGCGCGCCAAAGTTTCGGCGCATCCATCGTCTCCGCGACGTCCGCCGCCAGTAGCCCCTCACCGTGCAGGTACCGGAACCAGGACCGGATCGCCGCCAGCCGGCGCGCAATCGTCGGACTGCGCAGCCCCGCATCCCGCCCCTCCATCAAAAAGGCGACGATCTCCGCCCGCCCGATTTCCGCCGGTGAAGCGACCCGTCGCGCGGCAAGAAACCGCTCGAACTCGCGAAGGTCCGTCCGATACGCCGCCAGCGTGTGGGGACTCAGTCCCCGCTCGAGCTCGAGAAACTCGATGAACTGGTCAATGAACGGCCGCACGGCTTCGGGCCGTCAGGCGTCCGCAATCGCCGCGGAGAGCGCCCGCCCAGTGATTCGCTGAAAGGCCTCGATGTACTTCACCCGTGTGCGCTCGACCACCTCCGCGGGCAGCTCGGGCGCCGGCGGTGTCTTGTTCCACGGTAGCGACTCGAGGTAATCGCGAACGTACTGCTTGTCGAACGAGGGCGGATTCCGACCGGGCTCGTACCGGTCCGCGGGCCAGAAGCGCGAGCTGTCCGGCGTCAACACCTCGTCGACCAGATGGAGCTGTCCGTCAATCAGGCCAAACTCGAATTTCGTATCGGCGATGATGATGCCCCGTTCGGCAGCCCACGCGGCGGCGCGCCGGTACAGTTCCAGGCTGATGTCCCGCACGCGCGCGGCGAGCTCCGCGCCGATCAGCTTCGCCGTCTCCTCCAACGTGATGTTCACATCGTGGCCCGCCGCCGCCTTGGTGGACGGCGTGAACAGCGGCTCGTCCAGGCGGTCGGCCAGCCGGTACCCCGCCCGCAGTGGCATGCCACCGATCGCACCCGTCGCCTGGTATTCCTTCCATCCCGACCCGGCAAGGTAACCGCGGACGATGCACTCCACCGGCAGGACATCGGCCTTCCTCACGATCATCGTCCGACCCCGCAGCAGCCCCCGGTATTCCTGCAGCACCGACGGCAGATCGCCAAACCGCACCGACACACAGTGGTTCGGCACCACGTCGGCAAGGTGGCGAAACCAAAACGCCGACATCAGATTCAAAACGTGTCCTTTCGCCGGAATTCCGGTCGGCAGAACGCAATCGAACGCGGAGATGCGGTCGGTCGCGACCAGCAGCCAGCATTCCCCGAGGTCAAACATTTCGCGCACCTTGCCGCTTTTGACCCTCCGTAGCTCGGGGATGTCAATGATGGTGTAGGCGCGATCCATTCTGCTCAGCTCCGCGTGGATGCGTCGTGATGCCGTGTGAGCCACTCCGCGAGCAGCCGCGCGCCAAACAGCGTTGCACCGGCTCGACGGTGGGCAGCACCCGCCGAGTCGCGTGCGGTGCCCGCCACATCGAGATGCGCCCAGCGCACGCCCTCCGGAACAAACCGCTTCAGAAACACCGCACCGAGGATCGTCCCTGCCCCGTGCTCACCGGCGTCCGAATTCGCGAGATCTGCAAACTCGCTCGCCAGCGCGCCGTCGTACTCGGGCCACAGCGGCAGCGGCCACAACCGTTCGCCACACTCCTCGCCGGCCGCCCGCAGCGCCGCGATCAGTCCATCGTCGTTCCCCAGCACCGCCGCCGCGTGATGGCCCAGCGCGACCACCACCGCGCCGGTCAGCGTCGCAATGTCCACGATCACCTCGGGGCGCCGGTCCGCCGCCATCGCGATCGCATCCGCCAGAATCAACCGGCCCTCCGCATCCGTTGAGACCACTTCAACGGTCAGCCCCGCGCGCGTTCGCAGCACATCGCCGGGCCGCACCGCGGCGCCGTCCGGCATGTTTTCCGCCACCGGCAGCCAGCCGGTCACCCACAACGGCAGTCGCCGCACCGCGGCCAGCACCATCGCGCCGAGCACCGCCATCCCGCCGCTCTTGTCGTAGCGCATCATCTGCATGCCCTTCCACGGCTTGAGCGACAGGCCGCCGGAATCAAATGTGATGGTTTTGCCCACCAGCGCCAGCGGCCGCCGGCCGGCGCCGCGGCCGCGATACTCGATCTCGATCAAACACGGCGGATGCGCACTACCGCGACCCACGGCCAGCAGCGCGCCACAGCCGGCCCGCTGCAGCGCCCGATGGTCGTGCACCCGGCACCGCAGCCCATGCCGCCGACAGATGCGGGAGGTTTCCCGCGCAATCACCGACGGTGGCGCCTCGTTGCCCGGCCGATTCGCCAGTTCCACAACCTCGAGCAGCGCTTCCGCTTCGCCCGCACCGGCCGCGGCCGACCGCGACACCTCCCGGCCCTCTGCACCGACCAACTCCAACCGTAGCGTCCCACGACGAGGAACCTTCTGTTGGGGTTTGTCCGGCCACCCCCCCGCCAACACCGCCGCAAACGCAAGCCGCCGCGCCACCGAGGCCGGCTCACCCTCCCCCATCCCCAACGAGGCCTCCAGAACCTGGATCTGACGCGAATCGCACGCCCGCACCGCCGCGCCCAGCGAGTGCTCAACCCGCCACAGCGGCGGCCGCGGTGTCTCTCCGGCGCCGCTCAGCACCCACCACCCCGCGCCGTCCGCTCCATCGCCGGGCAGCAACGTGACCGTACCCGGCTTCGCCGCGTCCCGCGTCCGCCGCAGCCAATCCTCGATCCGCCGCCGCGCCGCGGCACCAACAACCGGCATCAAGGGCATCGGCCGGTCTCCCCGCCGCACAACCGGCACCCACACTGCCCGGTCTCGTCGCGCGACGGGTCTCTGCGAGCCGGTTGCCACCACCACCCGGCTCACCTCAACTCCTCCGGTAATTGTGACTTGCGGCCCGGGTCGCCCGGCAAATCATTGGCATCAAAACCCAGAACAACGATCGCTCGCTCGAAGTTTCGACGCGCCGCGCGTTCGCTGTTGTAGGTTACCCGCACCACCCGATTCGAGAGATCCGTCTCCACCCGGATCAGGATGTTCGTATCGAACACTCGCAGCGCCTGCTCGATCATTTGCGCCGCCTGGGGTGTGCGCATCTGCGGCACCCGGATCTCAAACGTGCGGATCACCTCGCGGAAACAGCCCGCTGCGACCACCGCCGCGACAACACCGGTCCACCATCGCATCGTCGGATTCTCCACCGGGCCGCCCTGACCCGGCCCCCGCACGATAGGCCGGCCCCGCGCAAGGTGTCAATAATGCGCCATCGCCTCGCCGCAGCGCGGTGTCGCGCCGTTACGCCAATCTTTCCCCACCGCGAGAGGCGACGAGCTGCGCCATCCGCTGCCCCAATTTTCGGCAGGTGTCCAGGCCAAGTTCATCCCCGGCGATGTCATCGTCCTTCGACAACACCGTCGCGCCCTGAAACGCCGGCGCATCCCCGCCCACCGCCACCATCCCAAAACACAGCATCGAGGTCAGAATTTCAGCGATCACCAGCTCCTGTCCGCCATTGCGGAAGGCGCCCACCGCCACCACCCCCACCGGCTTGCCCTGCAGCCGCATCGTCGGCTCGCGCAATGGCGCCAGCCGCTCGATGAACGCACGACAGAGCGCACTGGGCGCGCGGAAATAGCAGGGCGATCCGATGATCAGCCCCGCGACGGCCGGATCCCCAAACCGGGCCAGCAGCGGCGTGAAATCGTCCTCCGGCGGCGGCTTCGAATAGCCCCCAACCCGCAGCCCCCCCAGGTCCAACAGCTCCACCGCCACACCTGCCGCCGCCGCCGCGTCCAGCGCCGCCTGCACTGCCTTCGCGGTGGTCATGCCGCGGCGGGGACTGCACGCCACCCCAATGATCTTCGCCGGCCCCGCACCACCAGCCGGCCCCGCCGCCACGAACGGACCGACCGCCGCAAGTGCCCCGACTCTTGCAAATGAGCGCCGACTCATCCTCTCCGCATTCATTGGGACCTCCTCAATCGCATCCAGCAGTAGCACAGCATGGCGCTCCTCCGCAAATCCAACCTTTTGCCGACCGCGCTTGCCGCTGAAGCGTTCCCCCGCTCCCAACACTGCCTCAACTCCCCGTTTGACACCGCAGCATCTTAAGAGAATGCTCTCGCTGGTGTTGAATCGGTAAGAGAACCGTGATGCAACGTTCCCGCTTGGGGTTGGTGTGGCTGTGGGCGGCCGCCGCGGGGTGGCTCGTGGGCACGCTGCCGCACCGCCACCCATCGAGCTGCACGGCTCACACCCATGCCGCGCGGCCCGGCCACTCAACCCCGGCCCATCCTCTCGTTCCCGGCACCCAGGATCCCAGCCACTGTGACCGCTGTGGCTTGGCCTCTTCGTCCCCCGAAGTTCCGATCGCGCCATCGCTGCCCACCGCGGCATTTCCGCTCCTCCGGCGGACCGAGCCAGAGTCTCTCGTTCTCCCCGCGCCGCCGGGCGATCTGGACTGGCCCCCCTCCTGCGGGCCGCCCTCCGCCTAATCCTCGTCTACGTCGTTGACCGCCCCGCCGGCGCACGATGGAACGCGCGCCGCGCGAAGCGGCAATGCCGGCGAACAGGATCATCAACAGCGGAGGACTCCTGCATGAAATCTGCTCTCGAGACAACTACTGTACCGATCGCTCTCGCGATCATTGCCCTCACATTGGCCGCGGCGGGCCAAACCGATCGCGACGCGGCGGCCTCTGGCCGGCGAATGCAACCGACGTTCAACCCCGACATTTCGGCAATCCTCGATGTGTTCTACCACGACGATGACAGTGCGGAGGGTATCCGACATGTGCTCAGAGAGCTTCCCGGCTTCCGCGCCCACCATTCTCGTTCGCACAACGGCGATCACTCACACCCGGAGACACCGCGCCAGGGGTTCAACCTGCGGCACGTGGAGCTGGTTCTCTCCGCCGCAGTCGATCCGTACGCGCGAGGCATGGTGAACGTCGTCGTCACGCGCGCCGGCGCTGAGCTCGAGGAAGCGTGGTTCGAGACGCTCTCCCTGCCGCTGGGCTTGAAACTAAAGGGCGGCAAGTTCTACAGCGACTTCGGCTACATCAATCCTCGACACCCCCACGAGTGGGACTTCGCGGACCAACCGCTCGTCTACCGGCTGATGCTCGGCGAACACGGGCTGAATGATACCGGTCTGCAGCTGAGCTGGCTGGCGCCCACGCCGTGGTACCTGCTCGTCGGCGCGGAGCTCTTCCAAGGCGAATCGGAGGCGTTCTCGCATGCTGGCGACGCGCCGCTGCCGCCGCACGACGCGCCGCGACTCTGCGTCGGTTGGTTGAAGTTCGGCCCTCCCGTGCCGGGTCCCCACGGCCTCCAGATCGGTACCTTCGGCATCCTCGGCCGCCACCAGGAGGAACACGACGAGGATCAGGACGGCGAACCCGATCACTGGCTGGATGGTGAAGCGATCATCTGGGGAGCCGACGCCGTCTACAAGTACGACGCCGCTCGCCCGTACGGCGAGGGCGATCTCACCATCCAGGGCGAATACGCCCGCCGGGATCGCAGCCTCGGTCTGGTCGCTCACAAGCTTCGCCCTGAACTGATCGGCCGAGCTCTCGAAACGGCGCAGGACGGGTACTACCTGCAGGCGGTGTATGGTGTTCTGCCCCGCTGGCGCCTGGGAGTGCGCTGGGAGCAGGCGGGGCTGATCAACCGCGACGAGCTGCCCGATGGCTCGGTGGACGAGTCGGACCCCTCTTGGAAAGCCTCCGCGATGCTGGAGTTCGCGCCTTCCGAATTCTCGCGATTCCGCGCGCAGGTAAGCCGCGGCCGATACGAACTGGCGGACGGTGCCGACACGGTCACAGAGCTTTACCTCCAGGCGATCTTCTCACTCGGCGCACACGGTGCGCACAAGTTCTGAGGCGCGCAATGAACTTTCAACATCGCGTCGCCACCGTCCTTACCCCCGCCGCGCTGCTGGTCGGCGTCACGGCCGCCGGCTCCCTTCGGCTGGTGACCACCACCGAGGACCTCGCCGCAATCGCACGCGAGATTGGGGGGGACCGCGTTGCCGTGCGCTCGATCTGCCGCGGGTGGGAGGACCCTCATTCGGTGCAGGGCCGTCCATCCTTTGTGCTGGCAGCACGCGATGCGGACCTCTGGATCCGCGTCGGACTGGACCTCGAAGCCGGATGGGAGCCGGCGGTGCTCGAAAACGCCCGCAACCCGCGCATCCTGCCCGGCCGCCCCGGCCATCTGGACGCTGCCACGCTCATCGAGCCGCTCGACGTTGCGACCGGGCGGCTGAGTCGCTCCGCCGGCCACGTGCACCCCGCCGGCAATCCCCACTACTGGACGGATCCTTGGAACGGCCGGCTGCTCGCCCGCGGGATCGCAGAACGTCTGACGAGGCTCGATCCGACGGGCGCCACCAACTACACGGCCCGCCTCGCCGACTTTGAACGCCGGCTGGACACCGCCATGTTTGGCTCGCAGCTGCTCACCCGCCTCACCGGCGACGAAGCGTGGGCGGCACAACGGGCGGGCGAGCTGGACAGTCGGGCCGCATCGCTCGGCCTCAGCCCCGGCGGCTGGTACGCCGCGATGCGACCGTTCCGAGGCACCCGGCTCCTCACCTACCACCGGAGCTGGACCTATTTCGCACACCGGTTTGGCCTCCACATCGCCGGCGAGATCGAGCCCCAACCCGGCGTGCCCCCCTCGGGCGCGTGGCTCGACTCGCTCGCCGAACGCGCGCGTGCCGCAGGCGTGCGCTTCATCCTTCAAGAACCGCATTACTCCGACCGGGCCGCGCGTCGGCTCGCGCGAGACACCGGCGCGCGGGTTGTGATCGCGCCGATCAGCGTCGGCGGAGCGCCAGAGGTCTCCGGCTACATCGCGCTGCTCGACGAAATTGTACGGCGCATATGCGAGGCACGGCGATGACACCTGCCCCGACATCGCCTGCCCCCCGCCTCGACCGCGTGCCGACGGCGGCGGTCCCGTTGGTGGTCGTCGAGAACGCCTCCCTCGGCTACGGCCCGCACACGGTACTTGAGAACGTGAACCTCGCAATCAAACCTGGCCAATGGCTCTGGCTCATCGGACCGAATGGGGCGGGCAAAACCACGCTGCTACGCGCGATGGTTGGCTTGTGCGCGCCGCTGGAGGGCGTGGTCCGCCGTGCCGTTCACGCGCATCCGATCGGCTACGTCCCGCAGCAAGCCTGGTTCGATCACCGCTTTCCGATGTCCGCCCGCGAGATCGCCGAGATGGGCCTGCTGGCCAGATCCGGCCCGTGGCGACACCCCCGACCAGCGGACCGCGCTCTGGTCGACCAGTGGCTGAGACGGTTCGATCTGCTGGACCACGCGACGAAGCGATACGCGGAACTGTCCGGCGGAATGCGCCAGAAGCTCCTGCTGGCGCGGGCGCTCATTTCCGGCGCGCGCCTGTTTGCGCTGGACGAGGCGACCTCCGAGCTAGACGCAGTGTCCGAGGCGACCGTCTGGAGCGAACTGCAGCACCTCACCGCCGAACGGCACGGTGCGGTGATTGCGGCTCGCCACGGCGAGCTGCCGCCACGTTCGCCCGCCCTGGACGAATGGATCGCCACCGTCAAAGACCGAACGGTGAAAATTCGCCGGCGCACGGAGGCGCACCGATGAAGGACACGCTCGCCGCGCTCCTGCATTCATTTCCGGAGGCAATCCTCACCGGAGCGATCGCCGCTCTCGCGCTCGGCTGGCTCGGACTGTTTGTCGTGCTGCGCGGCGCGGTCTTTATGGCCCTGGCCATGGCCGAAGCCTCGGTATTCGGTGCGGCCGTCGCGGAGCACTGGCATGCGCCCGTGCTGCCGAGTTCCACCGCGGCCGGACTGCTGGCAGCGGCGCTCGGCGCCGGCCCCGGCACGCGCCGACGTCTGCCCCGCGAAGCCATCGTTGCAGTGGTCTTCCTCGGTGCCGCCGCCCTCACGCTGCTGGCGGGCGCCCGCGCGGGCCCCGGTCTACGCGAACTCCGCGCCGCGCTCGAGGGCGAGCTGATCCTCGCCACGCCGGCGGACCTGCGCGTCGCGCTTCTCATTCTGCTACCCACGGCCGCACTGGCCCGGCTCGCCGCACGCCCGTTGCTCTACGTGATGTTCGACCGAGAGTGCGCACGCATCCTCGCGATGCGGCCCACCCTCTGGGAAACCGCACTCTTCGCTGTCCTCGCTGTCGCCGTGGCCACAGCGACCCGCATCGTCGGACCGCTGCTGGTGCTTTGTCACCTCGTCGTGCCGCCCGCCGCCGGGCTGATGCTATGTCGCCAGTGGTCCGCGGTGATGCGCACTTCCGCAGTGGTCGGCGTCGGCTCGACGATCCTTGGGCTCGCGGTTTCATACCGCAACGACCTGCCCACCTCCGCAACGATCGTGGCGACATCGGTCGCGATGCTGCTGGGCGTCACAGCGGCCGGCTCACTCCTGCGCACGATCGGCCGGCGGCTTGCGACGGTCTCCGCGGCTCCCCCACCGCGATGACGCTCAGGCCCATACCCCCGGACATCGCTCCCCGCAATCTGGGCAGGCACCCTGCGCCAGCCGCATCTCCACCACCGCAAAGCCGCGTCGCCGGATTAGCGCCGCACCGCACCGCGCACACCAGGTGGTCGCGCCCTCTTCGTCCCAGACATTGCCCGTGTACACGTGCCGCACCCCCACCGCTTTCGCGATCCTACGGGCCTCGCGCAGCGTCGCGAGCGGCGTCGCCGGCCGGTCCTGCATCCGGTAGTTCGGATGGAATGCGGAAAAGTGTAACGGCACGTCCGGTCCCAACCGCTCGACAATCCACTCGGCGAGTTCCCGGATTTCGCCCGGCGAATCGTTCTCTCCTGGAATGATCAGCGTGGTCAGTTCCAGCCAGCACGAGCCGAGCCGCCCCACATACTCGATCGTCTCCAACACCGGCGCCAGATGGACGCCGCACAGACGCCGGTAGAACGACTCGCGAAAGGATTTGAGATCAATATTCGCCGCATCCATCCACCGGAAGAACGTCGCACGAGGCTCTGGCTCGATGTAGCCGGCAGTCACCGCGACGTTTCGCGCGCCCGCTTCGCGGACCGCCGCCGCGCAATCGAGCGTGAACTCGTAGCTGACGATCGGCTCGTTGTACGTGTAGGACACGCTCGCGCACCCCGCCCGGCGGGCGGTCTGCGCGATCTGCTCCGGTGCGACCGGTTCGGGATCCAGCGCGGACTCGTCGCTCGGCTTGCTGATGTGCCAGTTCTGGCAGAAGCGGCACAACAGATTGCAGCCGATCGTGCCGAAGGACAGCGAGCGACTGCCGGGCAGGAAGTGATACAGCGGTTTCTTCTCGATCGGATCCACTGCCACGCCGCTGATCCGCCCGTACGCCGCCAGCTCGACCTGCCCCGCCCGCGCACGGCGAGCGAAACAAATCCCTCGCGCGCCCTCGGCAAGCTTGCAGCGATGCGGGCAGAGGCCGCATTCCACGCGGCCATCCTCTAGAGGCCGGCTGGGAGCGGGAAATCGGGTGTTCAACATCTCATCGGCGCTCACGAAATCGAAACGCGTAAGGGAGCAGCGCGCCGACCGTCGTCCGGCGCACCCGCCCGGCCGCAGCGGCCACCCACACGGGGGTGGATTCGTCCGCGAACTCCGTCAGTACCTGACGGCACGCCCCGCACGGCCAGGGCGTCGCCCGGCCGGACGCGGTCACCGCCACCGCGACGATCCGCCGTGCGCCCGCCGCCACCGCCGAGCCGACCGCGACACGCTCCGCGCAGAGCGTCAGCCCGTACGAGGCGTTTTCGACGTTCACGCCGACGAACACACGGCCGCGCTCGTCCTGCACCGCCGCCCCCACCCGGTAGCCCGAGTACGGCGCGTGCGCGGCGGCGACCGCTTGCCTCGCCGCAGCCATGAGGTCCCTCCCCTTCCCCGAAGAGTTCATGCGAGCTCCGCCTCCCAAAATGCGCGCAACCAGCGCGCAGCGGCCGGCGCGGCGGCCCGAAGCGTCGCGGTGACCTCCTCGTGCGAAGGCGCCCCAGCCCCCGCGCCCGCCGCAAGGTTCGAAATGCAGCTGACGCCGGCCACCTCGATCCCCGCCGCCCGTGCCACAATCACTTCCGGCGTCGTCGACATGCCCACCGCGTCGGCGCCGATGCGGCGCAGCCACTCCACTTCCGCGGGCGTCTCGTACATCGGCCCGCTCAGCGCAGCGTACACCCCCGGCGCCGCGCGCACACCCGCCGCACGCGACAGCGACAGCAGCGTCTCGCGCAACCGCGGCGAATACGCATCGGTCATCGCGGGAAAGCGCACGCCGCCCCACGCGCCGAGCGGCGGCCCCATCAGCGGATTCGAGCCCATCAAATGCAGATGGTCGCGGATCACCATCATGTCCCCCGGGCGCCAGTGCGGGGCGATCCCGCCCGCCGCGTTCGTCAGCAGCAACCGCGACGCGCCCAACGCCAGCAGGATGTGCACCGGCGCGACCACCGGCGTCCATCCCTCTCCCTCGTAGAAGTGGCGCCGTCCAGCGAAAATCAAAAGATCCCCCCCCCGCACCGTCGCTCGAATCAGCCGGCCACCATGCCCCTCCACAGTCGGCGCGCCCAACGCCGGGATGTCGTCGTAGCGCATCGCGTCCCGCGCCTCGAACGACTCCGCGACGGAGCTCCAGCCTGACCCCAGCACCATCCCGCCCGCCGGCCGTACGTCGGGCCAGCGACGCCGAACCGCCTCGACCGCGGCGGCCAGTCGCTCCGCATCCACTCCGCCCCAGGGCCCACCGATGCTCATGCCCGACGCTCCAACACCAAGGGAGGCGGCGCCGGCGGTTCGTCCACAAAGGTGAACGCGCCCGCGAGCAATCGCCGCGCCTCTTCCGCGCCGGCGTCATCGGCCGCATGGATTACACCGAGCACCTCGCCCTTGCACACCCTCGCGCCGATTTTCGCGAGGTCGGCCACACCCACGCGCGGATCCACCGCGTCCTCCGTGCGCCGGCGCCCCGCGCCGAGCAACACGCACGCGCGCCCCACCCGTTCCGCATCCACACCCGCAACCCACGCGGTGGTCGGCGAGACCAGCGGCAACCGCACCGGCGCCGACGGCAGCCGCTCGGGATGTTCCACCACTGCAGCGTCCCCCCCCTGCGCCCGGATCATCCGGGTGAACCGCTCTAACGCTGAGCCATCGGCGAGCGCCGCGCGAAGCCGGCCACGCGCCTCCTCCAGGCTGCGGGCGAGCCGCGCCATCTCGAGCAGCTCCGCCCCCAACTCCACCGTCAGCGCCGCCACGTCCGGCGGGCCGCCACCACGAAGAAGCTCGATCGCCTCCCGCACCTCCAGCGCATTGCCCACCGCGCGCCCCAACGGCTGGTTCATGTCCGTGATCAGCGCCCGGCAGGAGAGCCCCATCCGCCGGGCCGTCGCGACGAGCATCGCTGCCAGATCGCGCGCACGGACTAGGTCGCGCATGAACGCGCCCTGCCCGCACTTCACATCCAGCACCAAATGCTCCACCCCCTCCGCAAGCTTTTTCGACAGAATGCTCGCCGTAATCAACGGCACGGACGGCACCGTCCCGGTGACGTCGCGCAGCGCATACAACTTGCGATCCGCCGGCGCCACCCGCGCGGTCGGCCCGATCATCACACAGCCGACATCCGCAAGTACCGCGACCGCCTGTTCCTCGTTCAGCCGGGTCTGAAAACCGGGGATCGCCTCGAGCTTGTCGAGCGTCCCGCCGGTGATGCCCAGCCCGCGGCCGGACATCATCGGCACACGCGCGCCGCAGGCCGCCAGCAGCGGCGCCAGCACCAGCGAGACCTTGTCGCCGATCCCGCCGGTTGAGTGCTTGTCCACCTTCGGCCCCGGCACCGCACTCAGATCCAACACGTCCCCCGAGCGCAGCATCGCGTCGGTCAGCGCCGCGGTCTCGTCCGCTGTCATGCCCACAAAATAGACGGCCATCGCGAACGCCGCCGCCTGGTAGTCCGCGATCTCACCGCGGGTGAACCCCTCGATGAAGCCGCGGATCTCATCCCCGCTGAGCGTCTGGCCGTCGCGCTTCTTCTCGATCACCCACTGCGGCACAATCATTCCAGCGGCCCTCCGGACTCGGACCAGCCAAACGGCCGGCCGCGGGGCAGCGGCGGCAACCCGAACCACGCCGCGATCGAGGCCGCCACGTCCGCAAAACCCTCCCGCACGCCAAGCTGCCCGCCCGGCCGGCCCGGACGAAGCGCGAGCACCGGCACGTATTCCCGGGTGTGGTCACTGCCCCGATACGTCGGATCGTTACCGTGATCAGCGGTGATCACCAGCACGTCCTCCGACCCCAACCGCTCCACCAAACCGCCCAGCCAACGGTCGACCTCTTCCAACGCCCACGCATACCCTCCCGGATCCCGCCGATGACCGTAGAGCATGTCGAAGTCAATCAGGTTCGCGAAAATCAGCCCCGCCGGCATCTCGTCGAGGAACAGCTCGACCGCCCGCTGTGAATCGGCGTTGTTGCCGGTGTGGCGCGAACGCGCAATGCCACGCCCCGCGAAGATGTCCTCGATCTTGCCGACCGCAGCGACGGGGATGCCCGCCGCCGTGAGCCGCTCAAGCACGGTCGGCTCCTCCGGTCGGAACGCGAAATCGCGGCGATGCTCGGTGCGCCGGAACTCGCCCGGCCGGCCCACAAACGGCCGCGCGATCACCCGCCCGACCCGCAGCGGATCGCACAGCTCGCGCGCAATCTCACAGGCGCGATAGAGCTCGTCCAGCGGCACGACCTCCTCGTGCGCCGCAATCTGGAACACCGAATCCGCACTCGTGTACACAATCCATGCACCGGTGCGCAGGTGCTCGGCGCCCAGCTCGTTCATGATCGCCACGCCGTCCGCCGCCCGGTTCCCAATCACCCGCCGGCCGGTGCGGCGTTCAAACTCGGCGACCAGCGCGGGCGGGAAGGACGGCGGCCCCGGCGGAAAGCGCGCAAACCCCGGCCGCAAACACAGCCCCGCGATCTCCCAGTGCCCCGTAATCGTGTCCTTCCCCTCGGAAAGCTCACGCATCGCGCCCACCAGCGCCTCGGGCGAGCGCACCTCCGCCACGCCTTCGATCGGCAGCCCGCCGAATGCCGAGGGCACACATCCAAGCCCCAGCCGTTCGAGCACGGGCACGCGAAGTCCCCCCACCGCCGCGGCGACGTGCTGCAGCGTCGCGCTGCCCTCGTCGCCATACTCCGCCGCGTCCGGCGCCGCCCCCACACCGCAGGAGTCCAGCACGATCAGGACTACCCGCATTTCTCGCCCCGCTCCGACCACCCCCGGAGAATCTCGACCGTACGGCTGGTCCCCAGCCGCGTCGCGCCCGCACGGATCATGCGCAGTGCATCCTCCAGCGTCCGGATACCTCCCGACGCCTTGACCCCCAACCCCGCCGGCCGCACGATCGCCGCCAGCCGAGCGACGTCCTCCACCGTCGCGCCCCCCGTCGAAAATCCGGTGGAGGTCTTCACAAAGTGCGCGCCGGCCTCCACGCACAGCCGCGCCGCGCAGTCTTTTTCGGTCTCGCTCAGCAGACAGGTCTCGAGAATGACCTTACACACCGCCCCCGCCGCCCGGCACACCGCGACAACACCGGCAATGTCGTCACGCACCCACCCCTCCTCCCCCGCCTTCAGCCCACCAATGAACATCACCATGTCAATTTCGGACGCGCCGCGCTCGATCGCCTCCCGCGCCTCTGCCGCCTTCACCGCCGCCGTCGCCGCCCCCAGCGGAAACCCCACCACCGTGCAAACGCGTACTCCCGTTCCGTCAAGACGGCGACGGGCCTCGGCCACATACACGGGGTTCACGCACACCGCATGACAACGATGCAAGGCCGCCTCCTCCGCCAGCCGGGCAATATCGCGCGGCGTCGCCTGCGGCTGCAGCAGCGTGTGATCCATCATCGCCGCCAACTGCCGGGCGCTGGCGGGCATCTCGAAAGACTCCATGCTCCGCCCCTTGCTCATCCACCCGCCTCCCATGGTTGCCGATTCAGCGAAGAAAGGCGAGATCGCTGACCTCGGTCAGACGCCGTACCGCCAGCGTCGCCCCCGCCCGCCGCAACTCGTTGACCGTGTAATGCCCCGTCGCCACCGCCAGCGAGCGTGCACCGATCGCCAGCGCCGCGCGGATGTCCGCCGGCGTGTCGCCGACAACCCACACCGCCCTCCATGCGCCCGCCTCTCCCACGCGCCGCAACGCCGCTCGCGCGAGGCGTCGCCGATCGCCCATCTCATCACCAAACGCACCGCGCAGCGGCCCCACGTCCAGCCCAGCCCGCTCCAGCTTGATGCGCGCGCCGCCGCGACTGTTCCCCGTCAACAGCGCCAGCGAAACATCGGCCCGCCGCCGCAGCCGCACCACCAGCCGTCGCGCGCCCGGCAGCACCCGCACCCGTTCGCGCGTCAGCCGCCTCGCCAACTCCTCCTCCATCCGACGGAAAAACCTCCCGGCCTCCGCCCGGGTCGGCCGCCGACCGTGTCGCCGACAGATCGTTCGCAACAACCCCAGGTCTGTCGCGCCCGCGAACGATACCCACCCCAGATCATCCTCCCAGCCAAATACCGCCCGGATCGCCGCCGCAAACGCCTCGCGCCCCGCCCCATCAGTGGTCAGCAGCGTCCCGTCAATGTCCAGCAGCACCAGCGCCGAGGACATCGCCAACCCTCCCCCCTCACATGCCCCGACGCGCCCGGCACACCAATGTCGGGCTCCAAAGGTCCCGATCGGTGATCCCGATCCGCCGCATCAGATACTCCGCCTGCCCCAGCACACCCACCGCACCCGGCCGGTGAGCGTCACTGCCGGTCGAGAACCGAACCCCCAGCTGCCGCGCCTGCCGGTAGGCGTTCTCGATGAACGACTCCAACCCCAGATGCACACACAGCCGTGGGCCGATCTCCAGCGCCATCCCCGCCTCGGCCACCGACTCCAACCACCGGTGCAGCCTCGGCAGCCGAATCTCCGCCAAAACATCGTCCATCGGAGCGACGTGGACGCCCGCCGGCGGATGCAACAGCGCATACGCATAAAACGGATGCGCGATCACGTGAGCACCCGATCCCACCGCATTCTCCAGATCCGTCATCAAACGGTCCGCCCACTCCACCGGGTCCTCCAAATGCGGCACCGGCGGCGCATGCAACACGTCATAGTGCGACGCCGCCGCCAGTATGTAGTCGGCATCCGGCAGTTCCGCGGGCGGCAACGCCAGCTGGCGAAACCCCACCACTTCGATCTCCGCCCCGATCCACACATGCACCGGCCCCCGCTGCACCTCCCGAGCCCGGTCCAGCATCCGATGATGACGCGCCAACCCCGGCCGGTGCGGGTGATCCGCCAGTCCGACCTCCGCCACTCCCGCCGCCGCCGCCGCCTCAAGGATCGCCGGCAGACTCATCGCCGGCTCGGCGCACGGCGAAAAAAACGTATGCACGTGCAGATCGCGCTCCATGAACGCCCCGCTCAAGATACGGGCCCCATTTGCCCGCTGCAACAACCCCGATACCGCTCCCCTCTCCAACCGTTGAACGACACCCCCGCAACGCCCTCCAACCGTTGGACGCCCCCCGCCCCCCGTACGGTTGACATGCCCTCCGCCCTTTGCGCTAATCGCCGCACGGAGATTCACGCATGAGCACCCGCAGCTTCGCGTGGACCGCACTCGCAGTGCTGCCGCCCTCGCTCTCACTCGCATCCGCCGCCCTCAGCTACCCGGACCTCGTCCGCCGTCTCATCGACCTCGATCTGCTCACGAAACCTCCGCCGCCCGGCGAACGCTGCGCCCAGTGGTCCAGCTGGGACCGCGCCAGCCGCTACGACCCCGCGACCGACCGCTACCTCGAATGGAACGCCAACGCAGACGGCACCGGCGTCCTTCGCCGGGAGGGCGACGACCTCGTGCTCGCGGAAATGACTGGGCCGGGCTGCATCTGGCGGGTCTGGTCCGCGATGCCGGGCCCCGGCCACGTCCGCCTGGTGCTGGACGGCAAGCTCGTTCTCGACATGCCCTTCACCAACTGGTTCACCGGCCGCCACGCTCCGTTCGATTTTCCGCAGCTCGCCTACACCGCCGCGCGCGGCCACAACCTCTACGTCCCGATTCCCTACCAGCGATCGTGCAAAATCGTCGCCGCCACGAACTGGGGACGCTACTACCACTTCACCTACTCGACGTTTCCCCCGGGCACCGATCTCCCCACCTTCAGCGCCGCTCCGGACGCGTCGTGGCGCCGCGCGCTGGAGGAATGCAACCAGCTACTCGGCGACGCGCTCCGGCACGACCCACCGCTTCCCGCGGGCACCACTCTGGCCGCAACGCAAGTGGTCGTCGCCGCAGGCACCCGCCTCACCGCACTCCACATCGCCGGCCCGCGCAAAATCGTCGAGCTGCGCGCACACGCGGAGGCTACGGGACCGGACGACGAAACCGCTGCCCTCCGCCAGCTGGTCCTGCGCATCCGATGGGACGGCGACCCAACGCCCGCGGTGGAATGCCCCCTCGGTGACTTCTTCGGCTCTGCGCCCGGCCGGCACCCGTTCCGAACGTGGGTCACCGCGATGACGCCGCAGTGGATGATCGCCCGTTGGCCGATGCCGTTCGACTCCTCCGCCGAGATCGAAATCGCGAACGACGGCCCCTCGCCGCGCACCGTGCGGCTCCACGCGGCCCATCGCCCAGACCCGGCGGCAGCTCAACACCTCCGCTTCCATGCGGCCTGGCACCGCGGGCTGTCCCCGCCACGGGCCGACCGCCGCCCCGACTGGCCGTTTCTCGTCACGGAGGGACGCGGTCGCTTCTGCGGGCTCATGCTGCACGTGTGGAACCCCATCGGCGGCCCCTATGAGCCGGCCAAACCGGGACACTGGTGGTGGGGCGAAGGCGACGAAAAGTTCTTTGTGGACGGCGAACTGTTCCCTTCCACCTTCGGTACCGGCACCGAAGACTACTTCGGCTACGCGTGGGGATGCGCCGAGCGGTTCGAGCGACCATTCCACGCACAAACCGTCACCGAGCACAACGAAGGCCACCAGTCCCTGCTGCGCTGGCACATCGCGGACAATGTGCCGTTTCAGACGCGGTTCGAAGGCTGCCTCGAAAAATACTTCCCCGACGACCGGCCCACCCTTTACGCGGCCACCGTGTTCTGGTACCTCGCACCCGGCGGTCGCCATTCAATCCGACTGCCGCCGGTTGAACAGCGCCACGGCTACGCGGTGCGCCCGCCCGCCGCCACCGGCGGCCACGTGCTCGGCGCCCCTCCGCCCCGCGGGACCGTCCGCACCCAGCGCATGACACAGTTTGCCGGCGGCCACTGGGCCGGCGATGACCAACTCTGGTGGACCGGCGGCCAGCCCGGCGATCGGATCGTAATCCTCGTTGGCGCGCCACGGCCCGGCCGATACCGCCTCGCAGTCACGCTGACCAAAGCCAACGACTACGCGATCGTTCGCTTCGATCTGGACGGCACACCCTGTTCGACGCCGGTGGATCTGTATCATCCCGTCGTCGTGCGCACCGCGCCGTTCGATCTCGGTGAACATCTGTGGGGGAGTGCGCCGCGCCGTCTGGGCGTGACCATCGTCGGCGCCAACCCCGCCGCGAAACCCGCGTACATGTTTGGCCTCGACGAGGTGCTGCTCACGCCGGTGCCCGACGAACGCTGACACCGCCGACTCGAGCCACGGCGCATTGCGGCGTCCCCGCATGGCGGGCATACTGCGCGCATGAGCGCCCGGCTGCGCTGCCTCTTCGAAGATTTCCGCCGCGAGAACCGCGCGGCCTTCGTCGCCTACCTCGCTGCGGGCGACCCGAACCCGCCGCAGACCGTCGCGCGCGTCCGCGCGCTCGTCGAGCACGGCGCCGACATCATCGAACTGGGGCTGCCCTTCTCGGATCCGCTCGCCGACGGCCCCGTCAACGCCGCCGCCGCGGAACGCGCGCTGCGGGCCGGCGCGACGCTGCCCGTCGTGCTCCACATCGTGCGCGAGATCCGCCGGGCCCTGCCCGCGCCGATCGTCCTTTACTCCTACCTCAACCCGCTGCTCGCGCCGGGCTTCGAACGTGCGGTCCGCCGCATCGCCGACGCCGGCGCGGATGGAGTGCTCATCCTCGACCTGCCGGCGGACGAAGCCGGTCCCTACCTCCCCGCACTGCGCGCCGCCGGGCTCGCACCCATTTTTCTCGTCACCCCCACCAGCACCGAGGCACGAATGCGCCGCATCGCCCGCGTCGCGGACGGGTTCATCTACTGCGTTTCCCGCACCGGCGTGACCGGCGCCCGCCGCACACTCTCGCCCGACGCGCGCGCTGTGCTGCGACGCATGCGGCGGCTCACCCGCCTTCCCCTCGCACTCGGCTTTGGTATCTCAACCCCCGCGCAGGCGGCCGCCGCCGCCCGCTGGGCCGATGCGGTCGTCGTCGGCAGCGCGCTCGTCGAGCGCCTGCACGCGAGCGAACACACCCCCGCCGCGCGCGCCGGCCTGTGGCGCTGGGTCGATGCGATGAGCGAGGCGGTGCATAACGCGCGCCGAGTCGACCGGCCATGACGCGCATTCTCGGTCTCGATCCCGGCGAGCGGCGCGTCGGTGTGGCAATCTCCGACCCGACCGCCACCATCGCGTTCCCACTGGTGGTGCTGGACGCCGCACCGCGCGACGCGCTCGCCGCCGAACTGCGACGCATCTGCGAGCAGAAGACCGTCCGCCGCATCGTCGTGGGTCTGCCGGTGCGCACCTGTGGTGCGGAAGGTGACGCCGCCGCGCGCGCGCGGGCGTTCGCACAGTGGGTCGCCGAGGCGACGGGCCAACCCGTGGAGCTATGGGACGAACGCTTCACCACCCGCACCGCGGAACAGGCGCTTGTCGAGGCCGGTCTGCGGCAACGCGAACGGCGCGGTGCCGTAGACAAGCTCGCTGCGCAAATTCTGCTTCAGCACTATCTCGACTCGAAAGCCGGCCGGCGCGCCGGCTCCCCCCTCGACGACGAGGGCTCCCCGCCATGAGCGCCGGTTCCCCGGCCGCCCCGCCGTCGTTTCGACTCTCCGCCGCACCGTCGCATCGGCCGCTGCGCCACCTCGCGGTGCTCCGCTACGACGGCACCGACTTCTGCGGCTGGCAGATTCAGGCGCACGGCCGTTCGGTCCAGGGCGAACTCGAGCGGGCGATCGAACAGCTCACCGGCCACCGCGTCCGCGCGCACGCCAGCGGTCGCACCGACGCCGGCGTTCATGCCCGGCAGCAGCCCGTCCATTTCGATCTGCCCCTCCGCCCCGACCTCCCAAGGTTTCAGCTCGGACTCAACGCGCTGCTGCCGCCGGACGTGCGCGTGCTCTCGGTCCGTCGGGTCGGGCCAGGGTTCCACGCCCGGTACTCCTGCGTCGAAAAAGAGTATCGCTACTTCATTGACAACTCACCGGTCCCCGACCCCATTCTGCGCCACCATCGGGCCTGGGAGCGGCGCCGCCTCGACGTGACTGCGATGCGGGCGGCCGCCACCCGGTTGGTCGGCCGACACGATTTCGCCGCGTTTGCGGCCAATCCGAACCGCGAGATCGCCGGCACCGTCCGCGATCTGCGCCGGCTCGACGTGCGCCGGCAGGGCTCCACCGTCATCATTGTTGCGGTCGCCGACGGCTTCTTATACCGGATGGTTCGCAGCCTCGCTGGATTTCTGATCCGCGTCGGCCGAGGAGAGCTGGAACCCCACGCGGCTGACGCAATCCTCGCCGGCCGTGTCCGCACCGCCCGCGTGCCGACCGCGCCGCCGCAAGGACTCTTTCTCTGGCGCGTCCGTTACCCGCCGGGCGCGATGCGCGCGCTCCATTGCCCAACACGCCTCGTCTCCGACGGCTGAGCGTTCACCGGCGCCGGTGCGCTGTCGCCCGACCGTCGGGCACCCACCCCTCCGAGCTCCACCCGCCAGGGCGCCACCGCGGGCCGGTCCACCGCCAGTTCCCCTCGCGGCATCTCCACCGCCACCTCGCTGACCACACCGGCCGGCAACACCGCCTCCATCGTGATCGCCAGATCCGTAAACCACCCCGAGATCCCCATCGTGAACTCGCACCGCTCGCCAGTACCAGTCCAGCCGCGCAGCAGCCGGCTGTGGAACATCCCAAACCCCTCCGCGACACCCCGCACCTCCAGCGCCGCTCCCTCGCGCAACGTGAGCGCCACTTCCGCCGGCGGCAACCGCAGACACACCCGCGCGCCGTTCGAAAGCGACTGCCCCGGCGCATGGCGAAACTCCGCATAGTACGGCGTCGCCAGCAGCGAGGCCCCTGCCACGCCCGCCCCCAGCAGCCCCCACCCCGCCGCCGCACCCCGGCTGATGCGCAGCGGGAGCTCCGGACCCGGGCAGGTGTCCTCCCGCCCGGGCACATTCATCACGAAGTAGTACAGCACCACGTTGGCCAGATGTACGACCAACCCGGACGCCAGCACATCCGACGCAAAGTGCGAACCGGTCACCATCCGGCCGATGCCCAGCGCTGTCCCCAGCGCCAGTGCCACTCCGAGCGCCACCACCGCTCGCCGCGGACGATGTCGCTTCCACACCAGCCAGAACGCGGTCAGCGCATACCCCGCCGAACTATGACCGCAGGGGAAGGACTTGCCCCGCCCAGGTGTGCCCCGGCGCGCCACATCCTGGTATGCCCATTGGCCGCCAAACTCGCGTACCTGCACTGGCCGCGGGCGCCCCCAGAAGTTCTTGAAGCCGACATTCACAATCAGCCCGGGCCCCACCGCATAGGCCAGCAGCACAAACGCCGCGGCCCGGCTCGCCGACCTCCAGCGGCGATTCCGTGCCCCGGCCAGCAACACCGCCGCGCATCCCACCGCAATCGCGGCCACCAGCACCGGCGCACCGCGATAGAGCCAAACCCACAACGGCGCGAGCTCCAACGGTCGTTGAAACGATCCGCCGCCGTGAAACAGCGCGGCAATGCGCAGATCCAGGTCAGTGCCCGCAAACAACATCGCGCACACCGCGGCCACCAGCGCGACCGCGACCAGCTCCGGCACCCATTGGGTCCGGTACGCCCATGGAGCCGGGATCGGCCGCAATGCGCCCACCGCCTCCGACGGCACCGGCGCGCCGACGGTGGATCCCGCCATCTCAGTGCCACTCATCCGGCGGCTCCGCGATCGGACCGCCCGGCGGATCACGCAGCACCGTGTCCACACCGGGTGTCCCCGGATCGGCCCACGGATAGTCCAGCGAGTAGTGCAGCCCCCGGCTCTCCCGACGCAAGCGGGCGGAACGGATGATCAGCTCCGCCACCGCGGCAAGGTTCCGCAGTTCCAACACGTCGCTCGTCACCAGATACTGCTTGTAATACTGCCGAATCTCGAGCCGCAGATTCCGGATGCGACGCGCCGCCCGTTCCAGCCGTTTGTTCGTGCGCACAATGCCCACATAGTCCCACATGCAGGTGCGCACCTCGTTCCAGTTGTGCTCGACCACCACCGCCTCGTCGCTCGGCACCGCATCGCCGGTCTTCCAGTCCGGGATCCGTACCGGCGGCGGGCGTCCCCGCTCGCGAAGCTCCGCCCGGATCGCGTTCGCGCAGTTGTACGCACACACCACCGCCTCCAACAGCGAGTTGCTTGCCAGCCGATTCGCGCCATGCAACCCCGTGCACGCCACCTCGCCGACCGCAAACAGACCCGGCAGCGCGGTCCGCCCCGATGTGTCCGTCTCAATGCCGCCGCAACAGTAGTGCGCAGCCGGCACCACGGGCAGACGATCGCGCGCCATGTCGAGCCCCAGTTTCAAGCACCGCGCGTAAATGTTCGGAAAACGATTGATGAGAAATTCCGCCGGCCGGTGCGTGATGTCCAGCCACACGCACGGGTCGCCCCGCGTCTTCATTTCGTGGTCAATCGCGCGGGCGACGATGTCGCGCGGCGCCAGCTCCGCGCGCGGGTCGTAGCGCGGCATGAACCGTTCGCCGGCACTGTTCAGCAGTACCGCCCCCTCCCCCCGCACCGCCTCGCTGATCAAAAACGACTTCGCTTCCGGATGATACAGGCAGGTCGGATGGAACTGAATGAACTCCATGTTCCGGATCGGCAGGCCGACGCGCCATCCCAGCGCGATCCCATCGCCGGTCGCCACATCCGGATTCGTCGTGTACAAGTACACCTTCCCCGCCCCACCGGTCGCCAGCACCGTCCAGCCCGCGCGCACCGCACGGATCTCGCCGGTCGTCCGATCCAGGAAATACGCGCCCACGCAGCGGTCGGGCCCCGGCGCGCCGAGCCAACCGGTCGGCACCAGATCAATCGCCATCCAGTACGGACACATCCGCACGTTCGCCCGGGAACTCACCGCCGCCAGCAGCGCCTCAATCAGTTCCCGACCCGTAATGTCGCCCGCGTGCAGCACCCGCCGGCGCGAGTGTCCCCCCTCACGGCCGAGGTCGTACTCCTCCTCGCTGCCCTCCCGCCGCTCGAACCGGATCCCCAACCGCTCGAGCTCCCGGATCCGCGCCGGCCCGGCCGCAACGATTTCCCGCACCGCCGCCTCGTTGCACAAACCCGCACCGGCCTCGATGGTATCCCGCACATGGGCCTCAATGCTGTCGTCCGGCGCCACTGCCGCCGCAATGCCGCCCTGCGCGTAATTGGTGTTGCTCTCCCACGGCTCGCGCTTCGTCGCGACCAACACGCGGGCGTCGTCGGAGAGGTGATACGCGGTCAGCAGCCCCGCCAGTCCACTGCCGATCACCAGCACATCGCAATCCACCGTCTCCATGTGCCCACTATACGGGCGGAGACGGCGCGAGGCCACCGCGCGCCCCACCACGCCCCACCGGTCCCCGCAGATCAAACTCCAGTACCCGGCACTCGATCGGACCGTTGAAGACCGTCCATCGCCGAGCAAGCCGCAAGCCGATGCGGCGGGCCATCCGCAGATTGCCGGTGATCACCACCGCCCGGCCGCCGTCCGCGCGCTGCCGCAGAAATCGCCCGATCGCCACATGATCCGCCGCCACCTCCTCCGCGTCGCCGAGGCGCACACCATAGGCGGGATTCAGCGCATACCACGCCCCCGCACCCACCGCCGGCGTCTCCTCCAGTGCCGCCACCACCAGCCGAACCACCCCCTCCAGGCCCGCCGCGCGCAAGTTCTCCCGCGCCGCTTCAATGGCCGCCGGATCCCGGTCCGCCGCGACAATCGGCACCTCAACCGGGCGCTCTTCCGCCGCCGCACGCCGCCGACGGGACGCCCACACCTCCGCATCAAAACCACGCAGGCTCATGAACGCGAACCGCCGGCGCAGCAGCCCCGGCGCCCGCCGCGCCGCAATCCACGCCGCTTCGATCGCAATCGTGCCGCCGCCACACATGGGATTCACCAGCGGAGCCTGTCCGCGCCAGCCGGCCCCCAACAGCACCCCGGCGGCCAGCGTCTCGCGCAGCGGCGCAGCCACCGCGCGGCGCCGGTAACCGCGAAACGACAGCGGCACACCCGTGGTGTCCACGAACACCCGGCACACCGGCGGCGCCCAGTGCACAAACACACATGCACCCAGCGGCTGCGGTCCGCTGTCCGGCCGCCGCCCCAACCGCGCCCGCATCCGGTCCGCCAGCGCGTCCTTCGTCCGCAACACCACCGCGCGCTCGCCCGGGCCTCCACCCGCGACCGCCGCCCGCACGCTCACCGGCTGATCCGCGCGAAGCACCTCCTCCCACGACAGTGCCACCGCGCCGCGATAAAGGTCGGCCTCGGACGCCGCCTCAAACACCTGCCACAGCCACAGCACCCGGTGAGCCGTGCGCAGCCGCACATTGAGCTCCTCGCAGTCCGCCAACGTGCCCCGCGTCTCCACACAGGTGTCCTCCACCACCACCGCGGCACGGCCAAGCTCCTCCAGCTCCTCCACCAGCACCGGCGCCAACCCGCGCGCACACGTCACCGCAATCGTCGAGGCGTGCCCGCGCACCTGCCCTCCGCTTGACCCCTCCGCGGGCTCTTCCGTATTGTGCGCACGATGTTCTTTCATCACCTCATCCTGCTGGCGCTCGGCACCGCGGGGCCGATCGCGGCCGCCACGCCGCTCGCCGCGCCCCCGGCAGTCTACGCGACGAACCTCGCACACCCAACGCCCGAGACGGAGCTCCTGCCTCTGGCCCAGCCAGCGCCGCGGGCCCGGCCTTACCGCGAGGACCAGCGCCGCGACAGCTGGTTCGCCTCCCTGTTTCTCCGCCCGGCCCACGCCGATGCCTCCAACCAGCTCGCACACGCCCGCGCCCTGCGTGACGCCGGCCGCCCGCGCGGCGCCGCGCGTGCCTATCGCGCACTCGTCAACACCTGGCCCGCCGCTCCGGAGGCCGTCACCGCACTCCTCGAACGTGCCCGCCTCTTGGAGGAGCGCGGCCAGTGGGAGGACGCGTTTGCGGACTACCAGCAGCTCGTCTCCCGCTACGCGGGCCGCTTCGACTTCAACGAAGTCATCGCCCGCCAAATCCGGATCGCCGACCGCATCGCGGACCGCCGCTCGATGCGGTGGCTGCTGGGCGGTTTCTCCACCCCAGAACGCGCGCTGCCACTCTACGCGCAGATCCTCACCAACGCGCCGACCTCGCCCGGCGCCCCCGCCGTCGCGCTCCGCATCGCACGCATCCACGAGCAAAACGGTGACCTCGCCGAGGCGGTCGCCGCTTACGCGGACGTCCGCATCCGCTACCCCGACGCGCCTGAGGCCGAAGAGGCCGCCGCACGCCGGATCGGCTGCCTCATGCGAATGGCGCGACGCGCCCCTAACCACACCGCGGTGCTCGACGAAGCATGGAGCTCGATTTTGGATTTTCTCCGACGATACCCCCGGTCCGCCCAGACCCCCCTCATCGAGACGTACCGTTCCGAGGTCGCCCAGCGCCGCGCCCGAATCGCGTTTGAGTCCGCCCGGATGTACGATCGCGCACGGTACTCCAACAACGTGATCCGCACCGCCTACGAACGATTCCTCGCGCAGTTCCCCGACTCGCCCTGGTCGCCAACCGCGCGCCGCCGCATCGCCGAGCTCGAGGGCCATCCGGAGGCCGACCGATGAGCCGCCCGCTCGCGCTGCGCCCCCGCCATCCGGCGTCCGCGCTGATCGCGCTGGCGCTCGCGCTGGTGGCCGCCGGCTGCGCCGGCTACCGGCTCGGTTCCGCGCTGCCCGCCAACGTGCGGCGGATCCACGTGCCCATGTTCGAAAACCGCAGCCCGGAACCCCTCATCGAAGCCGACCTCACCCGGGAGGTCGTCAACGCGATCCAGCGCGACGCCACCTTCACCGTGGTCCGGCCCGACCAGCCGGCAGACGCGGTGCTGAAAGTCGTCATCCAGCAGTTCGTGCTGGCCCCCGTCGGCTACGTCAGCGGGCGTCACGGCCGCGCGGACACCTACCGGCTTTCGATCATCGCCTCATTCACGCTCGTCGAGGCCGCCAGCGGGCGGGTGCTCGCGCAGCACGCCCGCGTGCACGGCCAGACGATCGCCCCCCTGGTCGGCGACCTGACCTCCAGCAAGCTCGCCGCGCTGCCCGCCGCCGCGCAGGAATTGGCGCGGGACATCGTGGACAAAATCACCGAGTCGTGGTGAGCGCGACGCCGCCGTGCGGGGGCTCCACGCCGCGGACGTTCTCAGCCGGCCGCAGGCTGCGCGGGAACGGTGTCGGCCGCCGGCGCCGGCTGCACGGTCGGCGACGGAGCCGCAGCGAGCCGGCGCGCCATTCGCGACTTGCGGCGGTTCGCGTTGTTGCGGGCCAGCACGCCCTTCTTCACCGCCTTGTCGAGCGCGGACATATAGCGGCGGTAGGCTTCGCGCGCGTCGTCGGTGCGGCCGGCGTTCATCGCCGCGATCACCGACTTCGCCAAGTGCTTCAAATGCGTGCGCACCGCGCGATTGCGCTGCCGCGCCTTCTCGGCCTGCCGCGCCCGCTTCGCGGCGCTCTTGATGTTCGGCATAGGTGTGCGATCCCCGCGATCACGTTCCGCCGCCGCGCGGGCCGACCCGCCCCCGGGCCAGACCGCCGCGCCGCGCCGAAACCGCGCGACATGATAGACCGCGGCCCGCCCCTGTCAACGCGCGCGCCCGCCGAACCGGCGTGACCCCATGTGGCGCCGCGTAGCACGGTTCGTGGCCGCTCTCGCATTGGTCCCGCTCGCAGCGACCACGCTCCAGTCGCTGGTGGAACTGGTGGCGGACATCGTGCGCATGCCCGGTGGCCGCCTCTCCGCCGCTGCGCTCGCAGCCGGCGCGCTCGCAGGCTCCGCCGCGCGCGCGCAACTGAGCACGCCACTACGCATCGAAATCCTCGCGCACGAACTCACCCACGTTCTGTGGACCTGGCTCTTCGGCGGCCGCGCCTCACACCTGCGCGTCGGGCGCGGCGGTGGAAGCGTGCGCGTGAGCCGCGACAACATCTGGGTCTCCCTGTCGCCCTATGTTTTCCCAATCGGCGCGATGATCGTGCTACTCACCTGGGCGCTCGCGGCGCTCGTGCTGCGCATCACCCCGCCACGGAACGCGGGACTCGCCCTGCTGGGAGCGGCGTGGGGCGCACACCTGGTGTTCTCTGTCTCTCTGCTCCGCGTCCGGCAGCCCGATCTGGAGGCGCACGGGCACCTCCTCTCCCTGCTGTTGATCGTCGTCGCGAACCTATTTGGCGCGGGACTCGCCCTCGCGGTCGTGTCCGACCTTGGCGCGCGCGCATGGTGTCTCCGATGGGCACGCGACCTCGCCCTTGCGGTGCGCGCCCTGATCACATTTGTCTCCGGCGAGTAAACCGATTCGCCCCCGCCGCTCAACCGCTGACCACCGGCAGTGGCGGCGTGCTCTGCCAAACCCCCCGCGTGAAATCCGGCACTTCGACCGGCTCCCCGCCCCGCGCAACCGACCACTCGCTCAGCGGTGCAATCGCGCTCCACGCAGCCGCATCGTACACACTCTGGTCCAGCGGCTCGCCGTGGCGCAAACACCAGATCGTCCGCCAGTCCATCACAAAGTCCATCCCGCCATGACCGCCGACCCGCTTCGCCTCCTCGCCCACGCGAGCCCACAACGGATGTTCGTACTTTTTCTCGTATTCCTTCAGCGCCTCTCCCTCGATCCACTTGTGCGCATCGGGCTCCAGCGCCAGCCGGGGCGGATAGTCGGCAAAACAGCCTTTCGTGCCCGAAATCAGATTGATGCGGCTGTAGGGCCGGGGACTTGTCGTGTCGTGCTGCACCATGATGGTGCGGCCCCGCGCCGTGCGGATGATCGTCGTGTTCATGTCGCCCAGCCGATACCGCTGACGCCGCCGAAAATCCTCCGGCGGATAGTGCGTCTCCGCCCAGAGCGTGAGCCCCCGCTCCATCGAACTCATCGACACCAGCCGCTCGAACCGGTCGCCGCGGTTGATTCCCATGTACTGCGCGATCGGCCCCAGCCCGTGCGTCGGGTACAGGTTGCCGTTGCGACGCACCGACTCCTCCAACCGCCAGAAGCGGTGATAACCGCCCTCGCTCATCTTCGCCGCTCGAAGATCGTGAATGTACGCCCCCTCGCCGTGGACCAGTTCGCCGAGCAGCCCTTCGCGACACATTCGCAGCACCATCAGCTCGGTCGGACCGTAACAGCAGTTCTCCAACATCATGCAGTGCCGCCGCGTCGCCTCCGCAGTCTCCACCAGCTCCCAGCACTCCTCCATCGTCACCGCGGCCGGCACCTCCACCAGCGCGTGCTTCCCTTCCCGCATCGCGCGAACCGCAATCGGCGTGTGCAACCGCCAGGGCGTGCAGTTGTAAACCACGTCCACGTTCGCATCCGCACACAGCCCGTGCCACGCGTCCTCCGCGCCGGTGTACTCCCGTGCCTTTGGCCGTTTCGCCTTCTCGAGCGCCACCTGCGCCGCGGCGACCCGCTCCGGCCGCACGTCACACAGCGCGGTGATCTCCACCCCCTCGATCGCCAGAAGGCGGCCAATCGCCCCGCTGCCCCGCGCGCCAATCCCCACCAACCCGATCCGCACCCGCTCCATCGGCGGCGTCTTCAGATCCATCACCGTCCCCGCAGCCCGCCGGCTCGCCGCCGCCTCCGCGCTCGCCGCCGCCAATACGGCCGCCCCCATCGCACCCTGCAAGAACTCCCGTCGCCCGATCGGATCCGATGCATTCATGGTCACTCCTCGCTCAGTGCCCGCGGAACCACCGACGCCCGCCGCACTCTACCGAAGAGTTTCTGACGTCGTCAAATACCAGCCGGCCCGGTTCTCCACCGCGCTGAACTTGCGCTCCGGCGCTCCTCGCTCGCGATATTCGGCCTCCCGACCGGTGGCCGTGCTCGAAGACCTTGCCCACTCGCCGCCGTGGCGGCCCGATTGCGCCGCCTGCCGCGGCGAGGCGCTCCCGCTCTACCGCCTCAAACCGACTCCCTCACCCGCGTCGCGCGCCCGCCACCGCCCCCTCCACAGCATGCGCCGGCTAGCCGTACAGCGGGCCAAAGTTCGCACAGGCCCGATAGTCCGCCCCCTGCGGATCGGAGGCGCCAAACAACCCCCACGCGGACGGGCGGAAGATCGCTGCCTCCTCCACGTTGTGCATCGCCACGGGAATGCGCAGCGCCGCCGCTAACGCAATCAGGTCGGCGCCAATGTGACCGTAGCTGATCGCACCGTGGTTCGCGCTCCAGTTGTTCATCACACTGTACACGTCCGCAAACGGACCGCGCCCCGTCAGACGCGGCACAAACCACGTTGTCGGCCACGTCTGATTGGTGCGCCGGTTGAGCGCATCATGCACCGCCTTCGGGATCTCCACCGACCAGCCCTCCGCAATCTGCAACACCGGCCCGAGCCCCTGCACCAGGCTGATCCGGCTCATCGTCAGCGGCATGCCCCCCTTGGACAAATAGCACGACGAAAAGCCACCACCCCGGAAATATTCATACACCGCCGGCGGCCAACTCGTCGCCTTCAGGCAGCGCTGGACTTCCTCTTCGGTAATCTCCCAAAATGGCTTCATCGCGGGCTGGCCATCGCGGGACTGCTCGCCGGTGCCGTCGAGCGTCGCCGCGCCGGAGTTGATCAGATGAATGATCCCCTCCGCCGCCGGCCCCGTCAGACGACGCCCCGTCGCCCGCCGCACCGCGTCCGGGCTCCAATACGTCCGCACATCCGCGAAAATCTGCGCGGTGTTGGTGAGCAAATACCCAAACAACATGGCAACGCCGTTCAGGCTGTCGTTTTCGGTTGCGAACACGAACGGCGCACGTATGCCGTTCCAGTCGAACGACGAATTCAAAATCGCCTCAGTAAAATCGCCGTTCGGAAAGTGGTCCGTCCACTGCCGCTGCCCCTGGAAGCCGCCCGCAATCGCATTGTGGCCCAGCGCCTCCTCGCCGAAGCCGAGCTCCGCGAGCCGCGGATTGCCGATCATCAGGTCGCGGGCGATCATGGTCATTTTGACGACCATCTCCCACTCCCAGTCCTTGCGCACTCGGTCGCGGCGCTGATCCGGCGGGTTCACGTCCTCGCCCTCGCGACAGTTCGCGCGCGTCCATGCGATCGCGCGGGCAAACTCTTCCGGATCGTAGATCGTTTCTTCAATCCGGCGCACCAGCTCCGTCATGTCCACCGCTTCCACGCGCATTCCGAGGTAGCGCTCAAAGAAGGGATGGTCCACGATCGAGCCCGCGATCCCCATGGAGGTACCGCCGAGCGAGAGGTAAGACTTGCCGCGCATCATCGCCACCGCCAACCCCGCGCGGCAAAACCGCAGAATCTTCTCGCGCACGTCGGGCGGGATCGTCGCATCGTCGCGGTCCTGCACGTCGCGTCCGTAAATGCCGAACGCGGGCAGCCCTTTCTGATTGTGGGCGGCAAGCACCGCCGCCAGATACACCGCGCCGGGCCGCTCGGTGCCGTTGAACCCCCAGATCGCTTTCGGCGTGAGCGGATCCATGTCCATCGTCTCGCTACCGTAGCACCAGCACGGCGTCACGGTGAGCGATACCCCAACCCCTTCGCGGCGGAACTTCTCCGCACACATCGCCGCCTCCGCGGCGCCGCCAATGCAAGTGTCCGCAACGACACAACGTACCGGACTGCCATCCGGATACCGCAGCTCGCCGGAGATCAGCGCCGCCGCGCGGCGCGCCATCCCCATCACCTGCTCTTCCAGCGACTCCCTCACCCCCCGCCGCCGCCCGTCAATCGTCGGCCGGATGCCCACCGCCGGGAACTCCCCGACCCACCGCCACCCCGCCGGCGCCGCTGGCGCTGCCGCCTTCGTGTCGGAGGGGCTCGCCACCTTCTTCGTCCCTTTCTTCGAACCGCCCATCATGACCGATGCTCCTTCCGTTCCGCGCCGCTCACCGCGCCGCGGTAAACTTCAGCGTCCGCACGTTCACCGGCCGCCAGCCCTCGGCCACCGCCCGTAGCTCCACCCGCGAACGCCCCGCCGGCAGCCGCACGTTCTCCACCTTCACCGTCGTGTACCGTCGATAGTCCCGGGTGTCCGGAACCGCGATCTCGTGGCGGTCCTCCCCCGCCACCAGCACCACCTTCGAAGCACCCACCGCGGCCGCTTCGAACTCCACCCGCCCTCGAAACTCCGCCGGCAACTCCACCAGCCAGATTGCATGGTCGGCAGGGTCGGTCCAAAACCCGAGATTGCGCTGGAGACCCCTCCCTTCCGTCGCCAGCTTGCCAGTGGTCTCCGCCGCCTCCGGCGGTAGCATCAGCGTCCCATCCGCGGCCGGACGCCCCACCCACGGCACCGTCGCCACCTCACCACGCACCCGCAGCGCCACCACCGACGCGATCGGGTTCGGCGCCGCCGCCGGCACCGCCAGCACCACGGTCGAGCCGTTTCGCTCCGCGGCCACCGCCCCGCCCCCGACCAGACGTGCGTCGATCACCTCGTTGGGCAGATCCTCGATCACCAGCCGACCGTCCGCCGGCCAGTCGAACACATGCAGATACAGCGTCGTCACCCCCTCCTTCACCTTTCGTGTGCATCGTCCCCACCGCAGGTTCCGGAATGGGCTCGCGATGGTGCCGTAGATCGCCTCGCCGTACTGGTCCATCCACGCGCCGACTTGTTCGAGACGCTCAACGCTCGGCGCCGGGATCTCTCCTTCCGCGGTCGGACCGACGTTCAGCAGGTAGTTGCCCCCCTTGCTCACAATGTCAATGAGGTTCCGTACCAGCGTCTCGGTGCTTTTCCAATTGTGATCGTAGCTCTTGTACCCCCACGTGTCGTTCATCGTCATGCAGACCTCCCAGTCGCGCCCCTTGAATCCGGTCGCGGGGATGTACTGCTCCGGCGTCTCGGTGTCCCCCTCGTACCCTCCGCCGAGCCGATCGTTCGTGATCAGGCCTGGCCGTAGTGCGATCAGCGCGTGCAGCGGTGCCGCCCGCTCGGCCGTCATCAAGTGCGGCGTGTCCCACCAGAGGATGTCCGGCTGAAACTTCGTCAGCACTTCGCGGGTCTGCGGCACCGCAATCTCCGCGAGGTAACGGTCGAAGCTCCCCTTGTGCGCCTCATCCCAACCGCCGCCGTCCGGATAGCCGGACTTCGCCCCGCCGGGATGAGTCCAGTCCTGCGCTTGCGAATAGTAGCAACCGAACTTCAGTCCGTGCCGGCGTGCCGCGGCGGCCAGCGGCGCCAACAAGTCCCGACCGTACGGCGTCGCGTCCACCACGTCCCAGTCCGTCACCGCGGAGTCGAACAGCGCGAAACCGTCGTGGTGCTTCGAGGTGATCACGATGTATCGCATCCCCGCCCGTTTCGCGAGGCGCACCCACGCCTCCGGATCATACTTCACCGGGTTGAACTGGCGGGCGAACGCCCGGTACTCCGCGACCGGAATCTTCGCGCGCAGCATGATCCACTCGCCGATGCCGGCAATCTGCTGCCCGTTGTAGATGCCCGCCGGCACCGCGTACACCCCCCAGTGGATGAACATGCCACACTTCGCCTCGCGCCACCACGCCATCCGGGCGTCCCGCTGCTCCGGCGTCTCCGCCGCCCCACCCGCAATCCCCACCGCCGCCGCCAGCGCGGCCGCCGCCCATCCTTGAGTGCGCGTTCGCATCGGCCACCTCCGTTCGTTGAAACCCGCTGTTGACGATGCCACGCGCACCGCCCATTCACCATCGCCGGGGTTGACACGATGGTGTCATTTTTTGACCATCCCCCCATGCGCGTGCGCGCGCCAGCCGCAGTCAGCGAGCCGCCCTACTTCAGCCACCAGGTCAGCGCCGCCCGGCGCTTCTACCTGCGCCTCGCCCCCCGCCACGGCGGGCCCCTCACCGTGATCAGCGGCGGCTGGGAGCTCTGCCGGCCAGACTACCGCGTCCGCCGCGCGGGCTTCCCGCATCCAACGCTCGAGTTCGTCGCGCGCGGGCGCGGTGAACTCTGGCTCGGCGGACGGCGCACCCCGTTGACGCCGGGGTCGGTCTTCGTCTACGGCCGCCGCACCCCCCACGACATCCGCTGCGATCCCGCCTCGCCAATGTTGAAATACTTCGTGGTGTTCGCCGGCGCCGCCGCGCGCGATCTGTTGCGCACCGGCCGCCTCACTCCCGGAACGGCGACCCGCGTCACCGAGCCCGACCGCATCCGCGAGCTCTTCGACGATCTCATCGCCCGCGCGCTCGACGACCGCCCCGGCCGCGAACGGCTCTGCGCCATCGCGCTGGCCTACCTCCTGACCCGCATCGCCACGCGGACCGCACCACAGACCCCGGACGCCGGCGCGCTGGCAGCCTACCACCGCTGTCGCGCGCTCATCGAAAGCCGACCCGCGGAGTTCCGGCGGCTGGCCGAACTGGCCGCCGCCGGCCATGTCAGCGTCGGACACCTCTGCCGCCTCTTCCGAAAGTTTGGTCGCCAGAGCCCGATGGCCTACCTCCGCCACCTGCGGATGAATCTCGCCGCACAGCGAATTCTCACCGGCCACGTGCCGATCAAGACCGTCGCCGTGGAATTCGGCTACGCCGACCCGCACAACTTCACCCGCGCGTTCCGTCGCGCGTTCGGCGTCGCCCCAACCGACCTGCTGCGCGGCCCGGTTGCCCACACCCGGCCGGCTGGCCCTCTGCGCAGCTCCGCGGCCCACGCATTGACCCCGGCCCTGCCTGCTTCTACGTTTCGCACATGACCCTCTCCGATCCTGTTCAGCGCCGCGTCGACGCGGTGCTCTTCGACATGGACGGCGTGCTGTGCGATTCTGAGCCGTTCATCTGCGAAGCGGCCCGCCTCATGTTCCGCGAACGGTACGGCCTGGAGTTCTCCCCCGATGAGTTCCGTCCTTTTGTCGGCGCCGGCGAAGACCGCTATCTCGGCGGCCCGGCGGAACGCCGCGGTCTTCGCCTCAACCTGCCGGCCGACAAGGCCCGTACCTACGAGATCTACCTCCAAATCATCCGCGGCCGCCTCGCCCCGCTGCCCGGCGCCGTCGAGTTCGTCCGCGCCGCCCGCACGCTCGGCCTGCGCACCGCGGTGGCCACCAGTGCCGACCGCATCAAGCTGGAAGGCAACCTCCGCGAAATCGGTCTCGCAGAGGGCGAGTTCGATGCGCGCATCACCGGCGACGACATTCGCAGGAAGAAACCGGACCCCGAAATATTTCTCGCCGCCGCCGCCGCGCTCCGTGTCGCCCCATCGCGTTGTCTTGTCGTGGAGGACGCGCCCAACGGTCTGCGCGCCGGTGTCGCGGCGGGCGCACGCTGTCTGGGCATCCTCTCCAGCTTTCCCGAGGCGGAGCTGCGCGCGGCCGGCGCCCGCTGGCTCGCGCGCGATCTCGCCGAGGCACTACCTCGCTTGCCACAGATGATTCGCGAGGACTGACTGTCCCTGCCCTCTCCTCGCACGCGCGACGGCATCACATCAGCCGAAGGGAAACAACACGAACACCGCCACATCCCACGCCGCGTGGCTGACCATGTTCGCCGCCAGCGACCGCCAGCGGTGATACATCCACCCCCACGCCAGACCCGCCACCGCCGCGGCTAGCAGCAACACGGGATTGCCGGTCGCCACATGGATACCCGTGTACAGCGCCACCGCCGCCGCGATACCGCGTCCCGCCCCCAGACGAGCCGTCAGCCCGCGCTGGACGACGCCCCGCCAGACGATTTCCTCCGCCGGACCAATCACCAATGCCAGCAACAACGCGATCCGCCACTTCGAGGCTCCCTCACCTAGCGCGTACACCCGCCCGATCATCCCCCCCGCCTCCGGCCATACCCGCCTCAGCAGTGCATTGCCGACCGCAAACACCGCGCCCAACACCAGCGCCGCCGCCAGCCCTCCCGCCAGCTTCAGGCCCATACGCGCCCGCAAATCCCGCCCCATCTCCCCACGAAGCTCCCTGTCGAGCAGCAGGCCCGCTACGGAAAGCAACAAGCCGTTCGCGGCCATCCACCACCAGAAATCCAACGCGCCCACGCGGCGCCATGCGAACAGTGGCATCATCAGCACATAGGCGCCCGCGACGTACCCCCACAGCCCGCGCGTGCTCATCGCCCGTACTCTCGCTGAACGTGGTTCCCGCCGGTCAACTCCCGCTCAGCGGCGAACCGTAAACCGATACCGGCCGGACTCGACCTCCAGCACCACGCGATCGCCCACCTGCCGCGCAGCGCGCACACCCTCGGCTGCGGCCGCCGGCCCGCCGCCCTCCTCTCGAACCGACTCCACCGACGCAGCCGGCACCCACAGTTCCGCGGTGACACCCGGCGGGATGCATACCTCCCAGACCAGCTCCCGACCACGGCTCGCCCATTCGCTCTCGATGCGCCCCGATACCGCCCGATACACGGCCCGAACCCGCTCGCAGCCGGGCACCACCTCGGGACGCATCCGCAACCGCCGGAAACCCGACCGATCTGGCGCGTTCGCGATGCCGGCGAGATTCTCAAACATCCAGATCACGAGATCGCCCAGCAACATCACGTGATTGTGCGAATTCATTGCCGGATCCGCGGTATCGCCATTCCACAGCTCCCAGATCGTCGTCGCCCCCCGCCGCACCATATACCCCCAGCTCGGATAGCTTTCGCGCGTCGCCAGCGTCCACGCGAGGTCGGCGCGGCCGAGATCGGTGAGCGTCCGCATCAGCCACTGCCCGCCGATCAGGCCGGTCATCACATGACCCCCTGCTTCGCGCTCGAGCTTGTCCACCAGCCGCCCAGCCACACGTCCTCGCTCCGCCTCGGGCACCAGCCCAAACCGTAACGGCAAAATGCAGGCGGTCGCCGTGCCATTGTCGTACCAGCCGTCCGCCGGCCGGAAAAACTCCCGGTGAAACGCCGCCGCCGTCTCGCGCGCCAGCCGCTCATACCGTGCCGCCTCTCCTCCGCGGCCGAGCAGCCGCGCAAACTCCGCGAGCATCTCGGCGCACTTCGCGAAGTATGCGGTTCCGATGAGCGGCCCGGCGGTCTTCCGCGCCAGATCTTTCGAGTGAATCAGCTTCGGGTCCTCCGGCGGAACGCACCAGTCGCCATACGTGTCCCGCGGCTGAATGCCGTTGGTCACGAACGTCTGCATGTGCTCCATCCAGCGCACCATCGCCGGCCACGCCTCCGCGACCGTCACTCGGTCGTCGTAGTGGTCCAACAGCGCCCGCGGCACAAACAAAAGACTCGACGGCCACGTCATGTTGTCGGTGTAGATCGGCCAGTATGGCGGCGCGACGTTCGGCACGCTGCCGTTGTCCCGCTGCGCGTCCACAATGTCTCGCGTCCACTTCGCGTAAAATGCGGCGAGGTCAAATAGGAACATCTCGCCGTGACACTCCGCGGAGCGGTCGCCCAGCCAGCCTTGGCGCTCATCGCGCTGGGGACAGTCCGTCGGAATGCTCCGGTAGTTGCCCCGAATGCCCCACACCGCGTTCGAGAAAATCTGGTTCAGCAGCGGATCGGAGCACGACCATTCGCCCACTCGCTCGACGTCGTCATGCACGACGCGCCCATCAATCATTTCCGCAGTCAGCTCGCCCGGCCACCCCTCCACCTCAACGAACCGGAAACCGTGATACGTGAACCGCGGCTCCCACTCCTCGACCCCTTCCCCCCGCAGCACATAGCGATCGGTCACCTTCGCGCCGCGAATGTTGTCGAGGTACAGCTCGCCCTCCGCGTTCAGCGTCTCCGCGTGGCGCAGCGTCACCACCGTCCCGCGTGGCCCCCGGACCCGGATCCGACACCAGCCGACCATGTTCTGCCCCATGTCCACGATCCAGCGTCCATCGGGCCGGCGCCGAATCTCGCGCGGCCGCAGCGTCTCCGTCACGCGGATCGGCGGCATCACCGCCCCCCACATCCGGCCCGCCGGTGCCCCGACCCGTTGCGCCGGCCACCAGCCGCTCTCATCGAAGCCGGCTGACGCCCAGCCCCGCATCTCGCGCCGGGCGTCGTAGTCCTCACCATCGTACTCGTTGTTCGCGAGAACTGGTCCGTTCGTCGTCATGCGCCACGAGGCGTCGCTCACAAGACGCTCGCGCCGTCCGTCCGTGAACTCCACCGCGAGGCAGAGTCGCAGCTTCGGCCAACCATAGGTCAGCGTCTCGGTCGGCTCGACCAGCCGCGGCGCATAGTAGCGTCCGTTGCCCAGGATCACCCCGATCGCATTTGATCCGGTCTGTAACGCCTCCGTCACATCACGGGTCACATACGGAACCCGCGCATCGTAGTGCGTGAGCGGCGGCCACAACACCTCGTCCCCGATCCGCCGCCCATTGATCCACAACTCACCGAGCCCCAGCGCCGAATAGTGGACCACCGCCCGCCGAATCTCGCCGGTGAGCGCAAACTCGCGCCGTAACCAGCGCGCCGGCTGTCGCCGGTCCGCCGGCAACGCGACCGCCCCCCACGGCGGGTCGCCCGGTCGGCCCACCGCTCGCACCGGCATCCACCCCTCGACCAGCTCGAGCCGCTCCGGCCAACCCGGCGGCTCGTTGGTCGCACACCGCCACTCTGCGTCCGTCTCCATCGACCACGCCCGCCCCGACTCGTGCTCCACCTCGATCACCGCCAGCCACCCCGCCGGGTTCGGCCCCCCGCCCAGGTTCTCCACCCGCACCGCCAACACGTTCGTCCCGCCGTGCAGATGGCGCATCAAGTCAAATTCCCCCGACGCCTTGAACGAAGACACCCGCCCCACCCGCTCACCGTTGCAATAGATGTCGGCAAGGTTGTCTGCGGCCGCAAGCAGTCTCGCCCGCCGAACCGGATCGCCACCGTCCGGCACCACGACCACCCGGCGGAAATACCGCGCACCCGGCGGCTCCGGCCGCTCCGGCGTCCATATCCAGGAGCCACGCATCAGGAGCCCCGTCTCCGTCACACCGTCCAAGCCGATCCACTCCGCCCCCGCCCACTCGGAGGGATCCGTGATACCCATCGTCCACGAGGCGATCCCGCTCCATCCGGACGGCTGACCCTCACGGTCCCACACTCGCACCTTCCAGAACGCCGTTTCGCCGCTGCGCAGGGGCGTGCCCCCATAACGGATCTCCGTCCCCTCCTCCCATCGCTGCTGGCCGCTGTCCCACAGCTCACCGCGGTCTTCCGCCAATGCCGCCGCCGACCGCGCCACGAGTACCTGCCACGCGGTGGGCCGGTCGCCGCGTCGCTCCGAACTCAGCCGCCAGCGCAATCGCGGCGCGGCTGTTTCCACGGCCGTCGGATTGACCAGGTGCTCGCAGCGCAAATCCTCTACACGAAGCGCCGCGCGAACAGACGGTGGAAACCACAACGAAGACGCCGCAAGAAACAGAATCCACATTTCTGGTCTCATCCGAGCCTCCCATTCGAGCCAGAGCCCATCCCTGAGGCTAGCCGTCCTCCGCCCCCGCATTCAAGACCGACCAAGGCCCCTCCACCCGGCGTTGGAAGGGCCGGCTCCATGCGGACCGCCTCCCTGGAGGGCGCCGTTCCACCGGCGCCAATGGAGGGCCCGGTTCCACCCGGGCCATCGAGGATTCGATTTACGGACACCGTGGAAGGCGCCCCTCCAACGTGCATGGAGGGCGCGGTTCCACCCGCGCCGGCCCTGGAGGGCGCCGTTCCACCGGCGCCAATGGAGGGCCCGCTTCCACGCGGGCCGTGGGGGATTCGATTTGCGGACGCCGTGGAACGCGTCCCTCCAACGTGCATGGAGGGCGCCGTTCCACCGGCGCCGCTGGAGGGCCCGGTTCCACCCGGGCCTTTTGGGGATAGGTCGGCGCAGAACTCGACCCTCCAGAGGCGGCTACGATGGCGGCACCAACCTTCACCTGCGCCGCAACACGACCTACTCGCGCGCTCAGCGCAACGCGTGCACAATATCATCCGCAGGCCGCGTGGGCCGCAAACCTGAAGGAGGAAGTATGAACAGCCTCTCCGACCTTAGATCTGTTCTACGTCGGATCCCTGTCCTCGCCCTCGCGCTCATGCCGGACCTCGCCAACGCCCAAACAATCCTCTGGCAGACCAGCGCAGTGCCAGACCGCGTCTGGTCACGCGAACACGCCGCCGCCACCCTTCATCGCGAAGCCGACGCGGTCCGCATCACCCACCGCGGCGAAAAAGACTGGGCACTCCGGCCGGAGATCGCCATCCCTCCCATGAACGGCATCGCCGAAGTCGCAGTTCCGATCCGTGGAGACGGCCGGGGCGAGATCACCGTTGCATTCGCCCGAAAAACAGAGGATGACCGTGTGCTCGAATGGACCCACCGCGCACGTACCCTTCGCCCCCCCACCACGACCATCGTGCTTCGGACCCGCGCCCGACTGCCCGTCGCCGGCGAGCGCCTTCACGCTCGGGTGCTCGGCACCGGCCCTGGGGAATTTGTCGTTGGCCCAATCACCGCCACCGTCGTCGCCCCGCCACCAATGGCCAGCGGGCAGCCCCTTACGATCAGCAACCGCGTGATCGCGGCCCGACTCGATCCCCGCGATGCAACCCTCGCTCTCACCGACCTGCGTACCGCCCGCTCCTGGCTGCCCGCCCGTCCCTCCTCGCCATGGCAGGCGCTCAGAGTGCGCGCGGCTCGCGACCGCCTGGAGTGGACGCTTTCCGACGAATTTGGCGAGGCCAGTTGGGATGCCCGCCTCACGCTCGAACCTGACCTCGCCGAAGCGGTGCTGCTGCTCACGCCCCGCCACGGTACCAATGCGCCAATGCGAGAGCCCCTGGCCTATCCGCCGCCCCTCGCCGCAGACCCGCCCGAATCCGCCGAACTCATCCTTCCCCTGAACGAGGGCATCGGCTTCCCCGTCGGCGATGCCGCCGTGCCGACCATGCGCCTCATCGCGTATGGCGGCCACGGCATCTGCATGGCGTTCGCCGGACTCGTCGCCGGCGACACCGCCTTCATGATGCTCATCGAAACGCCCGACGACGCCGCGATACGGCTCGACCGCCGCGAGGGCCGGCTCGTGCTGGCGCCCGAGTGGGACCCCCAGCGCGAGACGGCCGGCTACGCCCGAAGGCTCCGGTTCGTCCTGTTCGACCGGGGCGGCTACGTCGCAATGTGCCGGCGCTATCGCGAGCACGCCCGCGTCGAGGGTCGGCTCGTCACCTTCCGCGAAAAGCTCGCGCGCAATCCCGACGTCGAGCGCCTCGCGGGCGCCGCGAACGTCTGGTTCATGGACCGGGGCGGCGGGCTGGACCTCGCCCGTGAGATGGCCGCCGCCGGCATGGACCGCGTGCTGTGGAGCGCCGGCCGAACCTCAAACGAAGTCGCCGCACTCCGCCAGATGGGCTGGCTGATCAGCCGCTACGACATCTACCAGGACCTGATGAATCCTGCGGAGTTCCACCGACTTCATCACGTGCCGCGCGACTGGCCCAACGACGCCTGGCCCACCGGCGTGATCCGGCGCGCCGATGGCGACTGGGTCCGCGGCTGGCAGGTGCGCACCAAGGACGGCAGCATGATCCCCTGCGCGGTGCTCTGCGATCGCCTCGCCCCCGACCGCGCCCGACAGCGAATTCGTGAAGAGCTCGCCGCCCGCCCCTACAACACGCGCTTCATTGACACCACCACGGCGACACCCTGGCGGGAGTGTTACGACCCCGCCCATCCAATGAGTCGGACGGAAAGCCGGATGTACAAGATGGAACTGCTGAAGGTCGTTTCCCATGAATTCAATCTCATCTGCGGCTCCGAAACCGGACACGACGCGGCAGTTCCGTTTGTGCACTACTTCGAGGGCATGTTGAGCCTCGGTCCGTTCCGAGTTCCCGACGCCGGGCGGGACATGGAACGCAAGTGGGACGAGGTACCCGAGCGGGTCGCGCGTTTCCAGACCGGTCACCGCTACCGGCTGCCGCTGTGGGAACTGGTCTACCACGACTGCGTCGTCGCGCAGTGGTACTGGGGCGATTACAACAACAAGCTGCCCGCGCTCTGGCGGCGGCGCGACCTGTGGAACGCGCTCTACGGCACTCCACCCATGTACATGTTCAACCGCGCAGAGTGGGCACGCGACCGCGAACGGTTCGTGGAAAGCTACCGGATCGCGACGCCGGTTCACCGCCGGACGATGTTTCATCCGATGATCTCGCACCGGCGGCTGACGCCGGACGGCTCGGTGCAACAGAGTGAGTTCGGCGATGGGACGGTGGTGACGGTGAATTTCGGCGAAACACCGTATCGTCTGCCCGGCGGCCGGGAACTGGCGCCCGAAACCGCCATCTGGACCGCTCAGGCCCCCTGATGCCCCCCTCCCTGGAGGGCGCCGTTCCACCGGCGCCACGGATTTGGGTCGGGGTGGAACCCGACCCTCCAGATGCGCGGGACCTGGAGGGCCCGGTTCCACCCGGGCCATTGGGGATTCGATTCGCGGACGCCGTGGAAGGCGTCCCTCCAACCTGCATGGAGGGCCCGGTTCCACCCGCGCCGTCGCCGATTCGATTCCCAACCGCCCTGGAGGGCGCCGTTCCACCGGCGCCAATGGAGGGCCGGTTCCACCCGCGCCGTCGTGAATTTGATTCGCGGACGCCGTGGAAGGCGTCCCTCCAACGTGCATGGAGGGCGCGGTTCCACCCGCGCCGTCGCCGATTCGATTGCCAACCGCCCTGGACGGCGCCGTTCCACCGGCGCCGATTTCAATTCCCGTGGAGGGCCCGGTTCCACCCGGGCCGTCGGGGATTCGATTTGCGGACGCCGTGGAAGGCGTCCCTCCAACCTGCATGGAGGGCGCCGTTCCACCGGCGCCAATGGAGGGCCCGGTTCCACCCGGGCCGTCGGGGATTCGATTCCCAACCGCCCTGGAGGGCGCCGTTCCACCGGCGCCAATGGAGGGCCCGGTTCCACCCGGGCCGATGTGGATTTGATTTTCGGCCGACGTGGAAGTCGGCCCTCCAATGGTCGGGGTGGAACCCGACCCTCCAGGAATTTGATCATTCATCACACGCTGCGGGCTTTTTCGAGGCGGGCGCGGACAAGGGTGATGACCGCCTCATGGACCGCCTCCCGCTCGCCCTGGGTCAACCCCAACACCTCAAACACGACATCGTCCAACGCCCGACGGTCGGGCTGGATCATTTTGTGCCCTCCGAGACCAGCTTGATTTCCTCCGCTGTCA
>JAOACR010000017.1 GCA_026417735.1 Kiritimatiellia bacterium
GTTGCCGCGCTGTTCGCATAAAAGGTCTCCTTCCCGAGGACCTCCCCGATGGCGATGGCACCCATCGGCCGGCCCTAACCCCACAGAAGACACCAGCCCCCACCATTTCCGCACCCCTCCCAGAAAAAGCTCTGTCCCTACCAACTCACCACTGTTCCGCCACCTCCGTCCCTACTGATCCTGCCCTCACACAATCCCCACACACCGCCCCCTGCCCTGCCCCCCAAGGCCGTCTCCACCGATACCGACTTGAAAGTGAACGATCGTTCACTAAAGTATCATCGCGGGTGCCAAGATGGAGAGTCAGTACGATGACCACTCGACGATTGAAGTGGGACGAGAAGCTTCGGCGGCTGCGCGAGTTCGTCCGTTCCAACGGCCGCCTGCCCGGTTACCAAGAACTGATGAAGTTGATGAGATTCCGATCCAGTCACTCCGCGTTCCGACTCTGGACACGACTCGTCCGCCTCGGCTACGTCCGCAAAGACTCCACCGGCAAGCTCGCCCCCACCGTGCGACTGCGGGGCACCCTCCGCATGCTCGGCACCGTCGCCGCCGGATTTCCCTCCCCCGCCGAGGAGGAGCTCGCCGACATTCTCAGCCTGGATGAATTTCTCATCCGCCGTCCTGAAGCGACATTTCTGCTGACCGTCACCGGCGATTCGATGATCGAAGCAGGTATCCACCCCGGTGATTTCGTGCTGGTGGAACGCGGCGCCCAGCCCAAAAACAACGACATCGTCGTTGCACAAGTGGACGACGAATGGACCCTGAAGTATTTCATCCGCGACCAAGAGGGCGTCCGATTGGATCCCGCCAACCGCAAGTACTCCCCCATCCGACCGCGCCGTTCCCTGGTCATCGGGGGCGTGGTCCGTGCCGTAATCCGAAAATATCGCTGAGACGATGAACCCCCCCGCCCTCTCATCCCTCCCCCCTCCCTGGCGGCTCGATGACTTTCCGCACGCAATCATCCATTTCGACGGCGACGCATTTTTCACCTCTGTCGAACAAGCCCTCAACCCCGCCCTCCGCGGCCGGCCCGTCGTCACCGGCAAAGAGCGCGGCATCATCGCCTGCGCCTCCTATGAAGCCAAAGCGCTGGGCATCCGCCGCGGTCTGCCACTGTGGGAAGCACGCCGCCGTTGTCCCGACCTGGTCGTGCTCCCCAGCGACTACGAGACCTACAGCCTGATGTCGCTGCGAATGTTTGAGATCGTCCGCCGTTTCACGCCGATGGTGGAGGAGCACTCAATTGACGAGGGCTTTGCAGACCTCACCGGCCTTCGCCGTCTGTTCCGGGACGACTACCTCGGCATCGCGCGACGCATCCAAACTGCCATCGCCGATGAACTCGGCCTCACCGTCTCCATCGGACTGAGCCTCACCAAGAGTCTGGCCAAGCTCGCCTCAGACCTCCGCAAACCCGCCGGACTGACCGCTGTCCCGGGCATCGAGCTCCACCGCTTTCTCGCCGACCGACCCTTGGAGGAAGTGTGGGGCTTCGGTCCCAACACGGTGGCACTGTTGCACAAACACGGTCTGCGCACCGCGCTGGACTTCGTTCGACGACCCGCTACTTGGGCACAACGGCTCCTTGGAAAAATCGGCCTCGACATTTGGAACGAGCTCCGCGGCGATCTGGTCTATCCCGTCCAAACGGCGCCCAAACCACCGCAGGTCACCATCAGCAAGGGCAAAACCTTCACCGCCCCTTCCATCGACCGTGAATTCATCTACGCCCGCCTGATCCGCAACGCCGAGTCGGCCTTCATCAAACTGCGTCGCCACCATCTCCGGGCCCGCTCGCTGCTGGCGGTGCTGGTGCGCCAGGACTTCCGGCGGCGCGCCGCCGGCGCGCGGTTCGATCGTGCCACCGCCGCCATCCACGACGCGTTACCCGCGCTGCGAACCCTATTCGACCAGCTCCACGAACCGAACGTGCCCTACCGAGCCACGATGGTGGTCCTCAGCGAACTGGAACCCGACCATATCGAGCAGCCGGAACTTTTCGAAGATCGCCCCCGCATCGAACGGATGACCGCTGCCTCGCGGGTGATGGACGCGGTCCGTGAACTGTACGGCAAACACCGCCTCGCCCTCGGCACCGCTCTGTTTCTGCCCCGCCACCCCCGCACCGACCGCGACGAGGAGCCTTGGCGCCACGCGCTGCGGCTGCCCGGCGAAACCGCCCGCCGCCGCCTCGGCATCCCCGTCTGGCGCATCACTGTCTGACCTCCATCTCCCGTGCGGCTCCACTTTGCCCCCGCACTCCCCTCCGCCACCTCCCCAAGCCCCACCACCTCTTTCGGCCACGGTTTGAATCCGCCCCCGATCTGGAGTACGAAGTTCCGACCATGCTCGCGCTGCTCCGCATCTGCGCAACCCTGTCCGCCGGACTGCTCGCCGGTGTCACCGTCGCCCCGGCGCAGAAATCCGAACGCGTGCTGCTGGATGGCTATGCGGCGTTCGTGAACGACCGGCCGATTCTGATCAGCGATGTGCTGCGGTATGCGCAGAGCGCGGACCGACAGGCGGTAAAAACCCTCAGCGGCCCCGAACTGGAAGAGGCGCTCCAGCGCAACTACCAGGCCGGACTGCGCGCGTTGATCGAGCGCGAACTCATCCTGGCCGAAGCCGAGCGACGAAAACTGGACCTCCCCGACGCGGTGGTGGACGCCCACATCAACCAGCTCGTGCGAGAACGGTTTGAGGGGGGGCGAGCCGCGCTGCTTGCCGCGCTCGCCGCGGAAGGTCTCACCTACGAGGAATATCGCCGTCAGATCCGGGACGATCTGCGAGTGATGCTGCTACGGCGCCAAGAGGTGAACGACCGGGTAACGGTGCCGCCCGCGCAACTTTATTCGGCTTACCTCGCCCGATTGGCCTCCTACCAGCAGCCCGAACAGGTCCGCATTCGGCTGCTGGTGCTCCGTAAAGGGGCGACGCCGGAAGAGGCCGCGGCACGGCGGCGTCTCGCGGAAACTCTCGTCGAGCGTGTCCGCCGGGGCGAGTCGTTTGCCGACCTTGCCCGAGAGTTTTCCGAAGGGCCCGCCGCCGCGCAGGGCGGCGACCTCGGCTGGCGCCAACCTGCGGAACTGCGGCCGGAGATCGCCGCCACGGTGCGGACACTGCGTCCCGGCGAGGTGAGCCCCGTGATCGAACTGCCGGAAGAATTCCATCTCGTCGCCCTGGAGGCCCGACGCGAAGCGCGCGTGCGCCCCTTCACAGAGGTCGCGCCGGAACTGGAACGGGAACTCCTCAAACAGCAAACCGAGCAGCGGCTGGACGAATGGTTGAGCGAGCTGCGGGTCCGCCATTACGTTCGCGTGTTGCAGGAAACCCGCCCCTGAGACTGAAGATGAGCCGCCTCCTGCTCGCGATTACGCTCGGCGATCCCAACGGCATCGGCCCGGAAATTGTGCTGAAGGCTGCGAGGGATCGAAGATGGCCGCGCGCCGTGAGTGCGGTGGTGGTGGGCGAACCCGAGGTGCTCTGCGCGGCGGCGGCGGAACTCGGTTGCCCGCCGCCCCCCATCGCGGATGACCCTACACGTCCGCCTGGGACGCGCCTGTCAATCTGGAGGCCGCCCGATTCGCCCCCTGTGCGCCGCCGCCCCGGCCGCGTCTGCGCCGAGGCCGGCCGCGCGTCCGCCGCCTGGGTCCGCGCGGCCGCGGACGGCGTCCTCCGCGGCTGGTGGTCCGGCATCGTCACCGCGCCGATCCACAAGGCAGCATGGTCCGCGGCGGGACTTCGCGCCGGCGGTCACACCGAGTATCTCGCACGGCTGTGCGGTCGCGACGACGCGGGCATGCTGCTGGTGGGCGGAAACCTGCGCGTGCTGCTCGCGACTCGCCACCTCCCGCTACGCGCGGTGCCGCGGATGATCAGCCGGCAGCGGTTGCTGACCACCTTCCGCATCGCCGCCGTAGCGCTCGAGTGGCTCGGGCTGCGCGGCGAAATCGCCGTTTGCGGTCTCAACCCTCATGCCGGCGATCGTGGCGCGCTGGGCACCGAGGAACAGCGGATCATTGCGCCCGCGGTGCGCGAAGGCCGCCGAAAAGGCTGGCCGCTGGTGGGCCCGCTGCCCGCCGATTCGGTCTTTCACTTCGCCCGCCTCGATCGTTACGCAATGGTGATCGCGATGTATCACGACCAGGGTCTCGGCCCCCTCAAAGCTCTCGCGATGGACACCGGTGTCAACCTCACGCTGGGACTACCGATCGTGCGGACCTCGCCGGACCACGGCACCGCGATGGACATCGCCGGCCGTGGCATCGCATCCCCCTCGTCGATGCTCGAGGCGATTCGTGTCGCCGCCGAGCTCGCTTCACGTCCCAATCCATGGGCAACGCGATGAACTCCACCCGTCCCACGGAGGTTCGACGGTGGCTCGCCGAGGCGAACATCCGCCCCTCGCGTCGACTTGGCCAAAACTTTCTCGTGGACGGGAACATCGCGCGGGTCGCAGTGAGCCTCGCCGGACTTTGCCCCGGCGACGGCGTGCTCGAGATCGGCCCGGGCTGCGGCGCGCTCACCGAACTGTTGCTCGCCCAGCACTGCCGGGTCACCGCCGTCGAGGTGGACCGCCGGCTTGTCGATCTTTTGCGCCAACGCTTCGGAGCTTCGCCCCGCCTCGCCCTCTACTGTGCGGACGCGCTGAACGCGGACCTCGGCCAATGGATCCGCGAGGGTTTTGATGTCGTCGTCGCGAACCTCCCCTACTCCGTCGGCACGCGCATTCTCATTCGGTTGTTCGAGCTGCACCCCCCGCCCCGGCGGTTGGTGGTGACCCTGCAGCGCGAGGTGGTGGAGCGGCTCATCGCCATTCCACGCGCTCCCTCGTACGGTCTGCTCTCGATCGTCGCACAGCACCTCTACCAGATTTCTCGGCCCCGAGTGATTCCGCCGTCGTGTTTCCATCCCGCACCCGAGGTGGAGTCGGCACTCGTGCGGATGGATCTGCGTGACGCACCCCTTGGTGATCCGGTCGAGATCGCCCCGCTGGTGCGCCGACTCAAAGACGTGTTCGGGGCACGCCGCAAACAGCTTCGCCGGGCGCTCGAGCGGGCGAATCTCCACCCTGAACAGCTCGACCACGACGACGGATGGCGGCGTCTTGGCATCTCGCCGACCGACCGGCCAGACGCACTGGACCCGGCGAAGTGGACGCGCCTGGCGCGCGCGCTGGGTGTGCCGCCACCCCGTGTGGGAGCCGGATCATGCGCGTGACCTTTCTGGGCACTGGCACCTCGCACGGCGTGCCGGCGATCGGTTGCGACTGCACCGTCTGCCGCTCCCCCGATCCCCGTAACCAGCGGGACCGGAGCAGCCTGTATGTTCAGGCGATCTCGGGCGATGCGGTGGTGGTGGACGCCACCCCCGAATTTCGCCGCCAGTGTCTTCGCTGCGACGTCCGGCGCGTTGATGCGGTGTTGCTCACCCACGCGCACGCGGACCACATCATGGGGCTCGATGACCTGCGTCGCTTCAACGAACTCCAGGGTGGTCCCGTGCCCATCTTCGGCGCCGAAGCCACGCTGGCGGTGGTGCGGCGGGCATTCGCGTATGCGTTCGAGCGCGAACCAATCGGCCCCACCCGCCCAGCGCTGACGCTATGTCCGTTCCCCGATGGCATCATTCAGATCGGCCCGCTGCACATCACGCCGTTGCCCTGCCGACACGGCCCATTCGAGATCCACGGCTTCCTCTTCGAAAGCGGCGGACGCCGTGCCGCCTACTTCCCGGACTGCAATCAGCTGCCCGACTCGACGCTCGCCCGGTTGTCCGATCTCGACCTCATGATTCTCGACGGCCTGCGGGATGAGCCGCACCCGACCCACTTCACCCTCTCGGAGTCTGTCGAGATGCTCCGCAGAATCGGTGCCCGCCGATCGTTCATCACCCATATTTGCCACGCGCTCGAGCACGAGACCACCTGCCGCCGCCTACCCCCCGGTATTGAGGTGCCGTGGGACGGGCTGTCTCTCCAGCTCTGAGGTGCGCACCCTCCGGGTGTTGCCCGCAGCCCCCCGCGGGAGCGGTTTCAGGGCCGGCACATCATCGCCGTGGCTGCGCGCGCTCGCCGCGGTAGGTCCAATGCCGCTGCACCCAGAACGCGATGAATCCGGCGGTCAGCTCCGCCATCACCTTCACCGTCACCGGCCGGTCAGGGATCCATCGAAGATAGATCCAGATCAGCAGCTCGGTGGTCAGATACGCCCCCACCCAGACCAACCCGTAGCGCCACAACTGCCCCGCCAGAGTCCACGCGAAGCGGCGTCCACCGAACGTCCACCATCGGTTCACCGAGAAACTCACCAGCCCGCCGACCGGCCGGCTGACCAGATGCGCGGCCAGCGGATGCCAGCCGAAATGGTTCAGCAGCACATACACCGTCAGGTCCGCGATCGCGGCCGTGATGCCAGCCATCGCGTACCGCACCAGGTCGCCCGTCCATGCCCAAGGGATCCGCAGCCGCATCGCCGCAGTCTAGCATGAGTAGCCGCACGGCTTGATCCCCACCGCGGCATCCGATATCAGTGCGCGGCGCCTGCGCTGCGCAGGGCGCGATGGGAGAGCAACCCATGAAGGTGTTGGTGGTCGGCGGCGGTGGACGCGAACACGCGCTGGTCTGGCGACTGTCGCGCGACCCGTTACGCCCCCAGATCCTTGTCGCGCCCGGCAACGCGGGCACCGCCCGGCTTGCTCGAAACGTCCCCGTGGACGCCTCCGACATCGCCGCCCTGACAGACTTGGCACTGCGCGAGCAGCCGGACCTCGTCATCGTGGGACCCGAGGCGCCCCTCTGCGCGGGGCTCGCCGACGAGCTGCGCGCTCTCCACATCCCGGTGTTCGGCCCCGGTCGCGACGGCGCACGAATTGAAGGCAGCAAAGCGTTCTGCAAGGAAATTCTAGGTGCCGCCGGTGTGCCCACCGCCCGAGCCCAAACGTTCGTGCGGTCCGACGACGCGATCGCATGGATCCGACGCCATGGCGCACCGTTGGTGGTCAAGGCGGACGGTCTGGCCGCCGGCAAGGGCGTCACCGTCTGCGACACCGTCGAGGAAGCGGAGCGGGCGGTGTGCGAGGCGCTCGACCGCCGCGTGTTCGGCGAAGCGGGAGAGATGGTTCTTGTCGAGGAGCGGCTGGTGGGCGAGGAGGTCTCTGTCCTCGCGCTGGTGGATGGCGAGCGCATCGTGCTGCTGCCGTCCGCGCAGGACCACAAGCGACTGGCAGATGGCGACCGCGGCCCCAACACCGGCGGCATGGGCGCCTACTCGCCCGCACCGGTTGTCGCCGACCCGGAGGCGGCGGGGTTGCGCACATGCATCTTCGAGCCGGTCGTCCGCGAACTTCGACGACGCGGGATCGACTATCGCGGCGTGCTCTACGCGGGGTTGATGATCACCCGCGACGGGCCCAAGGTGCTCGAGTTCAATTGCCGCTTTGGCGCCCCCGAGACCCAGGCGATCCTCCCACGATGGGAAGGCCCGTTTCTTCAGCCGCTGCTCGATTGTGCGCTCGGCCGTCTCGACCCTGCGCCGATCCGGTGGCGACCCGACGCGTGCGTGTGCGTGGTGCTCGCCGCCGGCGGTTATCCCGGCACGTACCGAAAAGGTGATCCGATCGAGGGAATCGCCGAGGCGGAGCGTTTGCCCGGCGTGATCGTGTTCCACGCCGGCACCGCGCTACGCGACGGCCGGCCCGTGACGGCCGGCGGACGCGTGCTGGGTGTCACCGCGCTCGGCACCGATATCCGCGAGGCGGTTCAGCGCGCGTACGACGCCGTCGCCTGCATTCGTTTTCCGGACGCGCACTACCGGCGGGACATCGCAGCCCGCGCCCTGGCCCGACCCGCCACCTGACCGCGAGCGGCAGCTCACTGCCGCGGTACCAGAGCTCGCCGCACCTCCACCACCCGCCGCAGCGCCTCCGTCGGCGTATCGGCCAATACCGTCAGATGGCCCATCTTGCGGCCAGGGCGCGGCTCGCGCTTACCGTAGAGGTGCAAGGTGACCGCCGGGTCGTCCAGCACCCGCCGCCAGAGCGGTTCGCCCGCCGCCCACAGATCCCCCAGCAGATTCGCCATCGCGGCGGCCGGGGCGCGCGGCAAGGGTTCGACCGCCGGCCACCCGGCCGTCAATCGCGCCTGCAGCTCAAACTGACTGATCGAGAGCGCTTCAATCGTCAGATGCCCGGAGTTGTGCGGACGTGGCGCGAGCTCATTCACCATGATGCTACCATCCGTCGCGATGAACATCTCCACGCAGAGCAAACCGGTGAGGTCCAACGCCTCCGCCGCGGCGCGCGCGATCTCCCGAGCGGTGGCGGCCTCGGGCGAATGGTCGTTCGCGGACCACGTCGTGGTGTCAAGGATGTGTCGGCTGTGCACATTGCGAAACGGCCCCAGCAGCACCAGTTGGCCACGAACGTCCCGCGCCGCGATCACCGAACACTCACCGGCCAGATCGATGAGGCGTTCCGCGATGCAGGGGCCCCGGGGAGAAAGTCGTCGCCACGCCGCCGCGGGATCCTCGCCGCCGTCATACAGCGTCTGTCCTTTCCCGTCATATCCCCATTCGCTGGTCTTCACCACGACCCGGCCACCCAGCGCAGCGGCGGCGGCCGGCAGCTCCTCGCTACAGAAGACCGGCCGGAATGGCGTCACCGGAATCCCATGCCGCTGCAAGAACTCTTTCTCGCGGATCCGGTGCTGCGCGATCGCCAGCACCGAGGGCGACGGCCGCAGCGGCACACGTTCCGCCAGTGCGGCCATCGCTCCCAACGGGAGATTCTCAAACTCGTACGTTGCCGCAGCGAGCCCGCGCGCGAACCTTTCGAGTCCGGCCGGGTCCTCGTACTGGGCGCAGACATGTTCGGCGGAAACCTGCGCAGCCGGCGCGTCGGTTTCGGGCGCCAACACGCGCACGCGGAACCCCAGCCGCGCGGCGGCCAGCGCCATCATCCGCCCCAACTGACCGCCGCCAACGACTCCAATCGTCGCGCCGGGCTCCACGGTCGAGCTCATTCCTCGAGCGGGCCGCTTTCCAGCACCGCGCGCGTCTGCGCCTCCCGAAACGCGCGCCAGCGTTCGCGCAGCGCCGGGTCGCCCAACGAGAGAATCGCGGCCGCCAGCAGCGCGGCATTGCGCGCGCCCGCCTCGCCAATCGCAACGGTGCCCACCGGCACACCCGCCGGCATCTGCACAATCGACAGCAGCGAGTCCAACCCTTGCAGCGCGCGCGTCTGCACTGGCACCCCGATCACGGGCAAGATCGTATGCGACGCCAACATGCCCGGCAGATGCGCCGCACCACCCGCCCCCGCAATCAAAACGCGCAGACCGCGCCGCTCCGCCTCGCGGCCATACTCCGCCATCCACAGCGGTGTGCGGTGCGCGGACACCACCCGCGCCTCATAGGGAATCTGCAGCTCTCGCAGCGTCGCCGCCGCGTGCCGCATCGTCTCCCAGTCCGAGCGGCTGCCCATCACCACGCCGACCAGCGGCGGTGCTGCCAAACCGTTCTCCGCAGCCGTACTCTGCATCCCCGTCTCCCCTCGCGCCATCGTGGGGCGAACCACCTCGGCGCCGCCTGCGATGATAGGCCGTCATCGCACAACGGCTCAAGCATCGGTCAGCCACGCCACCCTGCCATTCCACCCCTCGGAGCCCAGCGCCCCGGCCACCTTCCCAAAATTCGCGAGCCCCGTCCCCGGCCGTCTCGCCACCCCCCGCCGTTAGTTCCGCTGCCGGCCACCCACCCACGCGACCACCCTCGCCCCCCTCCTCCTTCTGCGGCCCACCGCGCGGCGGCACGCCCCAGCATTTTTCAGCGCCATCGTAGCGCAGACGTTCACCACCTCTCGAAGCGCATTGAGTTCAACACAGGTCAGCCTAGAATCGGCCAGCTCCGCGGAGCAGAATCACACCATGAAGGGTTTGATTTGGATGCCGCTCGTGCTCGTGATCGGTATGGCGTTCGGAGCTTGGCCCGCGCAGCGGGAAGCCGCACGGCTGAAGCGGGAGACTGAGGAGTTGCGCCAGCAGCTGCGCCAGCGACAGCGGCCGGGGGGGACCCTCTCGCAACTGACGCAGTTCATGCGCATCCCGGAATCACCTCGCGCCATCGCCACCACCAATGCGGCGGCCGCCGGGGCCCCTGCCCCCGCACCAGCCGCCGACACCGCCGCCGCGCCGACGAACCGCCCCCGCCGCCGTTTGCCGTTCTCCGAACTGCGCCCGCGCCCGGGTGACGAGCGACCGCTCCGCGAGCGCCTCAACGAGGCAATCGAGGCCTGGCGGGTACGCTCGGACATCGCACGCAACAACTTCCTTGCTCGCGCCGGTTTAGGGCCGGAGGAGGCCGCCAAATTCGACGTGCTCGTGCAGGCGATGAACCTGCGGCTGCGCGACCACTTCGAGAAGTTCTCCGCGACGGTCCAGAGCGGCGCGCCCATCACGCCGGAGCTCGGCGCCCGGATGATCCGCAATCTTTCTGACGCCGTCGTGCTGACCTACGACGAAATGGACCGGCAGCTTCCCCGTTGGCGGCAGAACGCCGACGGCCTCGATCTCGGCGACCTGATCGATCCGGCCGTCGCGGAGCCGCTCCTCAGCATCGAGGACACGTTGCGCCGCGCGGACCGAGGCGGGCGCCCGTGAACCCGTTCGTACGAGCGCTCGCGGTCGTCACCGGCTACGAATTCCTCGAGGCGCTGCGCAGCCGCCGTGCGCTGATGGTGCTGATCCTGTACGTCGCGATGGGCGTACTGACAACCAATTCCTCCATCAACGTACTGCAGAAGGTCGAAGAGGAACTCAGCGGCGCATTGCAGCTGGACGCGCCGGCGGTGGCCGGCTCCGTGAGCGCCTCGATCTGGAAATCCGACCGATTCCGCCGGATGGTCGCTCGCGCGGTCGGCGAGGACTCGCTGGTGAACGACCTCATCGGCACCCCGCCAATCGTACTGATCTACGGCGGGCTCGCGTTCTTCTACACGCCGCTGTTGGTGGTACTGATCGCCTCGACACGCGTGTCGGAGGAGCTCGGTTCCGGCTCAGCCCGCTACCCCCTCCAGCGCACGTCACGGCTGGCATGGAGCTTGGGCAAGTGGCTCGGCCAGTCGGTGCTCGTGGGGCTGGCGCTGCTGGCCGGCGGTCTGGGCGCCTGGCTCGTCGCGACCGTGCGAATGGCCGCGACGGAGGGTGTGGCGGTGATCGTCGGCATGACCCTCACCGCGATGCGAACGTGGGTGTACTCGCTCGTGTACGTGGGTCTGGCCACGGCCGTCTCGCACTGCCTGCGCTCGGCGGGCCGGGCAACCGCGGTCGCGATGCTCGGCGCACTGGCGCTGAGCGTGCTGTCCTGGATGTGCGACCGATGGGCGGGGCCGGGGGGGCGTGAGCTCTGGCATCTTGTGCGCTGGCTCACGCCGCAGCATCAACGGCTCAATCTCTGGCGGCTCGATCCCGCGTACTGGATGGTGGCGGTGGTACACCTCGTCGCGTTGAGTCTGGCGTACTTCTCCGCCGGCTACGCAATGTTCCGGAGGCGCGACCTGTGAGCACCGCGATCGCTTGGCGCCGCGTCGTCAAACACTATCGCCGCCTGCGGGCGCTGGACGGTCTCTCGCTCGAGGTGCCCGCTGGTTCGATTTTCGGGCTCGTCGGCAGCAACGGTGCGGGGAAGACCACCGCGTTCGCCATTGCAGCGGGCCTGACCCGCGCGGACGAGGGCACCGTGGACACCTTCGGCGGTCCGTTCGACCCCGGCCGTCACGCGGGCCGGCTGACGCTGCTGCCGCAGGATTCTGAGCTGCCGCGCGACAGCCGCCCGCGGGAGTTCCTCGCCTTCCTGGGGCGACTGCAGGGACTCTCCGCGCGCGCTGCCGCTTCGGAAGCAGACCGACTGCTCGAACTCGTGCATCTCACGGATCGCGCTCGCGTGCCCGCGCGAACCCTCTCCCATGGCATGCGCAAGCGCGTGATGATCGCGCAGTGCTTCATCGGTATGCCGCAGATCGTGCTGCTCGACGAACCCCTCAGCGGCCTCGACCCGCGCGAGGTCGCTCACATGCGGGAGTTCCTCGCCGCGCAGCGCGGCCGCCGGACGATCGTGATTTCCTCGCACAACCTGCACGAGATCGAGCTGCTCTGCGACGAGGTCGCCTTCATCGAGCGTGGGCGCGCGGTTCGGTCGGGCTCGCTCGCCTCGCTGACCGGCGCGCTCGACAGCGTCCATGTGCATCTCGGCCCGGGCGCAGAACCGCCGCTCGCCGCGGTGGAAGCCGCGCTGCCCGGCGCAGTCGTCGGCTGGGCCCCAGCGGAACGCATGCTGACCATTCGCTACGACCCGCGCCGCGACCGCGCCGAGCTGGTGCACGCCGTGCTCCTGCGCACGCTGCTTGATGCGCAGGTGCCCATCCTGGAGCTATCGCGCGGAGAACGGCTCGAGTCTGTCTACCTCGACGCCGCCGGTGATCCCCCCCGGAGGTAATCCCGATGAACCGATGGTCCCTCGTCGCCGCACCGCTGCTCACCGGCATCGCCTGCGCGAGCGAGCGCGTCCCATTCCCGATGGACTGGACCTCGTTGCCGCGCTGCGCGCTCGGCCTGGAACGTTACCTCGACCCTCCCGCCGGCCGCCACGGTTTCCTTCGCGAACGCGAAGGCCACCTCGCGTTCGAGGACGGCACCCCCTTCCGCATCTGGGGCGTGAATCTGACCGGGGCGGCCTGCGCACCGGAGCCCGAGCACGCCGCCGTGCTCGCTGACCGCCTCGCACGACTGGGCGTAAACGCGGTCCGTTTTCACATGTTGGATGGCGGAGTGCTCTTCGTGCCGGGCGCCGCCGACACGCGCCGCCTCGATCCCCACGCGCTCGACCGGATGGATCGTCTGGTCGCCGAGCTGAAACGACGCGGCATCTACGTAAACCTGAACCTGAACGCCGGACGTCGATACCGCCCCGCTGACGGCGTGCGGGACGCTCCGCAGCTGCACTACGCGAAAGGGGCGACGTTTTTCAACCCGCGTCTGATCGAGCTCCAGCACGAGTTTGCGCGCCAGCTCCTCACCCACTCGAATCCGTACACCGGAGCCGAATACCGCGCCGAGCCGGCGGTCGCGACGATCGAGCTGGTCAACGAAAACTCGCTGCTGGAAGCCTGGGTCACCGGTCGGCTCGTGGGCCAGACCGTCACCAACCCGCACACCTGGTCCCCCTTGCCCGTCTCCTATGCCGAGGAGCTCACCGCCCTGTACAACAACTGGCTCCGCGCGCACTGCGCCCCAGCCGAACTCGCCCGTCTTCGTCAGGAGGCGGGCGCCCCGGCCGACGCCCCGGTGCCGCGTCTGCGCCCCGCCGAGTTTGCATCCGCCTCCCCGCTGCGCTTCCGCACCGAGGCGAGATTCTATTTCGAAACCGAACTCTCTTTCTTTCGCGACATGCGGCGCCTGTTGAAGGAGGAGCTGCGCGTGCGTCCGCCGGTCGTCGCCACTGCCGACCACAACGACCGGTTCGCAGCCTATGCGCACATTCTCGCTAACGCCGAGCTCGACTGGATCGACGGGCACGGCTACTGGCAGCACCCCAACGTGCGCGCCGATCCCCCCACCATCGCGAACACTCCAATGGTGAACGATCCGTTCGATTCGACGGTCGTCCAGTTCGCCCGCACGCCGCTGTTCGGCCGCGCGTTCACGATCTCCGAGGTGAACCATCCTTTTCCCCACGAGTTCGCTTGCGAGGGGGTACCCATCCTCGCCGCCTACGCGATGTTGCACGACTGGGACGGCGTCTACTGGTACACGTGGGACCACGGCCGCCCCGAGCCCTCGGAGGGCGGAATCGCACCGCGGTCCTACTTCGACCTCTGCCGCGATCCGATGAAAATCGCCAGCCTCGTTGTCGGCGCCGCGATGTGGCACGCCCGCGCAATCTCCCCGGCCCGGAGCACGCTCGTGCGGTGCTATTCGACAAACTGGATGCTGGATGCGCTCCGGATGGACCGCCGCGAGAGCCCGTTGTTCACGCCCGGCTGGGACCGCACGCTGACGCTCGTCCACGCGACGCGTTGGCGTCACGACGACGCTCCCACGCAGGCCCCTCCGCCACCTCCGCCGCCCGAACGGATCATCTCCGACACCGGCGAGCTGGGCTGGTTCGATGCGCCCGCGGGCCGCGGCGTGGTCACGGTGGACTCACCCGCCGCGCAGGCGGTGATCGGCCATCTCCGGGAGGGCGGTCCTGCCCCGCGCCATCTGCGCCCGCGCGTTCAGAACGCGTTTGCGGCCGTCACTCTGGTTTCGCTCGATCGCCACCCGCTTGGGGCGTCTCGTCGGCTGCTTCTCGGCGCCACCTCGTGGAGCGGCCACCCTGACATGCGCTGGAATGAGCGGCGCAACGCGATCCTTGAGTGGGGCCGGGGTCCGGTTCACATCGAGGTCGTCCGCGGCCACATCGAGCTGATCGGGCTCGCCGCTCACCACCTTGTGGCGACGCCGCTCACTGCCGCCGGCGCCCCTGTCGCTGCCACCCTGCCCGTGCGTCACGAGGGGGACCGGTTCATCCTCGAGCTGGGCGCTGTCCCAGCACTGCTGTACCTGATCGAACTCGAGCGGTAAACACAAGGACCAGCCGCACCGGGCAGCCGGTGCCCCCGCGCGATCCCCTCACCCCGCCGCCTTCAGCACACACGCCTGTGCTATACTGCCGGCGGTACGCGTGGACACACCATGAATCCGGCCGACCGCCCAACCCGAGATCTCTGCCTGGACGCGCTGCTCGAGCACTCACAGGACAACATTTACTTCAAAGACCTCGAAAGCCGCTTCGTGCTCGTCAGCCGCAGCATGGCCCGGTGGTGCGGCAAATCATCGCCCGATGAACTGATCGGCCGTACCGACGCCGACCTGTTCGCCCCCCCGCACGCGCAGGAGGCGCTCGCCGACGAGCAGCGCCTCATCCGCCGCGAGTGCGACGTGATCCGAAAGGAAGAGCGCGAAACCTGGCCCGACGGCCGGGAGACCTGGGTCTCGACGGTCAAGCACCCCCTGATCGCACCCGACGGCCGCGTGATCGGCACGTTCGGCATTTCCCGCGACATCACCGAACAGCGTCGCGCGCAGGCCGAGGCACAGGCCCACGCGCAGCACTACGCGCAGCTGATGGCGATCGTGAACCGGAGCCCCGCGGTCGTGTTCGAGTGGGGCCCTAGCGACGACTGGCCGGTGGTGCACGTGAGCGACAACGTAAGGCGCTTCGGCATCGAACCGGAGCAGCTGCTCAGCGGCCGCATGCCCTACGCCGCGCTGGTCCATCCGGAAGACATCGATCGAGTGCGCGCGGAGCTGGCTGCGGCGGTGGACTCGGGCGCCGACACCTACGACCTCGAATACCGCTTCGTCGTACCGGGCGGGCCAGTCCGCTACGTCGAGGAAATGGGCATCATCCGACGCGATGAGGCCGGCCGCGTGGTGGGTTACCAGGGCATCGTCATCGACGTGACCCGCCGCCACGAGGCTGAAGAGGAGCTGGGTCGGTACCGCGCGCGGCTCGAAGACATGGTCGCGGACCGGACGCGCGATCTCGAAATCGTCAACGGCCGCCTGCGGGAGGAAAACGCGCGCCGACGGGCCTCCGAGGCGGCGTTGTCGGAAAGTGAACAGCGCTACAAACGCCTGCTCGAGAGCGTGACCGACTATGTCTACACCGTTGAGCTCCGCAACGGCCGGCCCGTCGCGACGCACCACGGACCCGGCTGCCTCGCGGTGACCGGCTACACGCCGGAAGAATATGCCGCCGATCCGTACCTCTGGATCGAAATGGTGCCGGAGGAAGACCGCGACCTCGTGCGGCGGCAGTCCGCGCAGGTGCTCGCCACCGGCACCGCAGAGCCCATCGAACACCGGCTGCGCCGAAAAGATGGCGCGATCCGATGGGTCCGCAGTCATGTCGCCGCGCGCCGCGATGCGGACGGCCGGCTGGTCGGCTACGACGGACTTGTGAAGGACATCACCGAACCGCACGAGGCGCGCGAGGCCCAGATGCGCGCGGAGCTGGAGGCGATGCAGGCGCGCCAGCGGGCGGCGCTCGAGCGCGCCGACCGGCTCAGCTCGCTCGGCGTTCTCGCCGCAGGCCTCGCGCACGAAATCAGCAATCCGCTGCAGGGCATGTTGAGCCACCTCGACGCGGTCCGCCGTGCGCTGCCGCGAGATTTTCCGCGCGCAAAGAATCTCGAAATGATCGAACGCGGCATCGAGACGATCGCCTCGTTGGTCAAGGAGCTGCTGTGGCTCGGTGGACCGTCGGAGTCGACGGAAGAAAGTTGCGTGCTCGCCGACGGTATCGCCTTCGTGCGAGACCTCCTCGCGAATCAGTTCCAACGCAACGGCGTCGTGCTGCGTCTCGAGGCCCGCGAGCTGCACGTCCGCCTTGCGATGCCCGCCCGAGAGCTGATTCAAATCCTTCTCAACCTGCTGATGAACGCCCGTGACGCAATGCCGCAGGGTGGCACCATCACCATCGGCGCCGAGGTGCGCGGTGATCGGGCGGTGCTCCACATCAGCGACACCGGCTGTGGCATCCCGGAAGAGCTGCTGCCGAAGATCTTTACCCCCTTTTTCACCACAAAAGGCGCGAAGGGCACGGGTCTGGGCCTGACTGTCGCGGAGTCCCTGGTGCGCCAGCGGAATGGTCGCATCGAGGTGCGCAGCCGCCCGGGCGTCGGAACCACGTTCTCCATTGAACTGCCCATCGCACACTCTGCGGACCCGAGGTGACGCGCCGTGACCACCCGCCTGCTCATCGTGGACGATGATGATTTGGTGCTGACCGGCCTGGCGGCCAGCCTCGAGGACCTCGGCTATCAGGTCAGCGGCGCGAACACCGGCACCGCGGCGCTGGAACAGCTCGCCCGCGATCCGGTCGACGCCGTCATCGCCGACATGATCCTCGGTGAAATGGACGGTCTCGAACTGCTGCGCCGGATCCGCGCGCGCGACCCGAACATTCCGGTGTTGATCCTCACCGGCCACGGCACCGCCGCCAACGCGGTGGAGGCGCTCCGCCAGGGCGCCGCCGACTACATCCAAAAACCAGCCCGCCCGGACGAAATCGCGCAGCGCGTTGAGGCGGCGATCGCCGCAGCGCGGCTGCGCCATCGGCTTGCCGCGGAACGTGAGGCGGCGCGGCAAGAAGCCACCATTCGGGAAACCCGCGCGGTGCGGATCGAAAGGTTTGAAGCCGCGCTCCGCCTTGCTCGCGGATTGGCCGCCGACCTGCAAGGGCTGATCCGACTGTTGGAAGGTCTGCCCGCAGAGCTTGTCCACGCCTGGCCGCCGGAATGGCGGGAAGCGCTCAATGCCGGGCTGGACCGCCTGCAGACGCTGCGCAGCGTAGTCACGGCTCCCCCGGAGACCCCGGAGACGTTCGATCTGTGCGACGCGCTTTACGCCGCCCTCGATGCGCCGGTGATTCACCATCTGCGTTCCGCACGTCCGGGCGTGATTCTGGAAGTGGACCGCGCGCCCTCGCCGGTCCGCACCAGCGGCCACCCCGCGCTGTTCCGCGCCGCGCTCAGCCCGCTGGTCGCCGCGATGCTGCGCGCATTGCCCTCTGGAGGCCGCCTCGCAATCGCCATTGTCGAAGAAGAACACGTGCAGCCTTGGGGGCATCTGGTGCAGGGAGCCAGCGGAAACTACGGTGTGGTTCACCTGCACACGTCCGCCCGACTCACGGACGAAGAGCTGGACCACTTCTTCGAGCCCTACGCCGTCAAATCGGTGATCTCCGGCGACGGCTTCGCGCTGACGCGAATCCTGCTTTGCATGCGGGCGCATCGCGGACTGTCTCTCGTGCGGTTGACGCCGTCACCCGCCGGCACCGAGGTGCGGCTCCTTTTCCCGTTGGCCGCCTCATCCGCGCCGCGTCCCGGGCCGGACTCCGGCTCCGCACAGGGCACCTCCGCGCGGCCGCGATGGCGCGTATTGGTGGTGGACGACGCACCCCACCATCGTCGCCACGCGGTGGAGCTGCTGCGCTCCTTGAACTGCGAGCCCGACGAGGCCGACTCCTCGGCCACTGCACTCCGGAAAATCAGCGAGCGCTGCGGCGGTGGCGCCCCCTACGATCTGGTGCTGGCGGACCTTGTGCTCGGTGAACCCACCGACGGCGTCGACCTTCTGCGACAGGTCATCGAGTTCGGCCGCCCCTGCCCGGTGGCCCTGATGGGCGGGTTCGCAGATCTCGCTCGCATTACGGAGGGCCGCCGGGCCGGCGCTCTCGCCTACCTGCGAAAGCCGCTCACGGCGGAGGCGCTCGAGCACACGCTCGACGCTGCCGCCCGCCTGAAAGCCGGAGAAAATGCGAACCCCGGCGATTGATGCCGCCGGGGTTCCACCCAAACCCTCGGATAAACGAGTTCTCGTTCCTTAGGCGTTTTCCATCCGGCGCCGGCGGAACCAAATCGCGGCGCCCGCCCCCACCAGCACCATCACCGCCGCCGACGGCTCCGGAATCAGCGACTGCGACGCCATATACGATATCCCCCCGTAGTTCACAACGTCAGGCGGCGGCGGCGGACCACCGCTGGGATCCGCATCTGACAATCCCCCGAACGGGGTCAGTGGCGCAACGCCAAAATGCGTTCCGAGCGGAATGCTGCCCGGCCCCATGTATGAACTGTAAGGGAAGTTGAAGAAGACAATATACACGTAACCCGGCACAAACGCGTCGGGGGGAAGACTATACGACGACTCCTGGAAGTAGTCACCACTCGCGTAACCGGTGATTCGACCGCTTGAGGTGCCCAGAAGGTTCATGTTCCGAGCGCCCAGAAAGATATCGCCGCCCGTCGGATTCTCAAGGCTGGCGGGGTTGACCCCCATCGTCGTGTCCGGGCTCCAGAACGCGAAAAACAGGCTTTGATTGGGAATCAACGTCACCCCATTTTGCTGATAAAACGTATTCGCCGGGCTGTTCCAATTAATCCGGATACCAGCCTCGCTCGCTCCCGCGATGGCCAATGCCACCACACACGACAACCCTCGTATCGTCATCAGATGGCCTCCCGCGAGCTCAAACCGAGCTGGCTACGGATAAGTATAGTGCTTGTTCTTCGGCTCATTCCAGACTTTCGACGATCCCGATTTGTACCAATACGATTCGCCCACTCGGAGCTTGAAGTTGCCTGGCATCCACCCATCACCCTCGATGTATTCGGCGGCCTGATACCCGCTGCCCGTGAACCGGAGAATCGCGTCACCGTCCTCCGCGACAACGTTCAGCACGCTGTTGGTGATGTCCACCTCGACAGGATAGGGGAACGAAATCAAACGATAGCCTGCGCCGATGTTGACGGCAGTGTTGGTTTCCGCAGGCACTTCGCCGGTAAGGTAGAGCGGAAATCCGACCGGAGCCCGGATCCAGAACCCAATCCCCCGTTGCAAGACATTCGTGCCTGGCAGCCAACCTTCGCCCTCCAGATACTCCTCGCCGACGTATTGGACACCATTGAACAGCAGCACAACGGTGCCATCCGGAATCCCATTCGTGCCCAGCACGTCCCCCACCCGATTGGAAGTGTTCAATGGATTTAGCTGGTAGGAGATGAGCGTCCACCGGTTCGTGGGTACGTCAATCCGGATCACGCCCACCGCGTTCTTGCTGTACACGTTGGTTTGCGCAAGCGCCGCCCCCGCCACCCCGACGCCGACCCCGATTGCGACCCACCGCATGTTCATGGTCGTTCTCCTGTGTGCCACCATATCATGTACCCCGCGCCGCCGAGGTGTCAAGCGCATGGGCGATTTTCACCGCACCTCAAGCGCTCTTCTTCGCCCTTCGCACACACAGGGTTCATCGGCGCAGTTTGCTGCTGGCCCATCACTCTGTCAATTCCTCGGCGCGTGCAACCTGCCCCCCCTGCCCAACCGACACAGAACCGAACTTCATCCTTGCCGATCCGGCCCGCACCCGTTCGCATTCCTGCACGGCCACCTCTATACTCAGTGCGGCCGGACCGCGGAGACCACCCGCGTATGAACGCCGGATTTGCAATGAAAAAACTGATCAATGACCTGATCCAATTGCAGGAACTTTTTGAGGCCCGCGCACAGCAGGAGATGCTGGCGGGGCGGGAACGACTCAGCGAGCTGGACGCCGCGATCGAACGGATGCTGGCCGGCATCCCCGCCGAATACGCTCACCGGTTCCGCCGCCTGCAGCAGCGCAGCCCGCCCGCGATCGTGCCCATGGTGAACAACGTGTGCGGCGGCTGTGGAATGGTGATTCCGATCAGCGAGGTCCACGCGATTCACGCGGCGACCGCGCTGCACACCTGTCCGACATGTGCGCGGCTGCTGTACAACCTCGACAGCTCCGCACCGCGCCGCCTGCCGGACAAGCGCGCGGGTGCGGCGGGCGTGCGCGTGGGCATCGCGCGCTACACCTCGCCAGAGCTGATGATGCCCGAGCTGACCGCGAGCGATCGCGACTCCGCGATCCGCGAAATCTGCCTGCAACTGGAGCGCCAAGGCTTCGTCACCAGCGGGGAAAGCCTCGCGGAAGCCGCGCTGCGGCGCGAAGCCATCGCCTGCACCGCGATGGAACACGGCATCGCATTCCCGCACGCCCGCGGCGTCGAGGGCGGCGGCCTGACCGTCGCGGTGGCGCTGAGCCGCCGCGGGTTGCGGTTCGAGCCCTCGCAGCGCACGCTGACGCGAATCATCTTCTTCGTCGTGATTCCGTCCGCTGCCAGCGCGTTCTATCTGCGTCTGCTCGCGGGCCTCACGCGCACCTTCCAGGAGGCGGAAGCGCGCGAGAAGCTGCTCGACGCCGCCACGCCGGAGAAGATGTACCGCGCGCTCTGTCAGCTGACGCGCAAGACCGTCCTGTAGATCGCGGTCTTTCCGCCGTTGGCCGCCCCCGGACGTCCCCGTCCCCATTGCGGAGGGAACCGCCCGTTGCTATTGTCGGCGGCACACCTCAGCACGGACGGCGGCCAGCAGGTGGAGGTATTGCGGTGAGGAGCGAGCCGAGGAAACGGAGCGCCGCACCCACAGCGTGCACGCCTCGAATTGGACTGTTCGGCATCGGTCTGGACACCTACTGGGGCCAGTTCGAGGGACTTCACGAACGTCTCACCGGCTATCAGCGACGGATTGCGGCGCGATTGAGGGACTGCGGCGCAGTCGTCGTGGACGCCGGTCTGGTCGACTCGCCCAACGCCGCCCGCGCTGCGGCCGCCACGCTGCGACGCGGCGAGGTGGATCTCGTCTTCCTCTACGTCTCGACCTATGCGCTTTCGTCCACGGTGCTGCCCGTCGCACAGCAGGCCGGCGCGCCGATCGTTGTACTCAACCTGCAGCCGGTACCACAGCTCGACTATGCCGTATTGAATTCGCTGGGCGACCGTGGCCGCATGACCGGCGCCTGGCTCGAACACTGCCAGGCCTGTGCCTGCCCCGAGATCGCGTGCGTGTTCCGCCGTGCGGGCATCCCATTTCAGATGATCACCGGCGTGCTCGAGGAGCCCCTCGTCTGGCGCGAGATCGGCGAATGGGTGGACGCGGCGGCGCTGGCGCGCACGCTGCGGGCCACTCGCATCGGCGTGCTCGGGCACTACTACGGTGGAATGCTCGACGTCTACAGCGACCTGACGCGCCTCTCTGCCGCGTTCGGATGTCACTTTGAGCTGCTCGAGATGTGCGAACTGCATGCGCTGCGCGAAGGCGTGCGCGCCGCCGAGGTCCGAGCCAAAATCGCAGAGTTCCGCCGGGAGTTCGACGTCTCGCCCGAGTGCGCCCGTGCGGAACTCGACCGCGCGGCAAGGACGGCGGTGGCGCTGGACCGACTCGTCGAGGCCCATCAGCTCGGTGCGTTGGCCTACTACTACGAGGGCGTCGAAGGGCACCCCTACCAGGAGGTCGTCACGTCGCTGATTCCGGGACTCACTCTGCTCACGGGCCGGCACGTGCCGGCGGCGGGCGAGTGCGAGATCAAAAACGCGATCGCGATGAAACTGCTCGACGCGCTCGACGCGGGCGGCTCCTTCTCGGAGTTTTACCTGATGGACTTCGTGGATGACGTGGTGCTGCTGGGACATGACGGCCCTGCTCATTTTGCGATTGCGGAGGGCCGGGTGGGACTGGTGCCGCTGCCGGTGTACCACGGCAAACCGGGCCGCGGCCTCTCGATCCAAATGACCGTCCGGCACGGCCCGGTGACGCTCTTGTCCGTGGTGGAGCGCGGCGAGGCCGGGGCGGGCCTACTGATCGCGGAAGGCGAATCGGTGCCCGGCCCGACGCTGCAGATCGGCAACACAAATAGCCGCTACCGTTTCGCGATCGGCGCACGACAATTCGTTCAGGCGTGGTCCGCTGCGGGTCCCGCCCACCACTGCGCAATCGGCGTTGGCCATCGGGCGGGCTCGCTCGCGAAGCTGGCGTACCTGCGCGGATTGGCGGTGGAGCGCGTGGCGACCCCGCCGGCCGCGCCGGAGGGACGCCCCACCGCGGCGCGCGAGGGTTGCACCTCGGGTGGCAGTTGAGGTAGTCTGCTCAACGGTGGCGGTTGCGTCGGTTCGGGCCGCGGGCCCCGCAGCACGCGCCGAAGAGAGTGACGGTAAGGCGGCCGACAGTCGAGGAAAGCGACAGAGGAATGAATATATTCGTGGGCAACCTCTCCTACCAGGCGGGGGATGAGGATCTTCGCGCGGCGTTCGCCCGGTTTGGCCAGGTCACGTCCGCGAACGTCATTGTGGACCGGACCACCGGGCGCTCCCGTGGGTTCGGCTTTGTGGAAATGCCGAACCGGGAAGAGGCGCTGCGGGCCATCCAGGCATTGAACGACAGCGATTTGCTGGGCCGGCCGATTAAGGTGAACGAGGCGCGTCCGCGCGAGGATCGGCCGCCTCGCCGCGAAGGGGGCGGTTACGGGCGCGAGTCGGGAGGCGGAGGCCGGAGGTACGAGAACCGCTTCTGATCCGCTCCGGAGTCGATCGCGTTGAGATACGACGCCGCGGGGAGATCCCGCGGCGTCGCCCGTTTTGACCACCGCCCACGCGGCCATCTCAGAACCGGATTCGTCCGCGCAACCCTTTCCGGGAAGGCCATACTGTCGTGACGCCGTCCACAGTGAGCCGGACGCAGTCCGGTTCCACTTCAATCTCAAATGCGGCATCCGGATGACGTGCGTAAAGGATGTTCGCCGCACACAGCGCTTTCTCGAACCCGTCCCCGCGGCCGAAGTTCCAAACCTCGTCTGGCTGTGCGCAGCGTGCCCCGTCGTAGATGGACTCGTCCGGCAGCAAACGAAGACGTTCCACCACCGATTCGTCGTCCAGCTCGCGCGCGCCTGCAATCGAGACCGGGCTGCGTTCAATGGCCGCCTTCACGAACGGCCGCCAGTCCGTCGTGGAGAGGTCCCGGTAGGCGTAGAACGCCAAGTCCGCGATAGGATGCGTAGCCCGTAGCCGCGCGATCTCCGCGCAGAGCTCCTCGCGGCTCATCTCGGGGCGCAGACGGATCCCAGGCCCCCCCACCCATCGCTTCGGCTCTCCCGCTCGGTCGGGCAGCCGGGGCTCCACATGCGCAAAGGCGACGAGTTCCTCGATCGCTCGCTGTGCCTGAAAACGGCGGCAGCCAATCCGCCCGATCAGCCGCCGCACCGCCTCCGCGTCAGTCGGGTCCACCGACTGCCCACGGAACGCCGCCTCCACGTCGTCGAGCAACACCCGGTCCGGCAGCGGCTCGGGGAAGAACTCGTCGTCCTCAATCTCTGCCAGCAACGATTCGCGCGTCCGATCGCTGATCCGGCACGACGACGACGCCTCGTATCGGTACGCGGTCTCCGCGGGCAGGTACACCGTGCGGCCGTGCCGTGTGTGCCGGAGTTGAAAGCAGGTCTGCCGTTCGGGCGCTTCCCGCAAGAAGTTCAGCAGCACCTCCATCGTGATGTCGGTGTGCAGGAAGGCCCGCAGCGCCGCCGCGAAGCGGCGGTACTCCGCCTCGTCCATCGTCGCCTCCGGATACACGCAGTGAATCCACCCGCTGCAGTGCGCCACCACCGTCACTTGTTCGTGCCGCAGCGCACGCTGGGCCTTCCGCGTGAGTTCGGTGCCGTTGAACCACATCGCGCGCGTGACGACCCGCCGGTTGTTCGTCAGCAGCCCGTCGCCCAGCAGCACGAAGTTCTGCGAGTGCAGCGGCGTCCCCATCAAAAAAATGTCCTCCAGCGGCACGCCACAGATCAGGAACAGCCCCGCCACATACAGCGTCGAGAGCGACACGCATTCGCCGGCCCCTTTCGTGTAGCCAGGCCGATACCGAAATGCCTCCATCGCCTCGACCGTCTCCGTTTTCCAATACGGAATCGTGTCGCTGGAGTACTTGTCGAGCCCGAAGTGCCGACGGATGTCGAGATCGAAGTAGTACCGGTCACCCTCGTAACCGAACAGCGCGTTGCTGCGCGCGATCGTTTCCTCATCCATGTAGCGGCGGAAGCGCGCCAGCTCCCTCGCCTGTGTGGTCAACCCCCATGTGTCGAGGTCGAGATTGAACTCGAAGCGGTCCATGATGAACTGCCGCAGTCGCAGCACCCGCCGGTACGGCGTCAAACGCTCGCGATGCTGAAACCAGGGATCCTCCCGCCAGCTCCATACGCGCGGCGACATGAGGTTCGCCAGCACCAGCGAATAGAGTAGCTCCGGAAACACGAAGATCTCCATGTCCGAGAGCGTCGCGGCAGACGAATACTTCTCGAGCTGCTCATCCGGAACCCGCGGGGCACCGGGAATGTCCGTTTCGATCGGGCGCATCGGCATCTCCGCTGCCCAGCGTAGGAATCTCTCGCCGGTGAAGCAATCCGCTACCCCACTCCTGCCAATCGTGGAGCCCTCTCGGGGACGATCGCCAATACGCCCCTCCCGGGAGCTCGCCCGCTCCGATGCAACTCACTAAAATGGCGTGGGCTGGGACCGCACCAGCGGGCGGAAGCCAGAATTCATGGACCCGACACGACCGGACGACGCGCAGGAAGACCTGCTGCTTCACCTGACCTTTGTGCCGAGCTGGGCACGGCGGCCGCCCACGGAATACGGGTCGACCGAGGCGGCGTCGACCGCCGATGAGAATGCCCTCCCCGCCGGGACCGACGAGCCCGAGACCGAGCGTCGGCATGGGGAACGGCGACCGCCACCGCGGCAGCGCCGGGACTATCGACGAGGGCACGAGCGCTCCACTGGGGCACCTCCGCGACAGAGCGAACCGCGTCCGCGTGACGCCGGCCGATCACCGCGATCCACCCGAGAGCGGCGCGATGAGGCACGTCCACAGCTTCGCCCGCCGTTGCCGCTCAGCATCGCGTTTCTTCCCGAGCGCCACAGTCTGTCGGTCGTGGCCCACCGCATTCAGGCCAGTCACCGCGCCTATCCGCTACTGCAGTTGGCAGAGTTCTTCCTCAGCCGTCCTGAGTTCCACCTGGTCCGCATCGAGGTCGCGCCTTCTGCTCCCTCGCCGAATGACCCCGATCGACCGGCCGAGGTTACGTTGTTTCAGTGCGCTGAATGCGGCGTGGTGTATTCAACGGCGGGAGCTGCCCAGGCGCATGTGGTGGAATCCCACGCGGAGGTGTGGTTCGAGACGCGCGAGCTCTCCGAAGAACCTCCTCCTGGCCAGTTCACCTGCGTCGCCCGTTGCCCGTTTACCGGCCGGCTGATCGGTCCGCCCAATCATCACTCGTTTGCCAGCGCAGTGACGGAGGCCGCGGCCGGGGCGGGGAGGGAGAGGAAAATGACGGTCGCCGAGTACCAGCTACAGCTCGAGATGGTCCGCGATCCGGCGGCGATCGAGCAGTGGCGGCACGAATACGCGCACCGCCGCGCCTACTTCCGACGCGATCAGTCGCCGGCTGAACCTCTGAGCTGGGCCGAAGCACGAAGGACACTCGAGCTTGAGCTCGCGCCAACGCGCGTGAAGAGCGTTTCGCGCGCGATCATTCCCGGTCGGATCGCAGAGCAAATTAACGACCCGGGAATCCGTGCATCCCTCCGCGCCGCTTGGCACAAAGAACAGCGTTTTCCGCATACCATGATGGACGCGCTGCGGCCCGCGCTGCGCCACATGCGCCTTCACTTTTTCAAGACGGACGGCCACCACACCTATGTCACCGCGATCCGTCCCTGCCCGCTCGCGCCGGACCACGCGGTGGCGCCGATTCGGGAGGCGCTGACCTATCTCGCCGCTCATCCGGGTATCCACCGCGAGGCAGTAGCGGCGGACGTGCTTCGCGAGCGCGCCCACGACTCGGCCGCGCGCACCGAACTGTTTGGCCACATCGCCTGGCTCGTCGAACGAGGCCATGTGATCGAATACTTCGATGGCTCACTGGCGGTGCCCGCTGTCCACCGCGGCGGCCACGGGCCCGCCGAACCGACCAGCCCCTCCCCCGCTCAATGAGCGACCCGTCCCCCACCTCCTCCAACGCACCGGCCGCCCAGTCCACCGCGGCCGACCCCCCGGATGAAGTACTCGTCCGTCGGGCGCGCGATGGCGACACGGCCGCCTTCGACCAGCTGGTTCACCGGTATTTCGACCGGGTGTTCGGCCTCGTTTACCACATGATCGGCCATCGGCAGGATGCCGAGGACCTCGTCCAGACCATTTTTTTGCGTGCGTATCGTGCGCTGCGGCGCTTTCGCGGCGACGCCGCCTTTTCCACCTGGCTCTATCGCATCGCGTTGAACACCTCCTACACCGCCGCCGCCCGCCGGCACCGACGCCCGGACGACGTCAGTCTCGCCGACCTCGGTGAGGACGTCGGACGGGAGGCCTCGGAGCTCCTCGCCAGTGGGGGGCAGTCCCCCCCGCGGCAGGTTGGCCTCAAAGAGTTGCAGCAGCGGTTGAACGAAGCGCTCCAAACGTTGTCTGAAGAACATAGACAGGTGGTGGTGCTGCACGACATCCAAGGTTGGCGTCACGAGGACATTGCCCGGGTACTCCAGCTGCCGGTCGGCACGGTCCGGTCGCGGTTGTTCTACGCCCGCCGCCGCCTGCAAGAGCTGCTCGCGGAGTTCGCGCCATGAACTGCGACGACATTCAGCAGCAAATCGTCGAGCAAGAGCCGCCGTTCGCGGCCTTCGTCACCGACCATCTGGCCCACTGCGGCAGATGCCGCGTGTTTGCGGAGCACGACCTTCGGGTGCGCGCCTGGCTGAGACTGAAGTCGCGCGAGACGGCCGGGCCAACAGCGGCCGAACGGGTGGCCCTCAAGATCCGACTGGCCATCGCGGACGCACGGCCGGTTCCGGTCTGGCGGCTGTGGCTCGAAGAAACCGCGCTGCCGGCCGCCGCGCGGGCCGCCGCCGCTCTCGCGCTGGTCGCAGGCATCGCGGTGCTGTGGCGCGCGCTCGCTCACGCTCCGTCGCCCTCCGGACGCCTGTCCCGCGACGCGCTATCACAGCCCTATTCCCTCACTCCGACAGATGAGTTTTTGCCCGACCATCGTTTGGCGCTGCAACCGGAGCTGCCCACCAACCCTCCCCACTCCGTGATTCGGCTTGCACCTGCCACCGGAATTCAGTACGGTGCTCCCGGTTCTCGGCTGGTGAACTGGGAGCAGTGATCTCTTTCGGGCCCTGGTGTGCGCCCCGCCCTCCAACCGAGCCTCCCTCCAAAGGGGCGCACCACCAGGGCCTTTTTGCCCGGCCACTGAGATGGCCGCGGCCGGCGTCCGCGCCCCAAACAACCGGTCGCACCGCCAAGTTTCCCGTCCCGCGCCGCCTCACTCATTTGACGCTCGCGACCCCGCAGGTCTAGACTCCTCATGCCAAAAGGACGTGCGATGAGCATCAATCCCGAAATGGACGCCTTCATGGCCGCATTTCCTCATGAGGCGCTCACATTCGACGACGTTTCGCTGATCACCCAGTACAGCGACTTCCTCCCCCCCGAAGCGGACATCCGCACCCGGCTGACCTCCCGCATCACAATGAGCATCCCGTTCATCAGTGCCGCGATGGACACCGTCACCGAAAGCCGGATGGCCATCGGCATGGCAATGCTGGGCGGCCTGGGTGTCATTCACAAAAACCTCTCGATCGCCGAGCAGGTCGAGATGGTCGACGCGGTGAAACGCCACCTCAACGGCCTGATCGCGAAGCCGGTGACGTTTCGCGACCACCAGACGCTGCGCGACGTCCGCGAAACGTGCGAGAAGGCGGGATACGGATTCTCCGGCTTCCCGATCCTCGACCGGAATGACCGGCTGGTCGGCATCCTCACCGCGCGGGATGTGAAGTTCGCCCCCTCCCCCGACGCCCCCATCCGCGAGGTGATGACCCGAAACGTGATCACCGCGCCGCCCAACACGACCCTGCAGGAAGCCTACGAGATCATGACCCGCCATCGGATCGGCAAGCTCCCGCTGGTCCGCGGCCGCAAACTCGTCGGCCTGTACTCCTATTCCGACGTCGCCACGCTCGTGCGGAACGTAAAGCCACAGTACAACCGCGATGCGCACTACCGGCTGCGGGTGGGCGCAGCGGTCGGCCCCGGCGACTACGAGCGGGTCGAAGCGCTCGCGGAACACCATGCGGATGTGATCGTGATCGACACCGCGCACGGTCACAGCCGCGGTGTGATTGAGATGACCCGCTGGACGAAGACACGCTTTCCCGACCTCGACGTGATCGCCGGGAACATCGCGACCGGCGAGGCCGCGATCGCCCTGCGCGATGCCGGAGCGGACGCGGTGAAGGTGGGGATCGGTCCCGGCTCCATCTGCACCACTCGCGTCGTCGCCGGCGTGGGCGTACCGCAGATCACCGCGATCTATGAGTGCGCGCGCGCGCTGAACGATTCGATCCCGGTGATTGCCGACGGCGGTATCCGGCACTCCGGCGACGTGCCAAAAGCGATCGCGGCCGGTGCCGAGTCGGTCATGATGGGCGGCGTGCTCGCCGGCACGGATGAAAGCCCCGGCGAAAAGATCATCCACCAGGGCCGCCAGTATGTCGCCTATCGGGGAATGGGCAGCTTGGATGCGATGCGGGCGCGAGAGGGCAGCCGACAGCGCTATGGGCTGGCTGGCGCCAGCGAAGAGGAGCTGGTGCCGCAGGGCATTGAAGGCATGGTCCCCTACGCCGGCTCGCTCGACAAGGTGATTGCGCAGTTCTGCGGAGGTCTCCGCGCCGCGATGGGCTATTGCGGATGCCGCACGATCGCCGAGCTCCGTCGCCGCGGCCGGTTCGTGCGCATCACACAGGCCGGCGTCATCGAGTCGCACCCCCATGACGTGAAGATCACGAAGGAATCCCCCAACTACCGATTGTGAACAAGGAGGTTCTCATGCTCTCACGCCGAGAATTCCTCGCGACGGCGGTTGCTGCCGCGGCGACCGCTCAGATCGTGCCGCGCCGCGTGTTCGGTGGGCCCGGCCAGCCCTCCGCCAATTCGAAGCTGCGACTTGCGGCGATCGGCTGCGGCGGCCAGGGCTGGAGCGACCTGAAAAACATGCTCAGCGAGGACGTGGTCGCCCTGTGCGACGTGGACGACCGTCGCGCCGCGAACGCGTTCAAAGAGCTCCCCCAGGCGAAACGCTACCGCGATTTTCGGCGCATGTTCGACGAGATGAGCGACCAAATCGATGCAGTGCTGGTCGCCACTCCCGACCACACCCATGCGGTCGCCGCGATGGCCGCCATGCGCCATGGCAAACACGTGTTTTGCGAAAAACCGCTCGCACACTCGGTCGCGGAAGCTCGCGCGCTCGCGCGCGAGGCCCGCACACGCCGGCTGATCACCCAGATGGGCAACCAGGGCCATTCCAGCGAATCGATCCGCGTGTTCGTGGAGATGGTCCGTGCCGGTGCGATCGGCGAGGTGACCGAGGTCCACTGCGCCTGTGATGCCTTCCCGGACGTGTACTGCCAGTACGCGAAGCTGGCGGCGGTGCGTTCGGAGCGCCCAACGATCCCCCGCGAGCTCGATTGGGAGCTCTGGCTTGGCCCCGCGCCGGAGCGCCCCTACCACCCTGCCTACGTGCCGTGGGGCTGGCGCGGCTGGATGCCGTTCGGCACCGGTGCGATCGGCGACTGGGCCTGCCACGTCGTCGACCCCGTGTTCTGGGCGCTTGAGCTCGATGCACCGATTGCGGTGCAAGCGGAGTGCATGAACTATGACCCCCGCGAACATGCGGATCTCTACCCGCCCGGCACCCGGATCACCTTCGAGTTTCCTGCGCGGGGCAATCGCGGACCGGTGCGGCTGATCTGGCACGATGGCAAGATCCGGCCTCCCCGACCGGAGGAGCTGGAGCCGGATCGTAACGTGCCCGGCGTTGGCGCGATCGTGATCGGCACGCGCGGCAAGATCATGTACGGATCCCACGGCGCAGGCGGATGCCGGATCATCCCGGAGGCGAAGATGAAGGAGTACGGCGCGCCGCCGAAATCCCTTCCCCGCATCCCGCACGGCCATTACCGCGACTGGCTGGACGCGGTACGCGAAGGCCGCCCGGCCAATGCAGATTTCGAATACGGTGCTCGACTGAGCGAGGTCGGCCTGCTGGGCGCGATTGCGGTCCGTTATCCCGGCATCCGCCTGGAATACGACGCCGCCGCGATGCGTTTCACAAACCACGACGACGCGAACCGCTGGCTTGCGCCGCCCTACCGCAGCGGGTGGACGCTCTAACCCCCTCGCGTCCGATGCGGCTCAACCGTCGCGAAGTGCTGGTCTCGCTCGGCGCGGCGATGTTCTCGCCACTTGGCGCCGCGCCCAGTACGGCCCTGCGGACTTCGGCGCCCGCCGTCCGCTTCCAATACGCCCTCAATGCGGCGACGATCCGCTCCCATCGACTGCCCCTGCCCGAACAACTCCGGTTGGCGGCCGCCACCGGCTACCAGGGCTACGAGCCATGGCTCAGCGACATTGAAGCATTCGTCGCCGGCGGTGGCTCGCTTCGCGACCTCGCGCGCGAGTGCGCAGACCGAGGCCTGCGGATCGTCAACGCGATTGGTTTTGCCAAATGGATCGTAGAGGATGCCGCAGAAAGGGCCCGCGCCCTCGAACAGCTCCGCCGCGAAATGGGCATGATCGCTGCGCTCGGCGGACAGTGCATCGCCGCCCCGCCGGCGGGCGGCACGAAAGCGGAACCGCGGATTGGCCTGGATGTGATCGCGGAACGATTCGCCGCGGTTTCCGCCATCGGCACCTCGGAGGGCGTTACGCCACTTCTCGAAATCTGGGGGGCATCTGCACATCTGAGCACGCTCGCAGAGGCCGCATACGTGCTGGTTCGCTCGGGGAGGGCGAACGCCGGGCTTCTCGCGGATGTTTACCACATTGTGCGGGGAGGAAGCCCCGTGTCGGGACTGCGGGCGTTCAATGGCGCGATGCTCCGCTGCTTCCACATGAACGATGTCCCCGCCGAACCGCCGCGAGAGCAGCTGCGAGATGCGCACCGGGTTTGGCCCGGCGATGGCGCCGCTCCGCTCGCGGAAATCCTCCGGATCCTCGCCGATAGCGGGGCAGAAGTCACGCTCTCGCTCGAGTTGTTCAACGAAGAGTACTGGAAGCTGCCGGCGGCAGAGATCGCCCGCATCGGCCTCGAGAAAATGCGAACAGCGGTCCGGGCGGCCGGCCTGGCCTAGCACCGTGGGTGGCTGCGAGGCTGCCGACCGCGGTTCGTGGTGTCTTGCCGCCCGGTCAGTAGACCCGCGTTGGAATCGCGGGAGACGCCACAACCGCCGTCCCTACCCCCTCTCCCCAACCTCTGTTCCCCTCTTACCGACCGCGCCGGACTTCTCCCGCACGCTGAGCAGTCCCGCCGCCTCAAGTCCGTACGGCCTGATGGATCCAGCCACGCCGCGAGCAAGGGACTCCCTTCTTGCGGGAACAACGCCCGACCACGGCTATTGATCCCGTGCCGTCATACCCCCACAATCCCTCCCGTGGTGCTCGACGCCTACGCCTGCTGCCGGCTCTGCCCACGCGACTGCGGGGTCGACCGCCGCGCCGGCCACCGCGGTCGATGCGGGGAGACCGCGCAATTGCGAGTGGCCTCCATCGTTGCGCACTTCGGTGAGGAGCCACCGATCAGCTCGTCGCGGGGCTCCGGCACGATCTTCTTTTCGGGCTGTTCCAGCCGCTGCATGTTCTGCCAGAACTGGCAGATTTCTCTCGAGCACCTGGGCGACATCCTCACGCCCGACGAGTTTGAGGAGCAGGTTCGGCACCTTCTGAGCCGTCATCGCGTCCACAACCTCAATTTTGTGACGCCCGACCACTTTTGGCCCCACATCGCCGAACTGTGCGAGCGCCTTCGTAGGTCCGGCGAGGCCGTCCCCTTCCTCTTCAATTCCTCCGGCTATCACCGTCCCGAAATGGTCGAGGAATATGCGCGCTGGATCGACATCTTCCTGCCCGATTTCAAGTTCGCCTCGCCGGATCTCGCTCAGCACGTGATGGGCGATCGCCGGTACACCGATCTGGCGCTCGAATCGCTGCGCCGCATGGTGGATGCCCGCGGTTTTCTCGAACCGTGGGATCCGAGCGGCGAACGGCCCGCCCAACGCGGCGTGCTGGTACGCCACCTTGTGCTGCCGGGTCACGTACACAACAGTCTCGATGTGTTGCGGCTGCTGCGCCGTGAGTTCGGACGGTTCCTTCCCATTTCCGTGATGAGCCAGTTCCGGCCGACGCCTCGCTGCCACGAACGTCAATTTCTCAACCGGCGCGTGACCCCGGCGGAGTACGAGGAAGTTCTGAACGAAGTCGAACGTCTCGGTTTCGAGAACGTGCTGATCCAGCCAGAGCCGCTCTCGGACGAGTTCACGCCGGACTTCCGGCTGGACCGACCTTTCGCAGCCAACCCCCCGTCCGTGGTGGCCCCGAAAGACCGGGGGCCCGCCCCATGAGCATCCTTGCCCGCCACGCTGCGCACCGGCTCGGTCTCGCCTGGCTCGTCGCCGGTTCGCTCACGATCGGCGTTGCCGCGTTCGGGCGCGTGTGGGTACGGGCAAGCGGCGAGACCTTCGAGGCAACATTCCTGCAGCTGACCGGACGCCGCGTCATCATGGCCGGCCCCGGTGGCACACGCTTCGCGATCACACTGGACGAACTCTGCGACGAGGACCAGCGCCGGATCCTCGCGCTCGCCTCCGGCCGCACCCCGCCTCCCGAAACACCGCCGGAAGCGCGTGCAACCCAACGACCCGCGACGTCGCTGCCTCCATCACCCCCCGCCCCGCCCTCCCCCGCCGCTCCCTCACCGCGCCGCCGCGGGGAGCCGTCCCGCCTGTGGGGCGCCAGCGGCGAACTGTGGCGCGCAACCAGCCGCCTGCCGGACTTCTCGTTCGCAGGCTATCGTCACGGCGAAGCCACGATTCCCACAGTACCGGTGACGACGGACGTCCGTCGCCACGGCGCTCGGGGGGACGGCGTCACCGACGATACCGCCGCATTTCGCCGCGCGATCGACGCAACCCCACACGGCGCGATCCTCGTGCCCGCAGGCCGGTACGTGTTGACCGACGTGGTCACACTGCGTCGTGGGGGCGTGGTGCTGCGCGGCGAGGGGCCGGATCGCAGTGTACTGGTCTGCCCAAAGTCATTCACCGAAATCCGCGGCCGCTCCGTTGTGGACGGTTTCAAATCGCGCTGGGCGTTCAGCGGGGGCTTCGTCACGCTGGAGGGAGGTGCGGCGTCCGCACCGGCGGCGAAGGTCGTCGCGCCCGCCCGCCGGGGCGAGCGCACCCTCGTGCTGGATGACGCCTCCGCGTTCCCGACCGGTTCGTATCTTCGCCTGACGATGGCGAGCGAGCGCTCGCTCGGCCGCCATCTCCACGGCGATCGTTTCGAGGCGGGCGCGGCGACGTTTGAGGAGATGCAGTATTTCATGGACTGGGTCGCGCGGATCGTCGCGCGCGAGGACTCGCGCGTTACGCTGGACCGGCCACTTCGGCTCGACGTGCGGCCCGAGTGGGATCCGCGCGCGTGGGTCTGGCAGCCGACCGCGGAGGACATGGGCGTCGAGCACCTCTCATTCGAATTTCCAGGCACGCCGAAGAAAGCGCACTTGCTCGAGGAAGGTTTCAACGCGCTGCAGCTTCGCGGCGTCGTAAATGGCTGGGTCCGCAACGTCAGCTTCGTGGACTGCGACAACGGAGTGATCCTCTCCGGCTGCCGGTTCGTCGAAGTCAGCGATGTTCGTTTCGTCGCCCGCCGTCGCAAGGATCCCAGCGGCCATCACGCGCTGTGGGTGACCGGCTATTCTCAGGACTGCCTGCTGACTCGTTTCGAGATCGCGACGGTGTTCGAACACGATCTCAGCGTGGAGGGCCTCGCCAATGGCAACGTCTTCTCGGCGGGCCGCGCACGTCGGCTGACCTGCGACCATCATGCGAACATTCCGTACGAAAATCTCTTCACCGACATCGACGCGGGTGACCCCCAGCAGCTGTACCGAAGCGGCGGCCGGGACGACCGTGGTCCGAAAACCGGCGTTCGGACGACGTTTTGGAACATCCGCGGCTCGGGAGAGTTCCCGAGAGCGCCGGACTGGCCGTTGATCAACCTGATTGGGGTCGGATCGGGACCGAAGCTGCTGAACGCAGAAGACGGCCCATGGATCGAGCCGCTCAAGCCGGTCTGGCCGCCCAATCTGCACACCGCCCAGCGGGAGCGGCGGCTGACGCAGCGCGCCTCCCCCTGACGGCGCAGGCGATCAGCTGCGCGATTCAGCCGTGGCCATCCGCCAGTTCCTTCGCGGGGGGCGAGACGGTTACCTCGGCAGCTGGTTCGGTCACGGGCGGCGGAGAGGGCGCCGGGGATTCCGGCTGATTCATCGGCGCGGCTGACGCGGAGCCCGAGGCGGCCGCGGCGCGACGGGCGAGAAACTCCTTCGCAAGCAGTCGGTAGGCGGCCGCTCCGATGCCGCCACTGTCATACACGATGATCGGCTTCGCGAAACTGGGTGCCTCACCGAGTCGCACGGTCCGCGGAATCAGACTCTCATAGACACGACCCGGAAAATGATTGACGACCTCCTGAACCACCTGCTGGCCGAGCCTGGTTCGACTCGAGTACATCGTCATCACAATGCCATCCAGCTCGAGGCGCGGGTTCGCACCGCGGCGGAGGTCCTCGATCACACGCGTGATCACGCTCAACCCCTCCAGCGCGAAGTACTCGCACTGCAACGGCACCAGCACCCGGTCCGCCGCGCAGAGCGCATTCACCGTGAGGATGCCGAGCGAGGGTGGGCAGTCGATCAGCACGAACTCGTGCGGTGTCGCGGCGAGATACGGTGCCATCGCACGTCGAAGTGCGAGGGCCGGCTCGGGCAGCCGCAAGAGCTCCACTTCGGCTCCGGCCAGATCCAACTCGGACGGGACGATATCAAAGTTCCGGTAGTCCGTCGGACGTATGCACTCCGCGAAGGGACGCTCGCCAAATAGCGCCCGATAGATGCTCCCACCGCGGGCGGGCGAGCACCCCAGGCCGCTGGTCGCGTTCGCCTGAGGATCGAGGTCCACCAGCAACACCGACCGGCGTCGCTCCACCAGACAGGCAGCGAGATTGATCGCAGTGGTGGTCTTCCCCACCCCGCCCTTTTGATTCGCGATGGCGACCACTTCCGTCGGCATGAGAAGCAGCCTAGCGGACTTTCCCTTCCGCTCCAAACTGCTTGTCGACGGCTTCGGATTCCGCTAGCGTCCGCCCCGACGGGCGTGCACACGTTACGGCGGAAGCGATACGACCAATCAAGGGAGCGTGATCGTGATACGAAAAACCACCACAGCGCTGCTGGTGTTGTACAGTGTGGCGTGGTCTCAGGCCGCCTTCGCGCAAAGTGTCACCGACCTGGCAAGCGGCCAGCTCATCGAGCCGGTCACGCTGCCGCGCTTCGGCCATCAGTTCTATCGACTGGTCGTGCCGGCCGGCGCCAGCCGCCTGGTGTTCGCCAGTTTCGGCGGGACTGGTGATGCGGACCTCTACGTCCGCCGCGGCGGGCTGCCCAATGGCAAACAGTTCGACGCTCGTTCCATGCGCCCTGGCAATGCGGAGTGGGTGGATTTGCGCAACCCGCCGCCGGGAGAGTGGTATCTCCTCATCTTCGCGAAGACGGCGGTTAGCCGGGCAAAAGCGTGGGCGGTCCTGGAGGGAACGCCGCCATCCTCACCGGCCGTTGCGCCGCCCGTTTTTTCCCCCCCGGCGGGCATGTACACCGGGAGCGTGCGGGTGGTGCTGGGCTGCGCCACGCCGGGGGCGGTGGTTCGTGCGACAACCGACGGCTCCGACCCTCACCTCAACTCCCCCGCGGTGCAAACCGCGCTGGTCAGTGCGACCACCACGCTGCGTGCGCGTGCATTCGTCGGCAGCCAGTCCAGCGCAGTCGCCAGCGCACGATATGAGATCGTGCCGCAACCCCCGCAACCGCCGCCCTCGCCGCCGGCGGCCGGCGTGATCGAGCTCGTCAACGGCCAGGTCCTCAGGCAGCAGTCGAACCCAAAGCACAAGTTCAGCCTCTACCGTTTGGTCGTCCCCAACGGTCCAACACATCTGGTGTTCGGAATGACCGGCGGCGCCGGCGACGCAGACATGTACGTGCGCCACGGCGCCCCCCCGTCGCTCACGCAATACGACTACCGGCCCTACAAGCCTGGAAATACCGAGTTGGTCCAAGTGATGTATCCCGCCGCGGGCGAATGGTACCTGATGATTTACGCCCGCGCCGCCTATCATGGACTGCAGGTCTGGGGCATTCACTGGCGTGACGCTACGCTGACGACCGTCGCGACGCCAACGATTCAGCCCGCCGGTGGCACCTTCCGGGCACCAGTGGAAGTTCGACTGAGCTGCACCACGCCCGGCGCAACGATCCGTTACACGCTGGACGGTTCCCCCCCCACGCTCACCTCGCCGACCAACCAGCCATTCATCCTCCACCAAAATACCGTCGTCAGCGCCCGCGCATTTCGGGACGATTGGACACCCAGCGCAATCGCGACCGCCACCTTCCACGTCAACACCAACGCGCCGCCCGCTCCCGGCTTGCCGCCACTCGGCCGCATCGTGGATCTCGAGCGATTCTCCTGGACGCCGCTGGACGCCAGCGGCACGAAGGGCGTGCTCACCGTGCCGCTGAGGTGGGCCTACCGGTTCGTCAACCTGAGTGGCGACTATTCACGGGACCTGCTGGGTGTGCTGCAACCTCGGACGGATGGGACCTACCTGGTCAACATCCAGCCGCGCACCAAGCTGATTGTGCAGCTCCCCGGCCTCGTGCGTCCCGACCCCGCGCTGCCCAAGCAGAGCGTGGTGCTGGAATATTCGTTCGACCCACGAGTTCCCCAGAACCTGCGCTCTGCGCGCGTGCTGCACTACTCTTATCGAGGTGTGTGGTCGCAGTTCCGCGACTGGCAGTGGCTGACCCGCGGGTCTGCCGCCCCGCACTGGAACGGCTTCGAGCTGATCAAGCGGTGGTGACCAACGCTTCGCTCAGCGGAATCGTGCTTGCGATTGCCGGCTGGATTGCCAGCGTACCGTCGCCGGCCACCCCGGCCGGTCCGTCCGCGGAGCCCGTCGGACTGCGCCTCGATGGGGATCGTGTCTGGATCGAGCCCGGACAGCGGAACCGTCGCATCCTGATCGACGCGCTCGCCCGTGCGCTGGGTGCGCGGCTGAACTGGCCGGCCGATCTGCCCGATCGCACCGCCGACTACGCAATGAGCGGCGTGCCGGTCGAGCGCGCGCTCGTCCATCTTCTGTACGGCGTCGATTGGACGGTGGTCTGGCGCGCCGAACAGCTGCCGGACCGGGTCCGATGGTGGCCGGCAGAGATCCGAGTCGGCGCGGCAGCGCGCACACCCGGAGCCACCGGCGGACACAACGATTTGCCGTCGGACACGCTCGGCGAAAGCACCTCCGCTGGGGCGGCCAGTCCCTCGGTTCTGCGGGAGGCCGCCGCCCGGTGGCTAGATCCCGCAGAGCCGGAGCAGGCGCGCACGGCCGCGATCGACACGCTCGCCCGACTCGCCGATGCCCCGTTGCTCGCCGAGCTGGAAGCCGCGCATCGCGTGGACGGCGATGTGGCGGCCTACACCAGGGTTCTCGAAATCGTCCGGCGTTGCCGCTCTGAAGCGGCCGTCCCCCTGCTCTCCCAGTGGGCCGCCGAAATTGTGAACCAGCCCGGCTCACCGCGCGCCCGCGCGGCGCTGCAGGGGCTGGCCTCCGTCGGAAGCGCGCCGGCGCTCGATCAGATCCTCGATCAGTTCGACACGGCGTCTGACGACGTGCGGGCCGCGCTGCGCGACGCGCTGCTCGCGGCAACCCCCACCGCGCCGGCGCTCGCCGCGCTGCGATCCGCGGCGGAAGGCCGGCGCGGAGCCGCCGGCGACGACGTGCGGCTTGCCGCGTTGGACAGCCTGGCGCGCTTCCCGGACGCTCTCGCCGTGGAGCTCGTCCGCCGACTGAGCCGCAGCGATCTATCGCCGGCGGTCCGGGCGCGGGCTGCCGAGCTGGCGCAGGAATGGACGCAGCCTCTGCCCTGACCTCTGGCGCAGCGGCACCGGTTTTGCCGGCGCCCCCCTAGGCACCGCTGCCCCCTGCGCCCGGCTCGGCCGGCACCTCCAACATGCGCCGCACCACCTCCAGCAGGTCCGCGATGGTAAACGGCTTCAGCAGCGCGGACTCCGCGCCCAGAAACCGGGCAGACTGCAGGATCGTCATGTCATAGGTGGGGCCACCGCCGGACATCGTGATCAGTCGCGGCATTGGCCGCATCGCTCGCAGTTCCCGCAGCGTCTCCAGCCCGTCCTTCTCCGGCATGTACAGATCCAAGATGACCAGGTCCGGGGCCCACTCGCGCACGCGCCTCAGACACTCCACCCCGTTCGCGGCTTCCTCCACTGTGTATCCGTGCTCCTCGAGCGCCCGGCGCACGACCGCTCGAATGCCGGCATCGTCATCCGTGACGAGGATCCGCCGCTGTCCTGCCTCGCTCATCCTGCTCCTCCCGGCGGCCGCGCCGCAGGCGGGCTCGTCTCCGCCGCCTCCCGCTCGCGTTCCGTCGCCGCGATCAGCACGATGCACGCCTCATACAGCAGCACCAGCGGTATCCCCATCAACAGCTGACTGAACACGTCCGGCGGCGTCAGTACCGCCGCCACAATGAACAGCGCGACATAGACGTGGCGGCGGTAGGTCCGCAACGTGCTGGCCGAAATCAATCCCAGCCGCCCCAGAATGAACAACACAATCGGCAGTTCGAACACCAGTCCGAACGCGAGAAGAAACTGCAGCGTGAACGCGATGTAGCTGGTGATCGTCCACTGCGGGCGCACCCCCAGCCACCGGTTCATCGCCCACATCGCCCGCAGTCCCACCGGCAGACAAAACCGGTAGGCCAGAAACACCCCGGCCGCAAATAGCCCGACCGCCGCCCCGGCGCTGCGGCGAATCACGTACTTTTCCTTTGCGGTCAGCCCCGGAAACACAAACTGTGCGACGAACAGCACGATGAAGGGGGCCGCGAAGACCAGTCCGGCCCAGAACATGATTTTCATCGCCAGCGCAAATGCGCCGGTGACGTCCCACGTCCAGAGAAATTGATCCACCTCCTCCGGCTTCGAGAACACCAGAAACAACGGCCGTTTCAGCCACCGCAGGATCGTGGGCGCGAGCGGAGCGGCCACCAGCATCCCGATCGCGAGCGCACCAATGCTGCGCAGGATCGTCTGCCGCAAATCCTCCAAATGTTCGAGAAACGGCTTGCTGACGTCCTCGCTGTCAATACTGAACTTAAACGGGCCGAGTTTCACCGTCCGGTTCCGTCGGCGCCGGCGTGTCGGCCGGCACCCCCGCGTCGGCAGGCGCAGTTTCGGTGGTCGGTGTCGCAGACGCGTCCGCCGGCGCGGCACTGCTCCCTCCGTCCTCGGCGGGGGGCTCGGACGGTGGCGGATAACCGTAGGCTTCCATGTCCGGATGCCACTCGCCACCTTCCGGCGGCGTCGCCTCCGGCGCGGGCGGCAGGGAGGACGCGGGCGGGGGCGAATTCAGCTCACGGTCGGCGTTGAGAAACTCCTCCCGAACCTCCCGCGCGGCACGCTGCAGTTCGGCCATGGTCCGCCCCAGATTTCGCGCAATGCCAGGCAGCTTCTTCGAGCCGAACAACAGCAGGAAGATCACCATGATGATCAGCAGCTCTCCGCCGCCGATCCCGCTGATGAACGCCAGCGCCACGTGCCGACTCCTTCGAACCGACGGACCTGGCGTGCCGCCGCCGCGTGCCCGTCCGCGCGGGCCGCTATTCGATGATCACAAACTCCCCACGCCGGTTCAGACGCCACGCCTCCTCGTTGTGCCCGAACGCCACCGGCTGTTCCTCGCCAAAGCTCTTTGTTTGAATGCGGTCCGCCGCAATGCCCAGCCCGATCAGATACGCGCGGATCGCCAACGCCCGCCGTTCGCCGAGCGCCAGGTTGTACTCGTTGCTCCCCCGCTCGTCGCAATGCCCCTCAATGATCAGCCGTTTCGAGGGCGCCGCGCGCAGCGCGTCGGCGACCGCTTCGATCTTCGAACGCTCCGAGCTCTCGATCGCCGAGCTGTCGTAGGCAAAGTACACCGGCTGGAATGCCCCGCGCCGCTCGGTGCCGGAGAACGGCTCGCCCGTCATGCCCACCTCGCCCGCCCCCACCTGCACCGGCGCCACGCCGAGCGGGTTGACGCCCGAATCGCCCGCGGCCCCCGCCTTCGGACGCGAACGGCACCCGCCGCCCACCACCAGCGCCGCCGCCATCAGCACCGCGCACCAACGAATTGCTCGCGCCATGACCATCACGTCCTTTCCCTGTCCCTCGTCGCCGTCGCGCACCACCGTCTATTTCGACCAGTCCGGCGAAAACCAATCGCCGGAACCGCTCACCAACGGTATCTGTTCCCGGCTCACCGTGTCAATCAGAACAATCGAGCTGCGATGCGCCGAGGTCCGCGCGCAGGCAATGTGCCGGCCGTTCCGCGCCCAGCTCGGATCCTCGTAGTCGGCATCCTCCGGCGTGACCACGTCCACCGCGCCGGTCGCGGGGTCCACCACACAAATCTGAAAGCGCGCGCCCAGCCGGCACGCGTACGCAATCCGGCCGTCCGGTCCCCAGCAGGGAGCGACGTTCTCAATGCCTCGTGACGTCACGCGTTGCGGTGCGCCGCCGGCACGGGACACCACGTACACCTGCGGCTTGCCCGATAGGTCCGAGACAAACGCAATCCGAGAACCGTCCGGGCTCCACGTCGGGCTCGATTCCGCCGCGTTGGGCGTCCGGGTGATTCGCGTGGCCGGCCCCCCCGGCGGCGTCTGTACGTAGAGCTCCGGATTCCCCTCGCGAGATAAGATCAGCGCACAACTGCGGCCGTCCGGGGAGAGCACCGCACCCGTGTTGAGGCCCGGAAACCCGGCGAGCATCTCGCGGCGGCCGCTGGCCAGTTCGATGCGGAACGCGGCCGGGTAGCCCCGCAGATAACTCGTGTAGGTGATTGCCGCGTTGTTGGCCCCCCATCGGGGATAGAGACTGATCGACCGGTCCTGCGTCAACTGCAGCAGATTGTGGCCGTCGCTGTCGCAGACATACAGCTCTTTGCGGCCGGTGCGATTGCCGACCAGCACCAGCCGCGAGGATGCAAACCCCTCCCGACCGGTCGCCGCCTTCACAATGTCGTCGGCGATCCGGTGCGCAAGCGCGCGCGCCTGACCCGCCTCCGCCGAGTACGTGCGGCTCAGCGCCACCGCTCCCCGCCCCGCATCCGTCAGCACCACCGATGCCGCCAGCTGCCCGCCCCGCTCCGCACATTCGCCGGATATCCGGAACTCGGCGCCGGCGCTCACCGTGCGAAACCAACCCGACCGTTCCAGATCCTGCCGCGCCACTTGCAACAACGTCGCGGCCGCACCGGAAGACGGCGCGGAGAACCCGCTCCAGTCCACCGTCGCCTTCGCCGCCGCGCCCTTGCGCACCACAATGTCCTGCGCCACCGCCGACATCGCGACCGCGGCAAGCAGCGCCCCAAACCATCCCGTCACTTTCCCGCCCACATCCTGTCCTCCAGCCCGCCCCGGCGCCACGTGCGTCTGGCGCGCCCGCGGCGGCCCGCCTAGGATAGCGGAATGCACGAATGGACAACACTCGATCGCCGTCGGATCGCGGATTTTTCCCCTTTCCTGATGCTGGAGGCGCGCCGCGTGCGCACGCCGGACGGCCGTCTCGTTGACCCCTGGACTTGGATCGACACCCCGGACTACGTGAACGTCTTCGCGGTCACCACCATTTGCCAGCTCGTCGCGCTAGAGGTTCACAAGTACGCGGTCGGTTGCAGCTCGCTGGCGCTGCCCGGCGGATTCATCGAACCGCACGAGCAGCCCGAGACCGCAGCGCGCCGCGAACTGCAGGAAGAGACCGGCTATGGCGGCGGACGATGGCGGCCGCTCGGCACATATGTGGTGGACGCGAACCGTGGCGCCGGCCGCGCACACTTCTTCCTCGCCCTCGATGTGGTGCCGCAGGGGCCCACGGTCGACGACGATCTCGAGCATCCATCGGTGCGCTTGCTCAGCCCCGCGGAACTTGATGAGGCATTGTCCCACGCCGCCTTTCGTGCGCTCCCTTGGGCGGCCTGCGCGGCGCTCGGCCGCGCCGCGTGGGAGGCCGACCGGCGAGCCGACTGACCCGGGCGCGGTGCACCGCCTCTCGAAGCAGCTGATCACCTGCCCCGCCCTACCGCAAGGGGCAGCTCGGCCCGTGTTGCGCGCAGCGCGCCGGCCCGACCGCCAGCAAAGGCTCGACTTCCCCTGAGGGCGACGAGCCACCGACCGGCGCGCACCGCAGGTTCCCTCGATGCCCGGCCAACCAGGTGCGCTTTGCGGCCGCTGACCGTTCTCGGCCGCAAACGCTGCGGTCACAACAATGCCTCGGGCTCACTAGATCCGGCCCATCGACGAGGTGGTGCGGCTCAGAGACGACGCCGCTCCCCACTTCCTGCGGATCGCCCCCGCCTGACGGACAGCCGAACTCGCGGTATTGCCGGCCGCGCGAGCGCTTCGCACCGCGCACAGGTCCACCACCGCTGGCAGAAAACCCGGCATTCCGTGGTCTCCGGCATCGCGACGTCATCGCCGTGGTTGGATTCGACCCGTCCCACCGCTGAGTGGCTGCTCGAGATCGCGAGCGCTGGCCGGCCTCGGTAGCTCGCGCCAGGCACAAGCGGCGCGCACCTGCCGGCGACACCGCCCGATGAGGCAGCAGATGGCCTCCAACGGTTGGACCGCATGACGCCGCACCCCTCCAGCGTTTGGAGTTGGTCCTCATCCAGATCGTCCCACATTCCGCGATACCCGGCCATCATTCCGCATCCGCAAAGCCGCGGAGCTGACGCCTGCAACCCGCGCGAACATCGAATGCCGGAGGGCATCGTCCTCGTCGTCGCCGCTCCGCCGGAACTCCGCGACGGCCGGGCCTCAGGCCGTGGTCGGTGACGAGCCGGCCACAGCGGTGCAGTCCCGCATTCCGCGCCGACGCGCCCTTCGCTCCACCCTCAACAGCAGCCTGCGCAGTCGGACCACTGACCATCCGCGCGCGCACGCATAGGCCGCACAAAAGCGGCGCCATTCGTCGAAGCCAAGATCCTGTTCGAACGAACGGCGAAACTGCGCAAAGTTGCGCACTATGTCCCGATGCAATGGCGGTCGCGCGGTGGTGCAGTTGTCGAGGTCCAACAGCACAAAGTCCAGCGGTGGCGCGGTGCGCACGAGGATGTTGCTGGCCTTCAAATCGTGCGGAATGACCCAGTTCTCATGCAGCGCGGCCAGCCAGCGGCCGGCCGCCACCGCCACATGCCGTCGCATGCGTGGCTCCGCGAGGATGGAGCGGACCCACACGTCCATCCGTACCGTGTTCGGCACCGCGCACGTCAGCAGCACCGACTCGATCCCGCCGCCTGCGCCGCGTCTCCAGGTTGCGGCCAGATGCGGCACGGTTTCAAACCCCCGCAGGGCCAGCCGCTGCGCGGTGCGGTAGTTCGCCCACGCGCGGGGCCGCCGAACCCACGAGCCGACCCGGTCGCGCCATCGAACCGCCAGAAAGCTCTTCGCGTAGAGCTCCGTGCCCTCCCCGCCGGACCGGCGATGAACCATCACTCGCCGCGTCGCTTTGACGAGATTCCATTCCTCCTGGCGGCCATCGGCGGGCAACCATCCGCCGGCGCCCGGCACCGCTTCCACCAAAGCGCTGCGATCCGGTCGCTGAACCGGCCGTCGGACGAGCCGCCGCCGCAGCGCGACGACCTCGCCCATCGCGCACCGAATCGCGCGCACCATGCCCGGCACCGTAAACCGCTCCCGCACGCGGGCCGCACCCGCCGCTCCGAGGCGGCTCGCCAACGCGCGATCGCGCAGCAGCTCCCCGATCGCCGCCGCCATCGCGGCGCGATCACCGCAGTCCACCAACCGCCCCGTCAGGCCGTCCTCAACCGCCTCCGCCGTGCCGCCGCTCTTCGTCGCGACCACCGGCAGACCCGCGGCCATCGCCTCCAGGATCGCGTTGCTGAGCCCCTCCCGCTCACTGGCGTGAATCAAAAGGTCGGCTCCCCACATCAGCTCGGCCGCGTCGTCGCGCCAGCCGAGCAGTTCCACCCGCTCCTGCACCCCGAAGGATCGCACCAACGCCTGAATCCGTTCACGGTCGGGACCATCACCGATCACCACAAGCCGCGCCGCCACGTCCGCCCCCACCGCCGCAAACGCCCCCAGCACATCGTCCACCCGCTTCGCGGCGTCGAGCCGTCCAACAACCACCGCGATCGGGCCCACGTCGCTCCGATTGCCGAGCAGCACTGTGCGCGCACGCCGCCTGAGCGCTTCGTCCGGCCAATGCGAGATCGGCGTTACGCCGTTGTATGCGACGACCACGCGCGCCGGCCGCAGCCAGCGACGTCGCAACAGCTCCGCTCGCGTCGCATGGCAGTCGGTCAGAATCCGGTCCACCACCGACCGCACCGTCCAGCGGTCCGCCAACGTGTCCCGCAATTCGCCGCCGGCCGGCAGCTTCACCGCGATCGCCGCACTCGGTGCCGTCAGCCGGGCCCAGCGCGCTTGCCGAAATCCCTTCACGATGACCACATCGGGCCGGCGCCGTCGCATGATGCGCGCCAACGAGAGCCACGCCCATGGCGCCGCATCGCCGCCGAAGCAGAGCGGCTCGAACTCGATGCCCGCGCGCGCGCAGCGAGCCGGCCACGGGCTGCGAATCCTGCCGGCGATCGCACACTCCTCCCCCTGCGCGGCCAGTTCGCTGGCCAGCCGCAGCATCCAACCCTCCATGCCGCCCCAACCCGCCGACTTGATCGGATTGATCAGTAACCAACGCATCAGTTCGCCGTGCTCAGCGCACCACGCAGCCCAGAGATCGCGAGGCGTTGCCGGCATGCGCACACGACCTCGTCGACACTCACCGCGCGGAGCCGCCGGATCGCGTCGCGATCACACCGCCGGAGATCCCGCCTGCCGGCTCCCGGCGCCCGCACCACCGTCCAAACCGGCGACAGCGGTCCGGTAACCTCGGGATCCGTGCGACCGAAAATCGCGACACCGGCCACACCGGCCGCCGCCGCCAGGTGCATGCCGCCACTGTCGTTCGCGAGCGCCAGATCGCATCGTGACAGAATTGCCGCCCACAGTTCCACCGAGGTCTCGCCGGCGAGGTTGTGACCGTGCGAGCCGGCCGCCGCCGCGACAAGCGCCGCCGCCGCCCGGTCCTCCCCACTGCCCAGCACGATGATGTCCGCACCGTCCTCCCCCGCCAACCGTCGGGCCGTCTCCGCAAAACGCTCTGCGGGCCACCGCTTCGCCGGCCCCCTGGCCGCCCCGGGCATGACCGCGATGCGCGGGCCGCGGGCGCGCCCCAATCGCGCTTCCGCCTCGTCCACCAGTGGCGCGGGGATCTTCAGACGCGGTGGCTCCAAGGACACCTCCGCGCCCGGCCCCAAGAGCAGATCCACATATTCGAACTGCTGATGCCGCCGGCCCGGACGAAGCGCCGGTCGGACCACATCGATCCCAAACCACCGGCGCATTGGGCCCGGCAGGCCGACCACTTTAGGCGCGCCCGACACCGCCGCCATCCATGACGACCGCACCGAGTGGGGACACACCGCGACCAGCTCCGCCCTCCATGCCCGCAGCGCCACCGCCGCACGCCAGGACCCCAGAGCGCCCGGCGCGATCACCTCCACCTCGTCGCCGAGACCCAGCAGCCGCCAGACCGCCGCCGGCGCCGCCCGCGCAAGGATGAGCAGTCGCGCCGAAGGATACCGTCGCCGCCAGACCGCCACCGCCGGCGCACTCATCAGCGTGTCGCCGATCCAGTTAACTCCCAGGATCGCCGCCCGCCGCGGCCAGTCCCCTCCCTCAGCGGAAGCAGATGCGTTCAATCCACTCACGAAACGCCTCGGATCCGGAAAGCATCTCGATCTCCACCCGGAGGTAGTAAATCGGCAGATCGCGCCGCTCGATGTGCGGGAAACGCACTGCGTCCTTCTCCGTTGTGATCAGCGCTTTCGCACCCCGCGCAAGAGACTTGTTGATCGCCCAGATGATCTCCTGCTGCGTGTAGCGGTGGTGATCCGCGTAGCGCTTGTGGTACAGCACCCGGGCGCCGAGCTTCACCAGTGTGTCCTCAAATCCTTTCGGCGCCGCAATCCCGGAGACCGCCCCGACGTCCAGCCCGCGCAGAAACTCCAACGGTTTCACCTCCCGCGTGTAGACCTCGCGCAAATAACGGGGACAATGACGACACTCGGAAATCTCCGCGTCGGGATTGTACCGTCGCAACTGCGGCAGCAGCTCGCCCGCGCCCCCACCGTCGCACTTCGTCACGAAAATGAAACCGGCCCGCCGGATGTTGCGCACCGGCTCCCGCAAGATGCCGGCCGGCAATAGTCGCCGGTTGCCGAACGGATTGGTGCGGTCCACCAGCACGATGTCGAGCCGGTGCTTCAGCCGCAGATGCTGAAAACCATCGTCGAGGATCAGCGTGTCACAGCCAAAATCACGGATCGCCATCCGCCCGCTCTTCACGCGGTCCCTCCCGACCAGCACAACGACGTCCGGCAGGTTCGAAGCGAGCATAAACGGCTCGTCCCCTCCCTGCGTCGAATCAAGCAGGAGCCGGCGCCCGTCCGACACCACCAGCGGTTCGTGCCGCGGTCGGCGGCCGCGAAGCACTTCCCTCAATCGTCGCGTGAGCGGCGGTGGCTTCTTCTTGTATCCGCGGCTCAGAATCGCGACCTTGCGGCCCCGCCGCTGCAACTCCCGCGCCAGCGTCTCCACGATCGGCGTTTTCCCAGTGCCCCCCACCGTCAGATTGCCGACGCTGATCACCTGGCAGCCAAGCTCGTGCGGGCGCAACACACCACGCCGATACAACCATAACCGCAGCTGAACCCCCGCCCCGAACAGAACCGAGAGCACCCGCAGCACCGCCCGCAACACCGCGGGGCCGGTCCCCGTGCGCCGCCCCTCGATGACGGCCAGGACGTAACTTTCAAGTTTCTCGCGGCGATTCTGCGCCATGAACGTCACGCCCGCGCAGTGGGAGTCGCCGCGGACGTGTCCTCATCATCGCGTCCACACCAGCCCCTCGCAAGCGACTCTCCGCCGGCCACACCGAACCGGCCCGCATCGCGCGGCGCCTCCCGCCGGCTTAACGACATCAGCCTGCTGGACTTGAAACCGGTTTGCGCTAGTCTGAAGCGACACGATTTGGGCGATGACCCGGGTTTTTCGTCACATTCGCGCGCGCATCGTCTCCGGCATCCTTTTGCTGGTGCCGCTGGCCGTGACGTTCCTCGTGCTGCGGTTCCTCTTCCGGTTTCTGCTGGGGTACCTACGGCCGATCGTCGCCCTGATGCCGCACGGATGGCTGCCCGAATACGCGGTCGGCGCCCTCGCGGTGTTCGCGCTGCTGTTGTTCCTCTACCTGGTGGGTCTGCTGACCGGTTGGGTCGTGGGCCGACGGCTGCTGGCGTTCGGCGAGTCACTCCTCGGCCGTATCCCCGTGGTGAAGTCGGTTTACTCGTGGACAAAGAACCTCGTCGAGATGCTTTCCTCCCGCGACCGGCATGCGTTCAATTCGGTGGTGCTGGTGAACTTCCCGCGGCCCGGCTGCCAGGCGTTGGGCTTCGTGAGCGGCATCGGCAGGCGAGCGGATGGCCGGCGCCAGTACCGGGTGTTTCTGCCGACCACGCCCAACCCCACCTCCGGCTACCTGCTGTTGGTCGACGAAGACCAGCTTTCGGAGACCACCCTGAGTGTCGAGGAGGGTATCCGGATGGTCATCTCCGGCGGCGTGCTGGCGCCGGAATCGCTGCCCGTTGGCCCGCCGCCGTCCTCGCACGAAACCGGTTCAAACCTGCCTGCACCATGAGCATCCCGCACGACATCATCGATGGCTGGCCCAACGTTTGTGGCGATGAGGATCGCCTCTGCCGCTGGCCGGTGGCCGGCGAACTCTACGCGCCGGAAAGCCCGATCGCGTTCGACCGCGTCGAGGCGGCCTGTGCGATTGCGCTGCACATGCACCAGCCCCAGATTCCGGCCGGGGGCGACCATCTCGAAACCGCCGCGATCATCAGCAACCTGCAGTACATGATGGAGCACCAGCACATCGGCGATAACCACAACGCGCCGGTGTTTCGGTGGTGCTATCAGCGTATGGGCGAGTTTGTCCCGTCGCTGCTGGACGAGGGCCGGGAGCCCCGCGTGATGCTGGACTACTCCGGCACGCTGCTGTGGGGCCTTCGGCAGATGGGCGCGGAGGACGTGTTCGATGCGCTGCGGCGCATCACCACCGATCCCCGCCGGCGCCGCGCGGTGGAGTGGTTGGGCACCGCGTGGGGGCATGCAGTCGCGCCGTCCACGCCGGTTCAGGATTTCCGGCTTCACGTCGCCGCCTGGCGGCACCACTTCGCCGCAATTTTTGGCCCGGAGGCCCTCGCACGCGTCCGCGGTTTCTCCCCACCGGAAATGGCGTTACCGAACCACCCCGATGTCGCCTATGAGTTCGTCCGCACATTGCTCGATCACGGGTACGAGTGGGTGCTCGTGCAGGAGCACACCGTCGAACACCCCGACAGCGGCGCCCACCCCGCGGAGCCGCACCAGCCGCACCGACTGGTCTGCCACAACAGCGTCGGCCAGACGGCGTCGATCCTCGCGATCATAAAGACGAAGGGCAGCGATACAAAGCTCGTCGGCCAGATGCAACCATGGTACGAGGCGCGAGCACTGCGGCGCCGCTTTTTCGGTGGCCGCTCGCGCCCGCCGCTGGTCACGCAGATTTCGGACGGCGAAAACGGCGGGGTGATGATGAACGAATTCCCGCCGAAGTACCACGAGGTCGTGCGCGAGGCGTCCGGCAGCCCTTGGCCATTGATGAACGTGACCGAATACCTCGAGTTCCTCCGGCGCGACGGATGGTCGCCCGACCAGGCACCCGTGATCCAGCCGGTCTTTCAAAAGCGCATCTGGGACCGGGTGGCGCCAGGCTCGGGTCCGGAACGGGTCGCCGCAGCCATCGAGGATGCACGCCGAGAAGACCACCGTTTCCACATGGAGGGCGGAAGTTGGACCGCGAACATCTCATGGGTGCGCGGTTACGAGAACGTTCTCGGCCCAATTGAACGGGTGAGCGCCCTGTTCCATCAGCGCGTCGCCTCCGCTGGGGTGCCGTCCGCAGACCCTCGCTACCGGCGCGCGCTGGTGCTGTTGATGCTGTGCGAGACGTCCTGCTTCCGCTACTGGGGGCAGGGCGTCTGGACCGACTACGCCCGCGAGCTCTGCCGCCGCGCCGAAGAGGCCATTCTGCGCGACTTTCCTACCTGAGGGCGCCGCAGCAACCGTTGCGCCCTCCGCGGAACCCCGCGGTGCGCCACAAGCTCCCGTCCCGTTCAGGTGATCTTCCGCAGGCGAGGGCGAGAGCGTTCGTTGGCACTCACCGGAGGCGGGGCGCGTTCGTTGGGGTGGCCGTGCCAGCCATGCGGTCGGTCCCCTGCCGCATGTCCTCCTCAAGCGCTCTGGCCAATTCCGACTGTGGATCGCGGCGGCGGAAGCGCTCGAGCGCAACCCTCGCCCCCTCTCGGTCGCCAATCTTCCAGCGTGCGCGGGCCAGGTGCAGATCCAGCACGCCGGCATTCGGCCGCGCCTGCGCCGCCAGCTCGAGCGCTGCCGCAGCCGCCCGCCAACGCCCTGTCGCCTCATAAAAGGCGGCCGCGCCCAGCAGGCGAACCGGCGTTGGTGGCCGGCGGCCCCGCAAACGCGCCGTTTGCACCTCCATCGCTTCGCGCCTCAGCAGGTCCAACCCCTGCTGCTGCAACCGCTCGTCCCCGCCCCAACGCCGCGCCGTCTCGGAGCCCTGCATCGCGAGCAGCGCGGATACGCCGTCGAAATAAATCAACTGCCAGCGGCCGTCCGCCAGCCACTGTCCCGCCATCGCCACCGCGCTGGGCTGCAGGCAGCTGAGAAGCGCGACATCGAGACGCCAGGTGTTCAGAATTTCCCGCTCCACCTGCTCGCGCGAACGTAGCCAGACCTTTGGATCATACTGTGCGGCGGCCCGGCACCCCACGCGCAGGTCCGCAAACACCGTCTGGTCCGGCCACGCCCAGCCCAACCACGCGCCGTCCACAGGCGAGCAATAGAAACGCATCGGCAGCAGCCGTTCCGCGACCGCTGACGCCGCCGCAACCGGCATCGTGCGCGATTCGAGCCCCAACCCCCATCGCGACAGCGGATCCACCCGCACCGCCTGGAGCACGGCCATACCGGCGGCGGTCCCCGCAATCGGCACGGCGACCGCCAGCGCCGACAGCCGCGCGCGCTCGCTCCCGCCGTGCTGTAGCCGACGAAACGACGCCATCAAATCCTCCACCACCCACGCCAGCAGCGGTCCCGCCGCAATCACCAGCAACGGCATCCACCGCCAGGACAGCATCCCCAGCAGCAGCCCGACCGCGCCCAACAAGCTTTCCCGAGCCGGTGGCGGACGACGGCTGATCGCCAGACCGACCGCACAGATCCCCGCCGACACGTAGAACGCGATCATCCGTGGCGGTCCGGCCACCCCCAACCAAACCGCCGGCAGACAGGGCTCCTCCGCCAACGGCCCGAAAAGCTGCGCGCGATGACGGCTCACCCACGCGATTCCCGCCGCGCCATAGGGCTGAATCAGAAACACCAGCGCCATCGCCAACGGCAACGCGAACCGCAGCACGCGATCGCGCGGCGAAGCCCCACGCCGCTCGCCTCGGCGATATGCCCATTCATCGCCCGCCGCACCCGCCAGCGCCACCAACGGTGCGGCGACGGCGGAGGGGTCGAGGTTGATCCATACCAATTGTGCGAGCAACGACACCGCAGCCCGCAACCGTAGCGATTCTTGCCGGGCGGCGAGCACCACCGCCGCCGCCGGCGCAATGCCGGCAATCCACGGCTGCACGTGCCACCGCCCCGCGCCCAACCACACCAGGAGCGCCAGGCTCACCAGCGCCCCCGGCGCTCCCCGTCGCCATTCGGGCCACAACGCCACGCCCATTGCCGCCACGACCGCCGCGAGCACGCCACCCGAGACCGCCGCCGCGCCTCCCCCCTGCCACAGCAGCCAGAGCAGCGCGTGATAGAGCCACTGCACATCTAGCCACCGCTCTCCGCCGCTGGTGAACGTGAACGCATCGGTGCGCGGAATGCCGCCCTGGACAATCGCGCGCCCCACCGCCAGATCAGTCCAGACCGCCGGGTGCGTCGTCGTGCGGCACACCACCAACAGCAACAGCGCCAGCGCAAGACCACGAACCAGCCACGCCTGCCAGCGCACCGGTTCAACTCCCTCCGCGGCGGTCGTCTGCACGAGCGTCATCCGAAGCGATACACCACCCCCAGCATTAGCACCGGCCACCACTGCGGCAATTCTTCCGCGATCTGCCGTTCCTCCTCGCGCAACGCCTCGCGAAACACCCACAGGCCCGACGCGGTGCCATCTCCGCTCAACCGCACGTCCGGCTCCGAGAAGAACCACCACGCGCCCACGTCGAGCGTCACCGTCCAGCGGCCACCGGCAAAGGGATTGCCGAAACCGACGCCGGCATAGCCCGCCGACGCGGGAACCTCGGCCTCGGCGCGGAGCGTGCCGATTTCCGCGGGACTGAACCGGATTCCACCAAGCCGAACTGAACGGCTCGGCCGCGCGCGACCCACCCACTCATTGGCGTGGTAAAAATAGCCGAGCGTGATCCGAAATGCGGCTTGCGGCGCGTGCAGATCCGCAAGGATCCCCACGTTCGCAAAATCGAGCTCCGCCCCGTACTCAACGTCCCCGATGCGGTCCTCTAGCTCGAGACGTCCGCCGTGCCCAACCAACCGCAGCGTACTCCAGTCCGCCGCCGCCCACGCCACCTCGCCGCCCAACCCGATCGTCCCGGCGCGCACGCCGGCGGCCCAGCCGCGGGGCTCCGCCGCCGGCAGACGCAGTGCATGCGCGATCGCCGCGATCCAGACCGCGGCGGCACCCCGGCACCACCATCCCCGCGGCGCTCCCTTCCGCACGTGCTCGACCCCCCGCGACCTCCTCGATGCGGACCGCTGCGCGTCCTCTCAAATGCCGACCCGCAGTCGGGACGGCAGTCTGATCCGGAACCGGGCTCCGCCGAGGTCCGAAATGTCATACTCCGCGGTGCCGCCGTGCAGCTCCGCCGCCGCGCGCACCGAGACCAGCCCAAGGCCAGTCCCCTGCGGCCGCGTCGTGAAGAATGGTTCAAAAAGCCGCGCCCGATATGCCGGCGACACACCCGGTCCGTTGTCGTCCACATCCACGCAGATCACCCCATCCGGTGCGCTCACCACCCGCACGCGAATATGGCCCACCCCGCCGGTCGCCTCCGCCGCGTTCAGGATCAGGTTCAACAACGATTGCCGCATCAATCCGGGATGTCCCCGGCACACCAATCGCTCCGGAACCTCGACCTCGATCCGGCAGCTCCGGCACCGCGAATGAATCCGCGCCAGGTCCACCATCTCCCGCACCAGCGCCGGGAGGTCGAACTCCTCAGGATCCCCCACCCGGCTGTCCCGGCCCGCCTGCAGCAGCAGCCGCGTCATCCGGTCGAGCATCGCTAGCGCAACGCGCAACCGCTCGAGGTCCGCCGGCGAGGGGGCATGGTCCCCCAGCACCTCATGGAACACCGAGAGCGCATTGTTGATGTCGTGCGCAACCGCCGACGCAAACACGCCCGCCACCGCGCGCCGCTCCGCCGCCAACAGCGCCTCCCGATGGCGCGCCAGCTCTCGCTCGCGCTCGGTCACCCTCTGCAGCAACACCAGCGAAAAGAAGAACACCAGCGCGGTCGAAATCGCGACGAACGCGATGCCCTTCCAGAACTCGAGCTCGGTGAGCTGCACCCGCGAGACAGACAGCAGGCTCACCAGATAGCTCGACAGCAAGATCACCGCCAGACAGAACCCGCCGTACGAGACCGCGATCATGACCGCGGTGCGCAGCGGCGGCGCGTCCGGGGGCAGGAACGGCCGCGACGACGCCATACCGGAAGTTCCGCAAGTCCGCATGATGAGCCAGAGCCTACTTCATCGCACCCCCCCGCGCAAATGTCTGGGTTTCGCGACAGTCTCCGGCGTCAGTCCACGCCGATCTCGGCGCCATTCGCTGTCGGCGCTGAGGTTGCGGGGGAAACGCTCCGTCGGGCTCCGCGAATGTAGAGCAGCGGCACCACATAGAGCGAAAGCACACTCGAGACCACCAGCCCGGCAAACGAACCCGTACCGATCGCCGCCCGCAGTTCGCTGCCCGCACCGCGCCCGAACGCCATCGGCAGCATGCCCAGCGCGGCCGCGACCGTCGTCATCACCACCGGGCGGAACTTGTCTCGTGCCGCGCGCAGCATCGCCTCACGCTTCGCCATCGCCCGGGTCCGGCGCAGCGCGTTCACCTCGTCCATGATCAGGATCGCATTGTTCACCACCACGCCGATCAGCATGACCCCGCCCAGCAGCCCGAGGATCGAAAGCGGCTGGCGGGTCAGCCACAGGCCCACAAACAGGCCGGAATATGCCAGCGGTACGGTGGTCAGAATCAGCAGCGGCTGGGTCCACGACTCCAGGATCGCGGCCAGCAACAGGTACGTCAGCGCGATCGCCAGCAGCGTCGCCTCTCGAAACTCGTCGAACGCCTCGGCCATTTTCTCCCACATGCCGGTGAACTCGAGGCGGTACCCCCGCGGCACCACCGGTTCCAGCCGCTGTCGCAGCGACTCAGCGGCGGTCCCGAGACCGGCACCTGGCGCAAGGTCCGCAAACATCCGAACCACCCGGCGCTTGTCGCTGCGCGTGATCTGAATGGCCTGCTCACCGCGCTCCACCCGCGCCGCCGCAGTAAGCGGCACGACCTGCCCCTCCCCCGCCGGCAACCGCACGACGCGGCCGACCCCTCCCGCCGCCTCCGCGGTGGACACCACGCGGATCGGGTAGCTTCGGTCACCCTGCGTGAACGTACCCGCCGGCAGGCCTTCCAAATGCCCCCGCACCACCCGGCCAACGGCCGCAGCCGGCCATCCCAGGTCCAGCAACGCCGCCCGGTCCGGGCGGATTCTCACCTCCGGGCGGCCCTGCCGCACCGTGTGCTCGACGTCCACCAGCATGCGCTCCGCCTCGGCCGCGCGCGCCGCGCGCAGCCCCACCTCCGCGAGCCCCGCGAGGTCCTCGCCGGAAATCTTCACCTCCAGCATCTTCGAGGCCCCGCCCACTGTCGCCGGGATCATCACGCTGGCGCGGCATCCGACCACCTCGCGGAGCACCCGGCGACAGCGCGCGCGCACTTCCTCAATGCCCGCGGTCCGCTCACCTCGGGGCGCCAGCTTGAGCAGAATTTCCGCCAGATGCGCTCCCTCCGACACCTGCCCGAGGATCCCCTGCACCTTGCCCGCAATCACGAGCGCGTCGCGCACTTCGGGCACACCGCGCAGTCGGCGCTCCGCGTCCGCCGCGCGCCGCAGCGTTTCCGCCAGTGCAAGATCGGGCGAAAACTCGAGCTTCACCGCGAGCTCGCCCAGATCGGACTGCGGCACAAAGGTCGTCGTCACCCGGGGTGCGGTCCACAGTGTCGCACCAGCGAGCACCGCGGCGATCAGCAGCACCGCACGGCCGCTGCGATGCGATAGCCGCTCGAGCGAACGTCCGTAGGCCTCCGCCAGCGCCTCGAACGCGCTCGTCCACCCCCGCAGCGCACGCTCGACCACTCGGTTCACACCCCATTCGCGACGGAACAGGCGGGCGGCCAACATCGGCGTGAGCGTAAAGCTGACCGCCAACGACGCCAGCGTCGCTGCGGTCACCACCCCGCCAAACGGCGAGAGAAAGCGGCCGCTCAGACTGCGCATCATCGCGACCGGCAGAAACACCGCGATGTTCGTCAGGGCGCTGGCGGCGACCGCCATCGCGATCGCAACGGTCGCGCGCTCCACGTCCTCCGCCAGCCGCTCCGGACGGCCCGACCGCCGCGCCGCGATGCTCTCGAGCACCACGATCGAATTGGTGACGAGAATCCCGACCGAGATGCCAAACGCCGTGAGCGTGGGCGTGTTCAGCGTGTAGCCGAGCCACGACATCGCCAGAAACGCGGCGACGATCGCGACCGGCAGGCTCAGCAACGCGATCATCGCGGCTCGCAGTTCACCCAGAAACAGCACCAGCACCCCACCGGTCAGCGCGATGCCCTGCGCGACGTTCCTCCACGCGTCGCGGACTGTCGCCTCGATGAAGTCACCATCGTCACGGAACCACTCCAGCTCGACACCCGGCGGCAATTCCGCGCGAACCTCCGCGTACCGGCGCCGCAATTCCCGCACAACCCTGACGGCGTTGGCCTCTCCCCGCTTCACCACCCGGAGCACGACGGCGGGCCGCCCGTTGCGCATCGCCGCGGTGGTGGGCCGCTCGGTTCCCCACTCGACCATCGCGACATCCCGCACGCGCACGCGGTCGCCGGGTGCGCGCCCGATCTGCAGCTCGCCGAGTTCCGCGAACGTTCCCGCCTCCGCATCAAACGTGACGGCCGCCTCCCGGCTGCCCCCGCTCTCCGGCGCGCTGCCCGCAGGCAATTTCGCATGCGCGGCGGCGACCGCCTGGGCCAGATCCAGCGGCGTCAGCCCCTTCGCCGCGAGCCGCGCCGGGTCGGCGCGAATGTGCACTTCGCGCCGCGCACCGCCCAGCACCTCCACCTCCGCGACTCCCTCCACCACGCTGAACCGGTCGCGCAAGCGCTGGTCGGCCAGATCGTAAAGCTCGTCCACCGGACGCGCGCCGGTGAGCACCAGCGTCGCAATCGCCCGCGCGTTGATGTCAAACTTCAGCACACGGGGCTCCTCCGCGGCCGCCGGTAGATCGCGCCGAATCAGTGCAATCCTCTCCCGCACATCCGTTGCCGCCGCGTCCACGTCCCGATGCAGCTCAAACTCAATCAGCGTCTGGCACAGACCCGGCATGCACATCGAATCGAGATGCCGCACGCCGTCGATTGCGCTGACCGCATCCTCGATCTTTCGCGCCACCGCGGTTTCGATGTCCTCCGCGGAGGCGCCGGGGTAGACGGTCAACACCGTCACAAATGGAAAGTTCACCTGCGGCATCAGGTCGAGGCCGAGCCGGCGGTAGGCGAGCGCACCGAGCACCAGCACGACCAGCACCGCGGTCCACGTCGCCACCGGCCGGCGAATGGAGCTGCGAATCGTGCTCATCGCATTCGCTCCGGCGTAGCGACCCTCACCGGGTCGCCATCGCGCACCAGTCCGCGGCCGTCCACAATCACCTCGGCCGCGTGGATGTCCTCCGTTGCGATCTCCATCAGATCGTCCGTCTCCGCCCCCAGCCGGACCTCCTTGGCTTGCGCGCGCCCCTCCGCCACCACCCACAGCGTGGCTCGGTCGCCCCGCCGGGCGACGGCGACCGCGGGGACCGCCCACCCTTCGCGCTCCTCGAGCAGAATCTCCGCCTCCACCGCCTCACCGGGGGCCGGCGCCCCTGGCACCCGCGCAAAGGTGGCCCGCACCTCAAACGTGCGGGTCCTCGGATCCACTGTCGGCGCCACATAGTCCACCGGCGCCTCGAGGGATGGCCCCTGCGCACGGAGCAGGCGCATCCGCGCCCGGCCCGCCGCCACACGGCCGTGCATCGAGGCGTCCAGCGTGGCGGCCACTTCGATCCGGTCCGGCGATTCGATCTGCAGCACCGGCACGCCGGGGGCCGCGTATTCGCCCGCGCGCAAAAACCGGCGCGTCACCACGCCCGCCAGCGGCGCGTTGACCGTGGAATCCGCCAACTGCCGGCGCGCCACCGCCAGCGAGGACTCCGCCTGCTGCACCCGCGCCGCCGCGAGCTCCGCCGCCGCGACCGCCCGCTCCACCGCGGCCCGCGCCCGATCGCGCCCGGTCGTCGCCAACTCAAGCGCGTCCAGCGGAATCGCGCCATCCTGCTCGAACATCCGCGCCGCCCTCTCGTGGTCCGCCTCCGCCTTGCGCAGGGAGGCCCGCGCATCCTCCACCGCCGCGTCTGCCTCGCGGCGACCGGCGACCGCCACCCGCACCGCGTCTTCCGCGATGCGCACCTGATGCTCCAGCGTTTCCCGATCGATCTGAAAAAGCTTCTGCCCCGCCGCCACCTCGGCGCCCTCCTCCACCCACATCGCCTCAATCGTCCCCGGCACGCGCGCGGCGACGCGCACGACGTCTTTCGCTCGTACGACGCCCTGCGCCCGCACCGTCTCCCGAAAGCGGTGCCGGACGGGGCGCACGGTGCCCACCAGCACCGGCGGCTCCGCCGCTTCTTCCACCGCCCGCCGTCCGCAACCGCTGGCGGCCACAGCCAGTAGCGCGGCCGCACAACGCCACTTGAACCGCCCAAAACGCACCGATCTCATTGCCGATCCTCCGCCCGGGCGCCCACCACGTCGCGGAACACCTCCACGGCCAGCGCCAGCGCGGTCTCCGCGACCTCCACCGCCGCCTCCGCATCCACAAGCGCGGCGCGAGCGCGGTCCCGCACCGAGAGGGCGGCTCGGCCGTTCGCGTACGCCGACTCCGCCTCCGCCGCCGCCAGCCGCGCCGCCTCCGCCACACGAGTGGTCAGCCGCCACTGGTCCAGCGCGTCCGCGAGCGCACGCCGGGCTTCGATCACCTGCACCATCGCTGCCAGCGCAGTCAGATCGCGCATCGTGCGCGCCTCGCGCCACTCCGCGCGCGCGATCCGTACCGCCTGAACGTTCCGAAATCCGCTGAACAGCGAGAGCGTCGCCTGCAGGCCGCTCGCCCAGTACTCGTCATGGACCACAAAGCTGTCGCTGGTGGTGTAGTGATCCGCGAATCCGTATAGCCGCGGCAGAAAGAGCGCGATCGCTCGCAGGATCTCCGTCCGGCGGGCCTCCACGTTCTCATCCGCAATCTGCAGATCGCGTCGATGGCGCAGCGCGTCGTAAAGCCATTCCTCCACCGGCCGCTCCAAGGTCTGGGCGGCGGTCTCCGCCGGTGTCGGCGGGCCGCCGGTGAGCGACGCGACATCCAGTTCCGGCTCGATCGTCGGCGGCAGCCCCATCGTCTCCAGCAGCCGGGCGAGCGCCGCGCGCCGGTTGCGTTCCAGCGCCGCCACCTCGAACCGTCGCGCCGCCTCCGCGGCGTCCGCGGCGGCGACCTCGGCGGCGGTCGCCAGGCCGTTGCGTCCCCGCGCCGCCGCTTCCCGGGCCGCCGTGGTCGCGCTCGCGAGCGCCCGCCGCGCCGCATGCAGCCGGACCTCCGCGATCGCGCAGTGCGCGAAACGGTCCGCGACCGCCAGATCCAGCCACTCGCCCGCCCGCTCCCGCGCCAAACGCTGCGCGTTCGCGCCACGGCGCGCCACCGCATGGAGCAACCACGCCTCCGGCGCAAAGAGCGGTTGCACGATCCGCAACGTCGTCTGCCGCACGCTCTGGTCCTGAAAAGCGACGGTCATCTCACCGAGCCGTCGCAGCGGCGGTTCGTCCATCGAGACCGTCTGCAGCTGGAGCTCCACCTGCGGCAGAAACGCGCTGAAGGACGCCCACGCTCGCGCTCGCGCCGCCTGCTCAACGAGCCGGGCCCGCGTGAGCTCCAGCGACTGTTCGCGAGCGATCGCGCGGCAGTCCCGCAGGGTCCAGCGCCGGCCGCCGGTGCGCTCGAGCGCGGTGCGCACCGCCGCGGCCGCGCGCCGTTCCCAGTCCGCCGCCTCGCGATGGCGCATCTCCGCCGGCGGCGTGTGGCAGCCCGCCGCCACCGACAGCACCAGCATCGCCGCGGCCGGGCCGGCCGTCCGTTTCATCGCAACCCCTCCGCGCCACCAGCCCGAGCGGGCCGACCGGCGAAGCTCAGCCGCGCGAAGAGCATCGCGGCGATATGCTCGACCACCCGGCGGCGCCAGCGCGCCGCGCCGACACCGCGCGGCCGCAGCAGTTCTCCCCACGGCGGCTCACGCTGCGCGTAGAACAGCAGCTGCGCCATGGCGGTGTTCACCCACAGCTGCACCTCCGCCTCGTCCGCGGGCGCCGATAGCCCCATCCGCACCAGCTCCGCAAACGACTCGCGAACGGGTTCGAACACGTGCCGGATCAGATAGCCGCACATCGGCGATGGCGAGGCGCGCTCCTGCACGACCAGCCGCGTGATCCACCGCCACGGTGCCCGCTCGTCCATCAGCCAGCCGAGCGCCAGCTCGAGCCACCGCCGCACCGCCCGCCGCCAGCTGGTCTCGGAATCCACCCCGTTCGCGAGCCGTCGCAGCGGCGTACCGTAATCGTCCAACAAACGCCGAAAGACCGCGGTGTAGAGCCCGCCCTTGGACCCGTAGTAGTAGTTCACCGCTGCGACGTTCGCGCCGGCGCGCGCGCAGATCCGGCGCACACTTGCGCCATCGAACCCGCGCGCCGCAAACTCCTCGATCGCGGCCGCCAGCAGCCGGTCCCGAACGCCCACGCGGGCCGTTTGCGATCGCACTGACCGACGAGGGTGGTTGGTGCCCATGAAATAAAACATACGTTTGAAACATGTGTTTGTCAAGCGCCGCGCGGCGAGGGCTCGGGATCCATCGCGGAAACGCTCGGAGCCGGTGTCCGGGAGTCAGCGGGACGCCCGTACTGGCCGACCGGCGCGAATGGCGGGCAGGAACCGGTCGCGCAGATCCCGCGCAAGCGGCGAGCCCTCCGGCGCCAGCTGCATCGCGCGCGCCGCCGCCTCCAACGCGCCGGCGGCATCCCCCGTCTCCGCGCGCGCCGCGGCCAGCGCCGCCCACGCCTGGGGCGAGCGGTCGCCGGCCAGCTCCACCGCCGCCCTTGCCGCGCGCAACGCCTCCGAACCGTTGCGCACCCGCGGGTCGGTGGCGGTCGCCAGCAGCAATCCGAGGGCGGCCTGCGCCGGCGCGTGGCGCGGGTCCGCGGCGACCGCGCGGCGCAGCAGCTCTGCTGCCTCCGACTCATCGCCGTCACGAAATCGCATCAGGCCAAGGTTCGCGAGCGCAGAGGCGAAGTCGGGCCGGTGCCGGATCGCTTCGCGCAGGTGTGCGGCGGCTCCGGCGCTGTCACCCCGCGCAGCCAGCAGCAGCGCCAGGTTGTTGTGGGCTTCCGCACCGCCCGGCGCGCGCGCGATCGCGCCACGGTAGGCGCGCTCCGCCTCCTCCGCGCGCCCCAGTGCCACCAACGCATCACCGAGCAAGCGGTAACTGAGCGCATCTTCCGGATCCGCCGCCAACGCCTCCCGCAGATGTCCGAGCGCCTCCGCCGGCCGGCCGCGCCGATTCAGCGCCATCGCCCAGTAGCGGTGCGCCCGCGGATGGCCGGGCATCAGCTGGAGCGCGCGACGGAACGCCGCGTCCGCCGCGTCCGGCCGCCCGCACATCTCGTTCAGCCAGCCGAGCACCACGTGCGTCTCCGCGAAGTCCTCTTTCAGCGCCAGCGACTCGCGGATGAACTCTTCCGCGGCCGCGTACTCCCCCGCCTCCACCGCGGCCAGCGCGCGCTCCATCAGCCGCCGATAGTCCACCGCCGGCATCTCTATGCGGCTGATCGCCGGCGCGCCGGCAGGCAGAAACTCCGGCAGGTTCACCGCCCGGTTCGCCGGCGTGCAGTCGGCCAGCAGCACCGGCACAGCGTCATTCCCGTCTTCGTCCACGTGCGCCAAAAACAGCTTCGTGTAGGCGCCAAACGCCTTGCTCGAGAAGGCCAGCCACCGTCCGTTGGGCGACCACGAATGCCACGAGTTCATCGGCGCCAGATTGCAGGTCATCCGCCGCGCCTCGCCGCCCTCCGCCGGCACGATCCACAGCTCCGAATCGGGCCGCAGCAACATCCCGTTGGCCGCCTGCACGAATACAATCCAACGGCCGTCGGGCGAGAACTTTGGGAAGAAGTTGCTGCGCCCGTTGCGCGAGGCACCCGCAAGCGGCATCGCCTCGCCGCCGCGCCCCTCGTTGAACGGGATGCGATAGAGATCGAACCGAATTTGTGTTTCGTTCGGGTCGTTCGCGTACCGGGCCGCCGGCCCGCGGCCGTAGGGATCGCGGGCCTCGGCCCGCGCAAACACCAACCAGCGACCGTCCGGACTCCAGACGGGGTTCGCCTGCACGTAGCGGGGATCATCTGCTCCGGCCAGTGTCCAGATCCGGCGGGACTCCACCTCGCAGACCGCCAACACGCCCCGGGTCGGGTAAAACGTCTGCAGAAACCGCCAATCGGGATAATTCTGTACGTACAGCGCCTCCCGGATACTGGCGGCGACCAAGCGGCCGTCGGGCGAAACCTGCGGGAACAGGCCGTAGGAGTCGGGTCCCCGCCCTTCGCGGCGGGCAGGGGCGTTCCAGCTGAACACGTGGTCGCGGTCCACCACCACCTGCTCCGCAAGTGGCACCACCGCGTGCGCACCCTTGTCTCCGTCCGGCCCGTCCACATCCAGCGCGAGGCGCCGGCCGGCGGCCGCAAACGAGTGGCAGTTCGCGCAGGTCGGCAGATCGCGCAACACCACGCGCGACTCCCGCTCGTCGACGCGGCGCACGCGCCAACAGATCATCGGCAGCGCGTTTGGCGCGATCGGCTGGATCACCCCCTCGCGGGTTCGCGACGGCATCAGCGGCACGTCGCGATAGAACAGCGGCGCCCCGACCGGATCGCGCGACGTTCGAAACCGCACTTCGCCTCGAGATGCAGTTCCAACCCCCTCCACCACGATCCGCGCCTCGCGCTCCAGCGACCGCCGCCGGATCACCGCCCACTCCGCCTCCGCCGGCCGCCAGCCCTTCGCGCTCGCGATCAGCGCGGGCAGCTCCGGCGCATTGTCCTCGCGCAGGCACATGGGATCGAGCTGTGGCTCCGCGCGACGGCCATCGCACTCAAACTGCATCTCACTGGGATCGTCGCCGAACCGGAAGGTGATCCGCCACCGCGTCGCGGGCGATTCGTCGTTCCAGAGCACTTCCGGCGCGACAATGTCACACGGGAACACCGCGCCGGGCAGCGGGTAGACGATGCGGAGCACCGAAGCGGTCGGCGACGATGCGCCCACGCCCACCGCCCACATCATCGCCGCCGTGACCACCGCGCCCACCGCTGCGCACCGCCGCCGACGACGTGCACCCGCGGCTGCGGTGCACCCTCTCGCTCCGGCCAATCGTCGCATCGGTCCGCAGGCTGCCACAGCATCTCTTCGCTCTCAACCAGGCCGGAGGCCGCGGGCGATCCGCCGCGCGCAGCGGATCACTCGCGATACGCGCGGATCTCGTACAGCCGGGCCTGCGGTGCGCCGCGGGCGGCGGCCACCTCGACGCGAAGACGCCGCGCGATCACCGGCGCGAAGGCATGACGACGAAAACGTCGCCAGTTTTCCGTCTCGTGCACGAGCTCCCGCCACTGCCCGCCTCCGACCTCCGCCAGAACCCGGTACTCCTTCGCGGTCGCGGCGGCGCGAGGCTCGGGCGACGGGAAGCGACCGAAGATGTCTGTGTCCCATGTCAAGTGAACCACGTTGAGTTCCACGGGCCGCGGAAACTCCACCTCCAACCACTGGGGCAGCAGTGCGCGCCGGTCGCTGCGCCACTGGTGAAGCTGGTCGCCCTCAGGAACGCCCCATCCGTCCACCGCCGCGGCGGCGCCGCCGCCTCGCATCCGATGCGGAATGCCCACCGGCCGCACCAGATAGCTGCCCACCGCCTCCGTCCACTCTCCCGGCCGTCCGTACCAGCGCCGGCCCCGCGTGCGATCGGTGAGACACCAGCTCAACCCCCGCGCCGCGCGCAGCTGCAGCCGGTAGGAAACGTGCGGTTCGAGCGCCTGCGGCAGCTCGAACGCCACCCAGCGGAAGTCGCGGTTGGTCACCGCCGTGCTCGTCACCATCGGCGGCGAGCCGGTGCAACTCAGCTCGAGCGCGGCCACCACGGGCACCTCCGCGGAAAGGCGCAGGACGATCCGCCGCACGCCGGAGCTCGCGGTCGCGATCTCCATTGCCCGGTCCACCGTCATCGGCGCCGGTTTCGGATCGGCGTCGGGGATCTCGAGCACTTCGAAGTCCTCCGCCTGCTCGCTGGAAGCCAGGACGCGTGCGCCGCGGCAGAGATTCGCGGGATCGTCGTCCGGAATCCCCGGGATCCAGCTATCCCATTTCACCAACAGCCGCTGAAGTTCGCGGATGCGGTGGGGGTGAAGGCCCCGCGGACCGACACGATCGCGATGGCACAGCGCCGCCGCAGCCCCCACCGCCTGCCCCATCAGGCCAATTGTCTGCATCAGGCGTGTCGAGCCGAGAGCGACGTGCGTGACGCTGATGTGCCGCCCCGCCAGCAGCAGGTTGTGCACATCCTTCGCGTACAAGCAGCGATACGGAATCGTGTACGGCTGTTTCAGACGCGTAAAAATCGCCGGCGGGATCTCCTTGCCGTAGATCCCCTCGGGGGGGTGAATGTCGATCGGCCAGCCGCCATACGCGACGGCGTCTTCGAAGATGCGCCCTCCCTCCACGTCCTGCTGGGTCAGCACGTAATCGCCGAGGAAGCGACGCGACTCCCGCTTGCCGGCGACGATCGGCACCGGTGCGAGGCGGTAGTGGGTATTGCGGTCACGGTGCTCCGGATCGTGGTTTTTGGCCCAGTCGAACGCGCCGAAAATCACTCGTAGCAGTTCGTCCCGGATCTCCTCGGCCTCCGCGATGGTGTCGCGCAGCCCGCCGTATTCGATCCACCAGGTCCCCTGCACGAGGTTGTGCCGCCGTTGAACGAAGTGCTCCGCGCTGAACTTCACCGCAAACGGCGGGGGGCTGTAGGGCTGCGGGTCGGGCATCCGGATCGCATGATGGAGGATCGAGGTGCCCATCGTGTGGCGCGTCGCCTGCTCCGGCGCGCGTGACTCACCATACTCGGAGCGCGCCTCCTCGCCGTGCCGGAAGGTGCAGCCCGCGCTGAACGCGATCGTGCCATCTCCTGTGCAGTCCGCAAACAACGGCGCCTCCAGTCGGTAGCGTGCCCCGGTGACGACGTCCTCGGCCTCCACCGCGACGATCCGGCGGCCGTCCATCACCGCGCGGTCGCCCTCAGTGTCCAGCAGCACCGTGAGATTGGACGTCGCCGCGACGATGCGGTCCATCGCGGCGGACCAGTCGCCGCCGGCGCGGTGAAAGCCCTCCGCAATCTCCTCGCAGATGCCAGGCTCGCGGAATGGCAGCACGTGAGAGGCAGCCCCGCCGGGGCCTACCCGGATCTCACGGCTGGCGTTGCCCCCCAGCACCGGTCGGTTCTGCACCAAGACCGTTCGCAATCCCAGCCGCGCAGCCTGCACCGCCGCCGCAACGCCCCCGTACCCGCCACCAATCACCACGAAATCCGCGCGCTGCGTCGTCACGGGATACGGGCCGGTACAAAACTCCCGCAGTCGCGCGAGCGCCTCGCCGCCGTCCGGCGGTGCAAACGCGAGATCGCGGCAAACCATCAATGCATCGCAGCGGCCGTAATATCCGGTCAGGTCGCGTAGCCGGATCGTCGTCTCGCCCGCGGGCAGATCGAACTCGCCACCGTCCACCCATCCCCACGGGCGGCGTTGGGTCCCGAAAATCGTCGGGGAGGGACGCTCACCCACCCACACGCGGAACCGGCCGGGAGAGGTCGCATCCCAGTCGAGGCAACGAACCCACAATCGCCAGCGGCCGGCGGTGGGGATTCGTATCCGCGTGACCGCATCAGCGACCGGCTCGCCGGTGCCGGCCGCGATCAAGTACGTCGAGCCCATCAGTTGCCGGAACTGAGCGTCGATCGTCCAGCCGCCGATATCCTGAAATCGCTCGGCTTCGAGCCACACGATGTCGGTCCGCTCGATTGCGGGGGCACAGATCGCAGCCGCCACCGCTCCCGCCCGCACCAGCGCGCGCACGATTCTCGGCCGCCGGCCGTATTCCATCGCATCGCCCCCCGTCGCGCCGCCGGCGATGGCCCGCACGAGCGGTCGAGCCATACTCAGTCGAGCTGCGGCGCGACGTCGTCGAGAATCGCGGGCACGTCGGCCTCTGTCACGCCCGAGTACCACCGGCCGAGCGGGTGCACCATCACGTTCGGCCCCTGCGCACAAAGGCCCATACACCCGGAATGCGACACCCGAACCCGGCCCTTCCAGCCACGCGCCTCCACCGCGGCCTTCAGCGCGTCCTTGAGCCGCATCTGCAGCTCATTGCCACACGCCTTCGAACCATCCTCCCGCCGGTTCACACACACCCAGATGTGAATACGATAGGGCGTCGGCTGCGATCGCATCGGCGCCTCCTCAAAGAATCACTCGAACATCACCGCGGTCTTTGCGCCGAGGATGAGATTGTTGTCAATGTCGTCGCCCATCTCCGCGCCCGCGTACACGCTCAGCTGCCATCTCGGCGCCGGCCGGTACACCAGGCCGCCCAGCGCCCACGTCCGGTCGGTCCCCTCGCTAACGGTCGAGGACTCGTACCGCACCTCCCCGAGCAGCGAGAACTCGGGCAGATACAGGTTCGGCCGGTCCCCGGCGAGCTTCTTGGAGTACACAAAGTTGTACAGCACCGCCCCGCCGATCTGAAAACTGTTGTCGGTTTCCGACCGCGCGACGAACGCACCGTCCGCGACGAAGTCCCAGTGGTCCGCCACCGTGGTGCCCAGCGCAATGCCGAACCGCGCGGTGGTCTCGCCGGCGCCGAGCCCCTCGTCCTCATCGCCCGTCGGCAACAGCACCCGCGCGTAGGGCATCACATACGGATAGCCGAGCGCACCGCGCCAGCCGACGAGATCCACTCCCAGCCCGATGTCCCCCAGCCCATAGCTGACCGAGTCGAGCATCTCGGAGCGGGCCGCCGGGACCGTGAGATTCAAACTGAAGTCACGCGTCACGCCGAACCGCGCGTACGGAATCAACGCGCCGAGATTGTCGTCGGAGTGGAACGACGTCGGGTCGGTGATTTCCTGGTACACCAACTCCAGGCCCACCTCCCAACCCTGCGCGGCCGGCACCCGGCCCTCGCGATTGAGGAGCGTGCGGATCGGTTCCGCTCCCGCACCGCCGGCCACCAGCACCGCCGCCACCCACAACCACCCGCATTTTTTCATCGTCGCACTCTCCTCTCGGCGTCGCGCTGAGCGCGCCCCATGTCGCCCACTCTACCGCACGCCCGCTCGAAGCCGCAAGCAGCGCCGCCACGGGTTTCCGCCCCCGCGTGGCCGCGCTATGCTGGCCGGCATGTCCGCGGACGGTTACGAGCTTCTCGACTCCGGCAATGGCCGGAAACTCGAGCGCTTTGGCACCGTGGTGCTCGACCGCCCCGCCGCGCAGGCGCTCTGGCGTCCGTCACGTCCCGCGAGCGTATGGGCCACGGCCGACGCAATCTTTGACCGCACCGACCGCATGGCCTGGACGGTCCGCACCCGACTGCCATCCGAGTGGCGGATTGCGCTCGACGGTCTCCACTTCCGGCTGAGCGCCACGGACTTCGGCCATCTCGGCATCTTTCCGGAACAGCGCCAGATGTGGCAGTGGATCCGACGGTGCATCGGAGAGGCCCGTGCGCGTTCTCCTCATGGCGCGCCGTCACTGCTCAATCTCTTTGCCTACTCCGGCGGCGCGACCCTCGCCGCATTGGCTGCCGGCGCACAGGTGTGCCATGTGGACGCCTCCCGCGGCATGGTCCAGTGGGCGCGCCAAAACGCCGCGCTGAATCAACTGGAGACCGCACCGGTCCGATGGATCGTGGATGACGTGCACAAGTTCCTGCGTCGTGAAGCGCGGCGGGACCGTCGCTATCATGCGATCGTGCTCGACCCACCGACGTTCGGCCGTGGCACAGGTGGCGAGGTGTATAAGATCGAACGCGATTTGATGACAACGCTGGACCTCTGCTGCGCCGTACTCGCGGCCCGCCCGCTCTTCGTGCTGCTTTCCGCGCACACGCCGGGGTTGACGCCCATCGGGCTGGCGAACGCGCTCCGCCAAGCGTTGAAGGAGCTGGATGGAGTCATCGCGTGCGGCGAGTTGACATTGACCGGTCAGGAGGGCGTGCCGCCGTTGCCCAGCGGCGCATGGGCCCGCTGGACACCCCGGGAGGCCCGAGCGTGAAAGAGCTGTGCCTCCGGGTGGGGAGGGAGGGCCGCCAGTTGCTGCAAGCTGCGGCCGCCCTGGCCCGTGAGCGCCCCGCTCGGGTGCTAACCATGTTGGCCGCGACGGCGCTGGTTGGTCTGGCCTCGTGGCGTTGGGATCCCGTGCTCGCCGCGGCGGCGCGCGACCGGCTCAGTCCAGCCGCCCGGCGATGGGCCGGACACGTCCGCACGTGGGGAGCGTTCAATGATACGGCGGCCTTCGTGGCGGTCACGTGGGCGCTCGGCCGCATTCGCCACAAGCCGGCTTGGCGCCGTGCCGCACTTGCGGCACTCTTGGCGGCCGCGGCGGCCGGCATCGGTGTGAACTCGTTGCGCGTCACACTCGGCCGTCCCCGACCGAGGGCGGGACTGCCAGATCGGTTCACCGGCCCTTCGCTGAAATGGAACCGCCAGAGTTTTCCATCCGGCCACAGCGGCGCGTCCTTTGCCTCCGCCACCGCGCTGGCCGTCGCCGCCCCGCCGGTTGGCGGCGTCGCGCTGCTCAGCGCAGGTACGGTCGCCGCTGCGAGCGTTGCGAACCGGAGCCACTACCTGAGCGACGTGCTGGTCGGCAGCGGACTCGGCGTGATGTTCGGATGGCTCTTTGGCGCCGCGGCCCGCAGTCTGTCCGCCGACCTGGACAATAAACACACCGTCCCGTCCGTTGAGCAAATTGAGGCCCGGGGAGCTTCGGATGAGCTCGCTGAAGGGCCTGCAGGAAAGGATCAGCGATGAGACGATATCCAGACATCCTGTTGGCCGGCCTGCTGGCCGGTGTGATGTTTGGCATCGGCCGGGCGGAAGAGAGGCCGGCCGAACGCCGCATTTCACGTGAACGCCCGGCGGCCGAACGAGCTCGTCGCCGAGAGGCTGGAGAGATTGTGGAAGGCCGCCGCGAGCGCCCCGTTCCCCCAGTGGGAGAAGCGCGCCGCGGCGGCGCAGCAGACGAGCAGGAACCCCAGTGGGCAGAACTCCTGAAGCGGTTCGACAAGGACGGCGACGGCCAGCTCAACGAGGAAGAACGCAAGGCCGCTCGTGCCGCCTGGGAAGCCCGCTCCAGCGAGCGCGAACAAGTGATGCGCCGCGAAATGCTCAAGCGGTTCGACAAGGACGGCGACGGCCAGCTCAACGAGGAAGAGCGCAAGGCCGCTCGTGCCGCCTGGGAAGCGCAGGGCGGTGAGCGAACGGAGGCCAGACGCCGCGAAATACTCCAACGTTTCGACAAAGATGGCGACGGCCAGCTCAACGAGGAGGAGCGCAAGGCCGCATGGGCAGCTTGGCAGCAGCAGCAAGGACCTATCCCTGAGCGCCTGCGTGGCCGGATTCTCGAGCGGTTTGACAAGGACGGCGATGGCCGGCTCAACGACGAGGAACGGAAGGCCGCCGAGGCCGCGATGCGAGAACTGCGTGAGCGTGGCAGCCGGCGGGGCGATGCAGACCGCCCGAACACGGAGCCGGCGGCCGACGCGCCGAAAGTCGGCCCGACCATCTGAACCTCACTAAGGAATTCCACCGCCGCCGCCCGGTCGCTGCAGCCGGGCGGCGCCGTTTTCGAGGCGCCTCTCCGACGTTTCAGAGGCGCGGGGGGCGCAGCGAGGGGCCCACGGGCGAGTCAGCGGGAGGGAAGCGCGAAGTCCCCCACTGAGCTGCCTCTGCGATCAACAGCCCAAGCCCCGTGCCCAACCAGTTCATCATCGCGCCCCGGATACCTGGCCCACGAGTGATCGTGAGACATTGGATCAGTTCAGCGGCCAACCCGTAGATGAGCAAACCGGCGACCACCGGCAGAGATCGATGCCACTGCGTCCCTGACGCGACCAGCCGGATGCCGAAGCAACGCGCCGTCACCAGCGCCAGCACTGCAAACAGCGCAAGGTGAGCGGCCGCGTGCAAGTCCATGTTCGCGATCATTGCGCGCCAGCGAGAGGGCGCAACCGGCCGGCGCAGCGTCGCAGGGGGCGGTCGCGGATCAGACGGAGTTACCGCCGCGTTGCGAACGGCGGCGTCACCGGTGATGCGGTCCGCTGGCGTCGGTTGCCCGCCGATCCACAACTCCACCGGGTGAAACCACGACTCCGGCATCGTCACCGCGAGGAGGATCAGAGCGCCGACGAGCAGAACGGCGCGTCCGCCACGCCGCTGAAGCAGGCGGAGCCGCCAAATCGCGATGAGCGCGCCGCTCAGCCACACTGTCCACCATGCGCCGGTGATCCAGGGCGCCTCCGCACGCCTGCACAACGGCACCGCGGAAAGGTCGGCCACCTCCACGATGCCGCTGACGCCGCCATGGGTGACCGCTAGCCGGGCCGTTGTGGCCCAATCGGGCAGGACCAGCGGGCGTCCCGCCTCATGCCACTCCCGCGTCCCGTAGAGGCTGGCAGCAACGTGGGGCACGTCGTACCGCCATCGCCCCTCCGCGTCGGTGACGCAGAGCGTCACCCGCGCGGTTTGGTACCGCTGTTCGCCATGAACAACACCTTCCCCCCGCCAGACAACCCGGACCATGACAGTGCGCTGCGTTGGAAGCGCGGCGGTTGTCCAGGCGACGGAGGGCGTGGGCCCGTGGCCCGCAACCAGGCGCACGCATGCCCTTTGGCTGTCCTCGAGAAGCAGGACCCCCGGCGCGGACCAGCCTGCCCATGGCGATTGGCGGGCGGCCTCCGGTGTCGCCGGCCAGGGGGGCGACCAGGTCGAAGCGGCCGGCGCGTAGGGGGAGTAGACCGAGAAAAACGCGGCCATTGCCATCACGCCCGCCAGAGCCGCCCAGAGGCCGCGCGGCCGGAGGGCGTCGTCGGAAAGGTCTGTCATCGCGCCAATGGTCCCGGCGCCCCTCCGGCATCGAGTGCCAGCGGCAGGGCGACCGCCCGGCTCTGCGCGAGGCTCCGCCAAACCGCCTCGGTGAACTCCATGTAGCGCACGCCGTCTTCGAATGTCGTTAGCCTCACCGGCGCTTCACCCCGGATCGCCGCGATGAACTCCTCTTCCACCCGCCAGCCGCCGCGTTCGCTTTCGGGCACGTCCAGCGGCTCGAAATCGTCCCGCCCGCGCGGCGCATGAAACAGACGCCCCTCGTACACACGGAGCGCGCCCGCTGAACCGTACAGCGTGGCGCCCGGCGCGACCGCCGGAGCGGTGACCCCCGACTCACGCACGTACAGCTGTGCGCCGCACGCCATCTCCGCGAGCACCTCGAGGTGGTCGGGAATTTCCACTGCGACGCGGTGGCCCTCGGCGTCGAGCCGTGTCCGATGCCACACGCGCCCCATCGCGATCACGCGTGTTGCGGCACCGACCCAGCGCATCACGGTTTCCGCCGCAATGCCCAGCCACATCGTGTTCAGCCCGCTGCGCCGGGCATCCTGTCGCCACGAGAGCGGCGCGGCGGGATCGTCCCACCCGAAACTGTCGCGGACCTCGATCGCGCGCAGCTCGCCGAGCCGCCCCTCGTCGAGCCAGCGACGAATCGTCGGATCCACTCCCAGCGTGAACGGCGCGGGCACCAGTTGCGCGACCAGCTGGGGCCGCGCGCGCGCGGCGGCGAGCATCGCGTGGGCTTCCGCCGCGTTCATCGCCATTCGCGCTTCGCACAGCACGTGCTTGCCGGCGCCAAGCGCGGCGATCGTCGCCGGCGCGTGCAGCGACGGCCAGGTCCCGATCACCACCGCATCGGCCTCCGGATCCTCCGCCGCCTCACGCCAGTCGCGGTAAACCTTCGGGATCTCGAACTCGCGGGCGACCTGCTCCGAGGATGCCGGCGTGCGGTTGACGACGCCGATCACCCGTACGCCAGGGATCGCCCGCAACCGTGGCAGATGCATTCGCCGCGTGTTGGCGCCTGCACCGATCACCGCGATCCGGATTGCGTCCCTCATGCCCCGCCTCCCGCCGGCGCAACCGCCGCGTGCAGCCGCGCGGCGAGCAGATCAATCTCCTCCCGTGTTCGCCGTTCGGTGAACGCGGTGAGCAGCACCCGCTCCATGCCGGGATAGTAACGGCCCACCGGGAAGCCCGGCGCAATGCCGCGGTCGATCAGTCGCCCCACGACCTCCGCCGCGTCGCGGGGTAGCTCCAGCGCCAGCTCGTTGAACACCGGGCGGTCCACCAGCAGCCGCACGCCCGGGATCGCGGTCAGCCGCCGCCTCGCGTACTCCGCGTTCGCAGCGCACACGCGCCCCAACTCGACGAACCCCTCCCGTCCCAGCAGGCTCAGATGGATCAGCGCCCGCAGCGCGCAGAGCGCCTCGTTCGTGCAGATGTTCGAGGTGGCCTTGTCGCGCCGGATGTGCTGTTCGCGCGCCTGCAGCGTCAGCACGTAGCCGCGGCGCCCCTGAGCGTCCTGCGTTGCGCCGACAATGCGGCCGGGCATACGCCGCACCAGCGAACGGCGCGTCGCCATGAACCCCAGGTAGGGTCCGCCGAACGCCAGCGGCAGCCCTAGGCTCTGCCCCTCCCCCACCGCGATGTCCGCCCCCATCTCGCCCGGTGTTTTGATCAGCGACAGCGCCACCGGATATGCCGACATCACCACCAGCGCGCCGACCCGGTGCGCCGCCTCCACAAGCCCGGTGTAGTCCTCCACCACGCCGAAAAAGTTCGGGTTCTGCACCAACAGCGCGGCGACCCGCTCGGAGAGCGCCGCGCTCAGTGCCGCGATGTCCGACGCGCCCCGAGCGGTCGGAATCTCCACCAGCTCGATCTCGAGATTGCGGGTGTACGAGCGCAACATCGTGCGGTAGATCGGATTCACCCCCTCGTCCACCAGCACCAGCGGCCGCTCCGTCACCCGCAGCGCCATCATCATCGCCTCGAACAGCGCAGTTCCGCCGTCGTAGAGCGACGCGTTCGCCACCTCCATGCCGGTCAGCCGAACGATCGCAGACTGAAACTCGTAGATCGCCTGCAGCGTCCCCTGCGAAGCTTCGGGCTGATAGGGCGTGTAGGCGGTGAAAAACTCACCGCGCGCGGCGAGCGTTTCCACCGCGGCCGGAATGTGATGGTCATAAAAACCGGCGCCACAGAAGTTGATGAGGTCGGTCGAGTTCCGCGCCGCCAGCGCGCGCAGTTCCCGAAGCATCTCCATCTCGCAGAGGCTGTCGGGCAGATCAAACGCATCCGTTTGGAACTCCGCGGGAATCGCCGCGAACAGGTCCTCCACGCTCTCGGCGCCGATCGCCTGCAGCATCGCGCGCTGCTGCGCGTCGGTCGTCGGCACAAAGTTCGTCGGATTCATCTGGCCACTCCGCTCGTCCGCGAGGGCGAGCCGTTTCATTCTGCGCCACCTGCTCGGACCGCGCAAACGCCCGCTCCGCACCGGCAGCTCAGACAGCCCGCGCGGCGGGTTCCGCGATCAAGCCACTCTCGTCTGCGGCAACCACCCGTACTGCGACGGGTCCCTCGCGCGGGTCCCGCTCGAACCGCGCGACGATCGGGCAATACCGCGCGCAGTGCCCGCGCGCGACGCCCGTCATCGCCTCCCATCTCTCAGCGAGCAGTTCGACCTCGCGCCCCACCCAACGACGGTGCCACGTCGCCGCCAGTTCGCGCGCGAGCGCCCGGGCCGCCTCTGCGCGCCGCCGCACCACTGCCGCTGGCAGGCGGTCCGCCATCGCCGCCGCCAGCGTGCCGGGCCGCGGCGAAAACGCAAAGAGGTGGATCCGACTGAACCCGACCTCGCGGCAGAGGTTCAGCGTCGTCGCGAAGTCCTCCTCCGTTTCACCGGGAAAGCCCACGATCAGGTCCGTCGTCAGTGCCGGTTCGTCCAGCGCCGCCCGCACACGGCGAACCGCGCCGAGGAACTCCGCCACCGTATAGCCCCGCCGCATGCGATGGAGCACCGCGTCCGAGCCGGATTGCAGCGGCAGATGCAGATGCGGTGCGACATTCTGATGGACCCGCATCACTTCGAGCAGTCGGTCGGTGACCTCCGCCGGATGCAGGCTAGACAGGCGCAGCCGTCTCACTCCGGGCACACCCGCAGCGGCCGCCACCACGTCGGCCAGCTCGCCCCCCCCCGCCCGCCCCCACAGCCCGATGCTGACACCGCTGAGCACGATTTCCGCGTGGCCCGCCTCCGCGTACCGCCGCACTTCCTGCACAATCTCGGGCAGCGGACGGTCCCGCGGCGGTCCACGCAATGCCGGCACCACACAGTAACTGCAGCCCAGATCGCATCCGTCCTGCACCTTCACAAATGCCCGCGCGTGGCCGGTGAACCGGCGGGGGGCAGCCGCAAAGCCGTGCGCCATCGCCGGCCTGACCAACCGGTCCAACGCCCGCGCCAGCGCGGCGGACCAGCCGGGCCCGGCCGGCACAACGGCGTCGCAATGAACCGAGCGGGGCAACAGCGCTGCCGCGCAGCCACTGGCGATCACCACCGCCGGGCCGCGGGCATGTTTTGCAACGCACCGTCGCGACTCCGCCAACGCCGCGCCGGTCACCGCACACCCGTGCACGACGACCACGTCGGCCGGCTCAACGCCGCCGGCAGCTCGAAGACCGCGACGCTCCATCTCGCGCTCGATCTCGCGGGCCTCGCACTGGTTCACCTTGCAGCCAAGCACCCGCACGGCGTAGGTCACCAAGGGGCGACGGCCCGCCGGCGCAGACGCGGCGGCGGCAGCGATCGGCTCAGTCGGCGAACACATGGATCACCGGATGCGTCGTCATCAGTGGCGCGACGAACCGCATCATCTCCCCATACGTCATCGCCCCCGGCGCAAATACAACAATCACCGGCAGCCCCGGCCCTTCCGCGTCCAACCGGGCACGCAACTCGGCCGGCGTTTGCGCAGGAAACTCTCGGGTAAAGAAGGTGGGCGCGTCCGTTAGGATGTCCCGCCCCGCCTCCACGCGCACCAGCACCGCGCTCCACCCGCCGCCCGGCGCCGCCTGCAACCGCAGCTCCCAGGGCTGCGACGGCCGTTCCTCCCGGCGCCGTAGGGAGGGGTCAGGAGACAGTGCGCGGTAATACACCTGCCCGGCCGACGGCGGCTCGATGCGCACCCCCGAAAGCTCCGCGAAGCGCGCGACCGCCTCGCCGATCACGCGAAGCTCCCGAACAGGAACCTCCGGCCGCACCTGAACATCCAGATGGGGATCGAATCCTCCCTCCACCAACTCGCGCAACCGCCGCTCGACCTCCTCCGGCGCGCCCGCAACAGCGGCGGCACCGCCCGACTCGGCGAGCGACACCGTGGGCCGGCCCTCCGCAAGACCGATGTGCAGCGCGAAGTCTCTCACCCGCGGCCGTCCGTCAGGCCTCGGCTCGGGGCGCAGCACCACCGTCAGCGGCTCGCCCTTCGCCCACACGTGGTTCGAGTTCGCAATCTGATAGTCGTAGAGCGCGCTCTGGCTGCCTCGGCGCGGAATGTCGAGCACCGTGGTCTCAAGGTTGAACGCGCTCGCGATCGAACACGGCTCGATCTCATCCGCCGCATACACCGTGCCGGTCCCCGCGGCGGCGGGCACCCGCGCCGAGCCCACGAACACGAGACCTTCGCGCGGCAACGTCGTGCCGGTGCGAGTGTCCACAAGCGTGTCCTCAAAACGCACACGGGCCGGCGCACCGCCCGTCGCCGCCGCATCCCTCCACTCAAACTCCGCGATCACACGTTCGCCGCGCGGCCAGAAGCGCAACGCTTTCGGATCCACCGGGTGGCCGGGCTGCAGCCCGATGTGCTCGAGCGCCCGGTGCACATCGCTCGGACGCGCCAGCGAGACGGCGATCGCCTCGTAGTCGTGCCCGCTGTTCGTCGCGATGAGAAAAAACTCGCACAGCGTGCCGCCCTGAATGCCGGTCGCGCGCGCATCAATCCGCACCTCTCGGCGCTCGCGGTCGGCCGTCACAAACGGCGCGCGCCACAGCGGGTTCACGTCCGCCGCTTCCGCCACGGCGCCGAACGCGGCGATGAGCAGGACTATGTTCATGTTGCAGGCGTCCACACCGCTTCGCGCGGCAAGCTCAAATATCGTATCGTGACGGGCGCCGTTCACCAAGTGTCCGGCCCCGGATCATGCAGCATCGCCCGAGTGCCCGCGAGCTGATCTCGGCCGCACTCGAACATTTCGACGCGGCGGGTATCGCACTGCCGGCGGAGCCGCTCCGGCCCCAAGTTTGGGCCAAATGGGTGGCCGCCGGCCATTACGCCGACATGGAGTGGCTCGCGCGAACCGCATCCATTCGATGCCGGCCGTCGGCGGCCGCACCGGAGGTCGGTGCCTGGCTCATGGTGGCTCTTGCGCTCCGTGTCGAGCCGCCGGCGCCGGCAGTCTGGGAGGACCCGCGGCGCGGACGCATCGCACGCTACGCGTGGGGGCCGGACTACCACGCGCAGATGCGCGCACGGTTGCAGCCGCTGGCGGAACGCATCCGCCGCGCAGCGGGCCTGGTGGCCACGCCACGCCTGTTCGTGGACACTTCACCGGTCGCGGAGAAGGAGCTGGCCGCGGTCGCGGGTCTGGGCTTCATCGGGCGGAACACCCTGCTGATCGCAGAGGGAGACGGCTCGTGGTTGAGCCTCGGCGGGCTCGCCTTGCCGTGGCGGCCGACCGGCGCCGAGCCGCTGCCAGAACCGACGCTTGCGCAGCGGACAGCGCGCGGCTGCGGCACCTGCCGGCGGTGTCGCGCCGCCTGCCCCACCGGCGCGCTGGTGGACGATCACACGCTCGACGCGCGCCGGTGTATCGCGTGGGCGACGGTCGAATGTCGGGGTGAGATTCCCCTCCACCTGCGGCCGCTCACCTGCCGTTGGCTCGCCGGCTGCGATCTATGTCAGGAATGCTGCCCGTGGTGCCGCCCCTCGCCCCGCACGGCCGCACCGCGCGTCGCGTTTGACCCTGAGCTCCACGCGCCGCTGTTGTCGGCGGCGCTGAGTCTCTCACCGGAGGAGTTCCGGCACCGGTACGGCGCGAGCGCCATCGGGCGAATCGGGTGGAGACAATGGATTCGCAACGCGCTGGTTGCGGCCGCCTCCGCGCCCGCTGACGGGGAGATCCGAGCCGCGGTCGCGCGACACGTGGACTGCAGCGATCCGATTATCCGACCCCACGCCGCGTGGGCACTGCGACGGCTCACCGCGGGCGACGCCGCCGCGGAGCTCTAGCGCATGCCACCGCGCCGCCGCTCGACGGTGCGCCGCGGCGGTTCGAACTCGCCGTGCTCAAGATGCCGGATGTCGTCCTCCGGATTCTGCCAGTGCCGACGCGACGTCAACACCCGGTAGAAGCACCACCCTGTCCAGAACAGGATCGCCGCCCAGCTGGCGATCAAAAATATCCATCCGCCCGGGGTCATCGCGGCTCCTCCGCCGGCACGCCACGGCGCGAGGCGTGCCGGATGAGCGCGGCGGTAACTCCGAAGAGCAGCAGCAGCATCGCGCGCGCCGTCCACCGCCACGCGCGCTGCGCGGGGGGCACGCCGGCCATCGTCACATATGCCCAGCCGTCCTGCCACAACCACGCGCCCAGGATCACCGCCAGCAGCGTGGGCGTCACATACTTCAGCACCCACCGCAGCGCATCCGGCAGCCGAACCTCCGCGCCGACGTGGATTTCCGTCCACGCCCGGTCGGCTCCGAACACCCACATGAACAGCACGCACTCGATCAGCGCGAACAGCGCCAGACCGATCGTGCCCGCCCAGAAGTCCACCTCGTCGAGCGCACCGGCCGCAAACCCGAGGATCGGCACGTGACCCAGCACCAGCAGCGTCAGCCACACCGCACGCACCGCGCGGCGGTGTGTCCATCCCAGCTCATCTTCGAGGAATGCGACCGCCGGCTGCGCGAGCGCGACCGACGAGGTCACGCCCGCGATGAACAGCAGAAAGAACCACATCACCCCGAACAGCGCGCCCGCGGGCATCTGCTGGAAAATCGCCGGCATCGCGACGAAGCCGAGGTTGAACGCCCCGCTGCGCGCGATCTCCACCGTACCCGCCCGGCCGAAAAACACCACCGCGGCCGGAATCGCGATGCTCGCGCCCATGATCACCTCGACGAACTCGTTCATCATCGAGGCGGAAAGGCCGGTGACGATGATGTCGTCGCGCCGGCGCATATAGCTGGCGTAACACTGGATCGCGCCGAACCCGACACTGAGCGTGAAGAATACCTGTCCCGCCGCCGCCAACCACACCCGGCCGCTGCGCAGCGACGCGAACTCCGGATTCCAAACGAAGCCGAGCCCGTGTAACACCGTTTGGTCCGGCCCCGCGCCGGCCGGCGGGCTGAGTGTGAACACCCGTGCCATCAACACAAACGCCAGCAGAAAGAGCAACGGCATGCCCACGCGCGCCAGCCGCTCGATCCCCCGCGCGATCCCCCCGGTCATTACCCAGTAGTTCACCCCGATCGTGATGAGAAAGAACACCCACGCAATCAGCGAGACCCCCACCCGCGTGCCCCCGCCCTGGTACGCGGTCAGAAACGCACGCAGGCTGTCCATCGAGCGGACACCGAAGAGGTCCCACACCATTGCGAACATCGAGTAGGCCAGCGACCACGACTCGACGTAGAGGTAATACGTCAGCACGCCCAGTGGCAGGCACACGCCCAGCGCCCCGATGTACTTCGCCGCCGGGTGCCGCCACAACAGCGCGAAGACGCCCGGCGCGCTGCCGTGCCGGTACGCGCCACCCATGCGCCCCATTGCCCATTCACACCAGGCCAGCGGCACGCCGAACAACACCAGCGCAACAAAGTAGGGAATCATGAACGCGCCACCGCCGTTCTGCGCCGCCTGAACCGGAAAGCGAAGGAAGTTGCCGAGCCCGACGGCGTTGCCCGCCATCGCCAGAATCACGCCGATCCTTGACGCCCAACGTTCGCGATCCGCCATCGTCGCCGCCCTTCGGTGGGCGGGATGGTGCCGCTTCATCCCCGGTCGGTCAAGCCGCCGGCGCAAGCGGCCACTGGCAGGCCTGCATTCCGTGCGTATGGTGTAACAGCTATCAGAACGAGGGCAGACGATGAACCGACCACTCAGATGCTACCTTCGATCCCTGCTGATGTTGGGACTGGGGGCGGCCACCGCCCGGGCGCAGATCGGCGTGCCGCCCGCGCGCACGCGCGATGGCACCTCCAAACCTGCACTGGGCGAATACAAGGGCGTCAAGCACGCGATCGGCTGCAAAGACTTCCGGAACGAATCCGGATGGCGCGGGCACTGGGAGATCGGCTACAACCTCACGATCATGCTGGAGTCCGCGCTGCGCGATACCGGTCGCTTCGTGCTCGTGGAACGTGAGCAGCTGGGCGACGTGCTGCTGGAACAGGACCTGGCCGCCAGCGGCCGGGCCGCCGCCTCACAGGTCGCGCGAAAGGGTCTGATCCGGCCGGCCCGCTACATTGCGACCGGTGCGATCACCGAGGTGTCGGAGGGTCAGTCGGGCCTCGGTGGCGGCATCAGCGTGGGGGGCATCCGCCTCGGCGGCACCCGCGCGGAAGCGCAACTGGCCGTGATCGTGAAGCTGGTGGACACAACCACCGGCGAAATCGTTGCGCAGCAGCGCGTGGTCGGCAAGGCCGGGCGCACCGGCCTGAACGTCGGCCTCAGCGTCGGACGCGTCTCCACCGATTTGGGCGGCTTCGTGAAGACGCCGCTCGGTCAGGCCGCGCAGGACTGCATCAATCAGGCGGCCGCCTTCATTGCCAAGAAAATGGAGGAGTTCCCGGTCGAGGGCAGCGTGATCAAAACCGCGGACGACGGTCGCGTGATCATCAACCGCGGTGCCGAGTACGGCGTGCAGGTCGGCCACGAACTGGTGATGGTTCGCCCCGGCGAAGTACTGATCGACCCGGACAGCGGTGCGGTGCTGGAACGGGCGGCTGGCAAGACGATCGGCCGCCTGAAAGTCGTCGAGGTGACCGACAAGGTCGCATATTGCGAGGTGCTAGAAGGCGAGCGGAAACCGGAAACCGGCGTCACCGTCCAACTGAAACCGGCACGCTGAGCGGCCACCAGGGCCGGGTGGCTCCTGCCTGCGGGCCGTCCACGGGTGGGTGGTATGCGCGCCGCGCCTCTTCCGCCCCAGACCCGCCGAAACGGAAGATGTGCCGTTCGAGGCCCGTGCCTGCGAGTGGGGAGCCCCTCGCCTGCGTGGCGCGCAGCAATGGGAGCCGCAACTGCGGTCGTGCCAGAGGCTCAGCTCTTCAGCCCGCGCACATCAAACTCGAGACGACGATCGGACTTGATCAGCCGCTCCCAGCTCACCACCTCGCCCGTCCATGCGGCCTCGCGTCCGAGGATCGTCAGCAAGTTGCTGTGCACGCTGGGCTCGACGGTCGGATTGCGGGTGTCGCGTTCGAGAATGCAACGGCGGAACTCCGCGATGTTCGCGACCGCGCCATCCTTGTAGATGCCCGGCGACGCGCCACCGCGCCAGAAGTTCTTGCCTCGAATCAGCACATTGCCGCCGTAGGCGGTCTCGAGCACGCCGAGATCGCCGAACACGCGCACGACGATGCCATCCGGCTTCGAACCGTGTCCTTCGAACTGGCGCGAGCTGAACGTCGCGCCGATCCGGTCGGGATAGAGGAAATGGAGGGTGTAGTAGTCGTTGCAGTCACCCACGTCCACGCGCACCTTGCGCCCGCAGGTCCCGAACGCGTGGATCGGCGGCACGCCGCGCATCACCCAGCTCAGCACGTCCAGTGTGTGGATGTTTTGTTCGGTGATGATGTCACCAGACAGCGCAATGTCGAACATCCAGTTCCGCAGCCGCGCCTCGGGGGTGTCGCCCGGCGGCCCGCGAAGGTTCAGACGGCCGCAGTGATAGTAGGTCTCCGCAAACGCGATCCGGCCGATCGCCCCTTCATGCACGCGTTTCATGGCCTCGATGTAAAATGGGTCCGCCCGCGTCTGGAAGTCGACCAGAAAACACAGTTTCTTTTCGCCGGCGATGCGCGCGGATTCCGCGACGTGGTGACAGCCCGGCACGTCCACCGCGACCGGCTTTGCGAGATACACGTGCGCGCCCGCCTCAACTGCCGCGCGGGCCTGCTCGGGGTGAAAATAGGGCGGTGATTCGATCGCGACCGCATCGGGCTTCAGATCGAGCGCCCGCCGGTAGCCGTTCAGCCCCGTGAAACACCGCTCGGGCGGCACCCCGAGCTGCGAGCCCGCCTCGCGCGCGCGGTCCTCAAAGTAGTCCGCCACGCTGACGATCTCATAGCCACCGTTTTCGAGAAACAATTTGCCGATCCACACCCCGCGCGAGCCGCAGCCGAACAGGCTGAGCTTGATCTTGGGCGCGGTCTGCGCAAACGCGCCGGCGGCAGCCGATGCGCCGAGACCGGCAAGAAACCTCCGCCGATCCCACCCAGACTCTGTGCGGCCGTCCAATCGTACTCCCACGCGGTTCATTCGGACGCTCCTTTCAGCTTGAGGGCCATGGCTAGGGGCCTGCAAACCAGCTATATCAGAACCGATTCGGCCGGCCAAGAAGAGCCCCGCTTCCCCCCGGGCCGGCGGCGAGACCCTCGCAACCAGCACGGGCCGCCGGTCAGGCGGTCACGGCTCTCCGCCACGAGATCCGCCGGTGCGGCCAGGAGATCGTGCAGTCGAACACATCCAGCAGCGCCGTGCCCACGATCAAAGCGGCGCCGGCCTGTTGAGTCGCCACATGGAACATCATGCGGAGAGGGTCGGGCAGCACACCGACCTCCATCATCAGGGGCTCGCCATCGAGCGCGACGGAAACTGTGTAGATCGGAACGCGGAAACGCCCGCAGAACGGGTGAAAGTCGCAGCGCTCATCCACCGGTGGCTGCCCCGCCACCATCTCCGGACGGATGTAGGAGATGTGGGCACCGGTGTCGAAGAGCGCCCGCACAGGGCGACCGCCCAGCCGCAGTGAAAAGATCGGCGTGCCCCTAAGCGTGCTCATGGGCTCCCCGATCGGCCCCTCCGGAACGTCGTCGCCCTCGTCGAGCAGTCCCTCCCGCCCGCGGATGCGGATCGTATGGGCGCAAAGAATGTCGCATCCGATCGCGATGTGGATCGGCATACCGGCCAACGCGCTCATCAACCGCGGTGTTACACCCCAGCACTCGGTCGGCGGACAGTGCCAATGCCCAAACAGCTCAAACGGCTCTTCCGCAAGACTGAAGGGCGACCCCGTGTCCACAAGCGCACGCCGCTCGCCGATGGGCACCAAGAGGTGTCCGCGCTCCTTCAAAACCGGAACCGTCCGCATACCCTTGCTCCCAGTCGGCGCGGATTCGCGCCCCCCGCGGCCCCGCCGCCTCATCGCGCCGCCGGCGCGGCGGACGCCGGCGGTGCCGCGCCGGAGGGCGTCGAGAGCACGCGGGCGCCACCGAGGTCGCCGAGCGTCGCGCCCCGAAGGTCCGTCCACAGCGTACCCTCGCCCGCATGGATCACATGCACCCGGAGATTCGTCGAGAGCTGCGTCGCAAACGTCCACAGCGAGAGTGCGGTCGGGTCGCGGAACGCTGCAACGCGAAGCTGCTGGCCGCGCGCCCGCTCGCCCTCCACCTTGCGCACCGACTCCGCCGCAGCCTCGCCCAGCGTGACCTGCCGGCGCGCGGTCAGCTCGGCCGTCCGGCTCTCAATCTCCGCGACCGTCCGCTGAGTCTCCGCGGCGATCCGACCGACCTCCAGCTCCTGCGCGGCCCGGATCTCCGCGACCAGTTTCTGCGTTTCCTGTCGAACCTGCTCCCCCTTCTGCGCGATCATCGCGGTCTCAGTGTTCAGCTGCGCCTGTTTGCGCGCAGTGTTCTGCTTCTCCTTGTTCGTCTCGTCCTGCTCCTTCGCGATGCTCGCCTCGCGGATCGGCGTCAAGATGTTCTCCGGCACATTCACGTGGCGGATCAGCGCGTTGTGCACGACAATGTCCCGCTCGCCGAGCACCTTCGAGAGCGCCTCGGTGAGGTCGATCTGGAACTTCTCACGGCCGTCGCCCGCGATGAAGTCGGTCACCTTGTACGCGGAACCTTTCAGCCGCGACACGGAGAGAATCTGCGGCATGATCGCCTTTTCGACCACCGCGGGCAGGTCGCCGTAGGTGCGAAAGATGCCCGCAATGCGATCCGGCAGCAGCTCGAACTCGACCGTCATATCCAGACTGATCTCGAAGCCATCGCGGGAGGGGAAGCTGACGAACTGGTTCAGCACAAACACCGCGTCTTCCGCGGCCGGGACCGCGCGCGCGGCGGCCGCCGACGGCGGCCCGGCCGCTTGCCGGTCCGCGCGTGGCGCCGCCCGGGAACGCAGCCCGAGCAGCGAGGACTCCGCCAGGTAGTTGCGGCGCTTCTCCTGCTGTTCGGCGAGCAGGTTCTGTGCGAGCTGCGCCGCCGCGGCGGGCTTCTCGTCCATCGCGACGCGCTTCGTCAGCACCTCGCCCCCCTGCCGGCCGAGCAGCGAAACCTGGTTCACGCCGATCTCGAGCACGTCCACCTTGTATTGCTTCGGATTCACGTAGTAGAGGCCGGGCTGCAGCACGTCGCGCCGGATGCCCTTTTGACCGGCCCCCGCAAACTCCCCTGCCGGCGCCGGCGTGCCGGAAAGCGACGTGATCACGCCCACATAGCCGATCGGGATGCTCACCGCGTCCACCACCTCGATCGTGTAGCCGTACGGGTTCAACCGGTACTTCCCCGGTCCGAGCACTCGCTTCCAGACGCCTTTCTGCCCCGGCTCCGCGAGGAACTCCCCCTGCGGCAGATTCTCGCCCACCTTCGCGGTGACGACGCCGACCTTGCCGGGCGGGATGAAAATCACGGGCATAATTTTTCGTTCGTACAGGAACGGGTCGTAGAAGTAGCGGCCCTCACCGAGCACATCTTCGCGAATGCCGCGCTGTCCCTTTTTCGCGAGAATCTGGCCCGGCGGCAGCGGCGCGCCGGTCTTCGCGGTGATCACAGCCATCTGGTCCGGGCCGACGTAGAACCGACAGAAGAACCACAGGTAAGCCCCCGCGAGCGCGGCCACCATCGCCACCAGACCGGCGAGCGCCTTCATCATCGCTTTCATCGGCGCTCCTCCGCCGCCGTACCGCCACCGGCGGGCAATGGCGGCGAAAGCAGCGTCCGCAGCAGGCCGCCAAACCCCTCCGCATCGTCGGTGGTCATGAGCGTTTCGAGCCGGGGGGCGAGGCTCTCGTAGAACGTGTAGCGCGCGAACGTCAGCCCGCCGCCGAACGCATCGACTTGCCGGCGGAGCACCTCCGCGCGCGCCTCGTTGTCCATTCGGATCACCTCGGCCTGCCCGGTGGCCTCCGCGAGCATCGCGGCGGCCCGGAACCGCGCCGCGTCCAACTCGATCGTCGCCACCTCGAGGCCGCGCAGCGCGTTCGTCACGTTCACCGACTGCGTCTGCCGCGCCTCGATGACCGCCTTCAAGCGCTGCGTGTCCGCATCCACCCGGGCCTTGTTCTGTTCCGCGAGCATCTCCTGACGGGTCAGCTCCGCCTTGGAGCGCGCCTGCTCGATCTGCTGCTCGAACTTCCGAGCCTCCTGCACCGCGATCTCCCGTTCGCGGATCACGCTGGCGATTTCATCGGGGACCCGGATGTTGCGGATCAACACCGACTTGATCGCGACGCCCCAGTCGCGGCAACGCTCGCGCAGATGCGTTTCGAGGGTGTTCTGAAACTGCTGCCGCGTCTCACCCATGATGAAGCTGGTCGCGGGCTGCTTGCTGCCCTCGATTCGAGAGAAGCCGCGCGCGCGGGGCAGGATCAGCTTCTTCACGATATCGTCCATGTCGCCGACCTGATGCGTCAGCAGCGCCGCCTGCTCCCGCTGGATCGAGAACTCCAGCGTGCCCTCCACTTCCACGATGAACCCGTCGGACGTGAGGAACGAAATCGCGTCCTCACCGCTCATCTCGAACCGCTGACTTTGCAGATTCACTTCGACGACGTTGTACATGTAGGGGTTGAGATAGTGCGTGCCAGGGTCGAGCACCTCCGCGAGCACTCCTTTGCGCCCGCGCTCCACCAGGAACGTGTTCGCGTTGGTGAGCGCGACGTCGAGCGGATCGGCGCCCACCAGCGACACCACCACCCCCACCCGGCCGGGCCGGATCGAAATCGCATCGAACTGCTCGACGTGAATCGCGTATGGATTGATGCGGTAGGTGCCGGGTGAAAGGATCTCCGGCAGGATGCCCTTTTCGCCGTCCCCGGCGAGGATGCGGCCGTTCTCCGGCTCACGGCCGTGCAGCCGGACCTGCACACCGAGCCGTCCGGCCGGAATTGTGACGACCGGATGGTACTCCCAGCTCCAGGTCCACGGATTGCGGAAGTAGCGACCTTCGGGGAGCACCTCCGGCTGAATGCCCTTGTGACGCGGCGAAATCGCGAGAATCTCGCCCGACGGCAGCGGCGCGCCCGTTTTGCGGATCAGGACCGCGACCTGCCCCGGTCGGGGCTCGATCCGCCACCCAAACCAGATCCAGAGTGGCAGCCCCACCACCACCGCCCACAGCATCAACAGCCGCCAGGGAGGTTTCGGCAAACGCCGCGGCGCAGGCGTCCCGCGGCGAGACGAAGGTATCGGAGGCGGCAGCGGTGGTGGTTCAAACGTCGGGTCAATGTGCATCACGGCATCTGGCTCCTCGCGGCCAGCTCGGGCGGCACTCTACACCCCGCCCCCTGCGGGCGACAATCTCAACACCCGCCGGTCGCCACGCACCCGTTCACCGCGGCCGGGCGGCGCCGACCAGCACCCAGCAAAGCTTCTGGATATGGAACTCGTCCGCCCGGCACCACGGCAGGTCGAGCACCGCCACAAGCCGCGACGGCGGTTCGCGCAGAATTAGCGCCCGCGCGGCGAAGATCTCCAGCGGGGTGCTCGGCAGCTGTGTCGGTGTCTCATTGCGCCAGAGCTGCTCAACGTTCCACGCCAGCCACCAACCCGGCCGCAGTCCGTCAATCATCGTTTCCATCAACCGGCGCTCGACGTCGGCCGCGTGGTCCGCCAGCAGCCGGCCGACCTCCGGCGTGAGCCGCCGCCACCGCGCCACCACGCTGCGCCCGGGTGGCACGACTTGGAAAAGCCCGCCGCGCGGGTGGGCGAGCGCCTCCACCAGGCGCTGCCGCATCGCGCGCCGGGCGGCGGACATCCCCTCCGACATTGCTTCGGCGTCACCGGCGGCTTCGGCGAGCCGGCAGTACGCCATCAGTCCCGCCAGCCGGCCGTTCCCGCAATCGTCCTCGGGCGCCGGCGATGCCGCGCGCAGCCGCTCCCGCAGCGCGGGCCAGTTCGACGCGACCCACCCCGCCCCGCCCGGTGTACGGCTCCACAACCACAGCGGATAGAGCCGGCCCACCTCATCCCACGGCGTCTCGTCGACAATGCGCACCAGACGTGAGGGCACGTCGTACGCTACCCGACTTTCGCCCGCATCCGGCGTGACGCGGTCCAGCCCATCGCGAACGAGCTCCGCGGCGCGCGCATCCGCCCGATCGCGCAGCGGCGGGTCCAGAAACGGCCGCGCGAGCATCAACGTCAGCAGGGTGCCGGCGGGGTCGGCGAAGTAGCGGAATGCTTCGTCGGGATGCTTGCCCGCGGGGATCACCAGCGGACGCCACTGCCGCTCGAGCAGCTCGTGAACCAGTTCGTTCAGCTGCCGCCGCAGGGGCTCGATTTCAGCGGGCACCGCTAGCATCCGTGCAGGATCGAACAGAGGCCGGCGAATCAGCGGATCCAACGCCTCGTCCGGGATCCTCTCGACCGCCCGCGCGGCTTCCGCGGCCAGGGGCGCGCGGGTTGTGCCCGGCACCGGGCCGGGTAGCGCGTCGAGCAGACTCTTCAGCCGTGGCGTGCCCAACGTGTCCCAATCCCACGGCAGGCGCTGCACCTGCTGCCACTCGTCCTCGGAGAGGGGCGCGGGCGGCGCCGGTTGCCTGGCGGGTGGCGGAGCGCCGGGGACGGCCCGATACGCAATGAGGGCACAGCCGGAGTTGAGCTCGTGAGAAGGCAGGTAGTAGAAGCCTTCGCCGGCGACGACGACGGGCACATCCAATACTGAACCGCCGCCGTACACCGCGGTGCCGCGGCTAAGCCATTCCGAACCGGCGGGCAACGGTTCGCCGCGCCAAGCCGCCAGCCGCAGCGCCAGCGCCTCGCCCGGCGCGGGCTCATGGATGTTCAGCGCCAGCGGCTCGGTGTAGCCCTGAAGCGTCTGCAAATCCAACGCGTTCACGTCGCTCTGATGCGCGTTGATCAGCAGGCGTCCCGCGTAGCTGAGCTGGCACTGCTCGTCGTGCACCAGCAACAGACTGTCGTGCCAGCCGTAGGTGCGCGACTCGTCGAGCAGCGGCGTGATGTGACCCGTCTCCGTGTCAAGCACGCCGACGTTCAAGAACGGCGAATAGTGCCCATAGCGGCTACGCAACAGCGCCTGGAACTTTACAATCACGCGGCCATCCGGCATCACGAGCGGCGGCGCGGCGGGGCCGTTCATGCTCTCGGAGGACACGATCGGCGCGACGAACCGGGGCCGACCGTCCGCCGGATCGAGCACAAAGACGGTCTGGTAGGCCGGTTCTTCCGTCAGGCGCCGGCGCAGGTACTCCAGTTGGCGGCGGTAGGTGTCCGGCCGCGCGAGCTGACGAAAGTTCTCCGCGCGCAGCCGCTCGTTCACTTCGGGGGGGTGCCGCCAGCTGGCGAAGTCGCCGAACACCTCGCGGACCATCTCGAGCATCAACTCCTGCATGCGGTCGTAGCTGATCACCGGCTGTGTGGTCACGATCACTGCACCGTCGGGCGCGATGACGGGGTGATACCCGCGCATCGAGGCGCCGGGCAGTTTCGGACTGCGCCAGAGCTGGCGGCCGTCTGCGAGGCTGAGCGCGTGCACGCACATCGCCTCGCTGCCGATGTAGACGCGGCCACGGGCGGGATCCACGGCCGGACTGTTCAAAAGCGGCGCGCCGAGGGGCGCCCTCCAGCGCACACGGCCGGATGCGCCATCCACCGCGTAGAGCACGCCGTCGCGTCCGCCGACGATCACCACGTCGCCCTGGACGGCGGGTGCATTCCAGATGGCGGCGCCGGTCGCCAGCGACCAGAGGTGCCGACCGTCCGCCGCGGCCACCGCATACAGCCGGCCGTCGGCGCCCCCAAAGAAGACCCGGCCCTCCGCGACCGCTGCGGCGTGCAGAATCGGTCCGCCCGCGCGGAACGTCCACAGTTCCCGTCCGGTCTGCGACTCCAGCGCGTAGAGCACCCCGCGAAGAGTCCCGATGAACAACCGCCCCTCCGCGACAACCGGTTGAACACCGGCCTGCAGCCCCTCGTCCGGGAACACACGGTACCACGCCCGCTGGAACGGGGGCCGCACCTCGTGTGGCGTACCGCCATGGCGCTGCGCGTTGAAGCCGAGCATCGGCCAGTCGGCCGCGGCAGCCGCGCTCGCGCCCGCGAGCGCCCCGCGAAGTAACCCGCGCCAGCGGCGGTGCTGGCTGCTCCGACCGCCCCTGCCGCTCATCGTGCCCACCGCTCGACTCGAATCTCCACCGGGTCGCTCACCCGGATGGCGGGATCTCCCTGGTAATACGTCGGCCGGCCAACCGCGAGGATGCGATCCCCCTCCCGCCACAGCCCGGCCCGATCCCGCCCGGGGTCGGTCCCCAGCCCTTCGAACAAGGGCCAGTGCTCCCGCGCGATCAACACCTTCGGCGTGCCCTGATGTGGAAACTCAAGCGCAAGCAGAATGTGTTTGCCGTTGTTGAACACGTACCGGAGCTCGCCCGCCAGCATCGCGGTCGGCCCGACCGAACGCTGCGGTTGCGCCGCCGCCACCGGTCCGCCCGCGGCGAGCGCAGCGGCGGCACCCATGCTCGGCGCCCCAACCGCAGAGGCCGGCGGCGAAGAGGTCGGATCGCCGCTGACCAGGCAGACGATCGCGCCCGTGGTGTCGCGGACGATCAGCCGGTCCGGCAGCCCCACCACGCAACCGTACTCGGTCCAATACCGGTCGTGCACCTCGCCCTGATCAAAGCACACGTAGAACCCCGCCGCGTAATGACGGCCGCAGCCCGGGTCTTCGCGCAATCCGAGCGCGCAATAGTGCGTCGGCGAGAAGCTGCAGGGGCCGCAGCGGCCCTGCGAAACGATCAGCCACGAAAGATTCGTCGAGTTGATCTTGTTCGTGAAACTGCCGAACTGCGGTCCGCGGTCGAGTGGTCGGATCGCATAGGTGACGAGCCAGTGTGAACCGAAGAGATAGTCACCCGCCGCTGAAAGGAAGGGCTGTTCATCGGTGAGCAGGAAGGCGTCGTCAGTGGGATCGTTGCCGTGGCGGATCCAGCGGACGTCGCCCGCGCGCAGACCCGGCACGGTTTCGTTGTCGAGCATGATCTCGCCGAAGTGCGAGTCCCACCGCGCGTCATACCGCGGGTCCCCGCGGATGATGTTCAGCGCGACCTCTCGACCATCCGGCATCCGTCGTACGATCGGCATGCCACCGAGCGGCATGTAGCCGCCATCGCCGAAACCGCCCAGCCCGTTGTTGATGTCGAACGCGCGCTCGCCATCGGCGAGCCGCAGCGCGAAGTGGCAGCGCGCCAGCGGCGTTGCGTCGAGCCGCTGGCGGATCACGTTATTGTCGGGCACCTCGAAGATGTCCCGCCACAAGTAGTCCCACGCGATCCGCAGGCGCAACAGCACCAGCTCATGGTCCTCCGCGATGACCGGCCAGCCGGTCGCATACGTCGTCACGCCCGGCTCGGGCGTATGCGCGCTCGCCCTTGTCCGCCAGCGCGTGGTGCCATCGCGATCCGATACCGCGGTCACGTACAACTGCGAGTCACACGCGATCACGAGCTCGTGGCGCCGCGAGTACGCCGGCGGCGTCTCGAAGGCGGCGGGCGCAACGTAGGTCCATCGAATCGTCCGCGTCCAGGTATCGTAGCTGATCATGCGGTTGCCCATCGTCGCCCAGAGATGGCCACGGTCAATCGCAGGCGGCAGCGGCAGCGCGGAGGGCGGACCGATCACGATCGACTGCTCTGTCGCCCCCGTCTGCGGATGGATCCGGTGAAGTCGGCCGTCTGCGGAAACCGCAAAAAGCCGGCCGGACAGCGGATCGTAGGCGGGGGTCGAATTCAGCGCCCCGCCGAGCTGCACCCGCCACAGTTCCACGCCGGTGGCCGCATCGAGCGCGATGAGCCCGTTGGTACCGGCGGCAATGAAGACGCGGCCCTCGGCGACAATCGGCTGCACGTTGCGCGGCAGCAGGATCTTATTCGCCACCACCCGCCCCTGCGCATCCGACCCATTCCACTGCCACGCCCACCGCCATGGATGAGCAGGCGCCGCGGGCGCATAGCCCGTGCGCATCGCATCGTGAGCGTGCTGCCACCAGTTCGAGCGCGCCGGATCGTTCAACAGATCCAAGCGATAAAAACTCGCCGGCCGCTGCGACGCTGCCGGATCGTCCCAGGTGTTGGAGGGCGCCGTCGCACTGAGCACCTCCGACAGCGCCGCAAACGGCTGGCGCAGATCCGCCGTGTGGTGCACCTGAAACCGCTCTCCCGGCACGCTGCGCCAGCGCAGCCGCGCGGTGCCGGCGGGCGTCCGTTCCAACTGCAGCGTCTGCGCCATCGCGCAGACGGCCATGAGCGCCACACCCACAGCTGTTCCGGTGGCGGGCGGCATCCGCCCGCCAGCTCCGCCCTTCCGTCCGTTCATGGTGCAGGCTCCGACACCACATCCACCCGCAGAAAACGTCGGGGGCGCTCGTCGAGCGGCACCGCGTCGCGCACGCGCACCTGCTCGATCCCGGGGTCCGCAGTGAGCACCTCCGCCACGAGACCATCTGGCGACCAAACACCGCGAAGGTCGTCCGCTCCCAAATGCCGGAAACTCACATCACGCGGCGGCGCGCGGCGCACATACTCCAGTGTCAGCCGCGGCGGGTCGCCGCCGAGGCGCACCGCAACTGTGCCCCGGTCGGGACGGCGGGGATTGGTGCCGAACGCACGCTCCTCGAGGTTGGGCCGGCCATCCCGGTCCGGATCGGCCGCATCCGCGGCCTCGCCGACATTCTCGGGGGTGTCGAAATGCTCCACCCGCCACCGTTCCGCCGCGCCGAGTCGCCGGGCAATCCGTACTGCCAGGTCGCGCTGAAGCGCGGTCACCGGTAAGGTGAGCCGGCGGTTCGCATCGCTGGTGAGCGCAATCGCGCCGACGGGCCGACCCGCATACGGATCGAACCACTCGCAATCGTACACCGCGTTCGCGCGGTCCATCTCCACCATGACGGTGCCGGTGATCGCGGTGACCGCCACGCGGTCCACCACCGCCCGCCAAGTGTGCTGCGCGTGGTCCAGCCACAGATGCGCCCGGCCCACGACCAGATCTTTTTGCCCGACCGCGCGCAGGCGGGCATCGGAGGTGACGGGTGCCGCCTCACGATAGCGGCCGTTGCACAACGGCAGCGGCTCAATGAAAGCTCGCCACCGACCGAAGATCGAATGCAGGTCGTTCGTGAAGATATTGTCGGTCCACCAGTAGAGCGGATACACGCCACCTTCACCGGTCCGCGCCCAGACGATCTTGTGCAGCCAAATGCCCTCCGCGTCCTCGCGCAACCGCGGCTCCTCATCGTCCGAGCTGCCGCCGCCGGTATCCAAACCCATCTCACCCCAAACGACGGGGCGGTCGGGGAACACGCTGCGCGCCGCTCGCGCATACTCGCGGAAGAAACGGGCAGAATCCCGCTGAAGCTCCGCCTTCGGTTCGATCCAGCCGGTCGCGTACACATAGCAGTGGAAGTCCACGTGCGAAATCCCGCGCCCCACGTTGGAGTTCCACGCGGCCTCCGCCAGCGACGCCCACGTCGAGATTCCGGCCGGGTGAGGGTTGCCGTCGGCGGCGGCAGCGCGCTCAAGCTGAGCGGCCAAATCGAACGCCGCCCCTGGCCCCGGCGCAACCTCGTTGGCCAGCTCCCATGAATGGATCGAACGAAACGCGCCGAATCGCGCGAAGAGATGCCGCCAGTGCGCGTGGTGCAGCTCGCGCACCGCGCCGGCTTGCGCATCGAAATATCGTTCGCCACGAGGATCCGGCAGTCCCTGCGGGGAGAGGTGGTTCAGCAGGAACTCCTGTTTTTCGCCAATGTTCAGCCGGAACGTGATGCCGCGCTCTTGCGCCGCGTGCAGGATGACCTCAATCCCCGCCCCACGGCGCGCATCGAATTGTAAATGCGAGTTCGCCAACGGCGAACGCAACAGATTCGGTCCCCACGTTGTCGGCCCTAGTTTCTCCTCCACCGCGACCTCATCGACGTAACCCCGGCCAGCCGTTGCATTTTCCCAGATGATCGCCAGATTCGGCAGCAGGTGGGTCTCCGCGGTAAACTCCGCAGCGGCCACGTGCCACGGCGAGTCGCCCGCCTGTGGGCCGACGAGCGCCGGTAGCGTGTGCGTCTGCCCCGGCTCCGGCCATCCGACAAATTTGAGGCACAGCCCGTGGGCGAAGCCCGGCACGCGCGGACCGGTGATCCCCTCTGTGCGCCACCGCACCCGCACGCGGTAGACGCGGCCCGGCATCAGCCCGGCGTGTCCGCTCATGAACCCCTGGAACATGATCGGATTGGTCGCGTCGAGCCGCCAGGCCGCCAGCCCGTGGCCGAATGCCGACTCGAGCGCCAGCCCCGTCGCCGGCACGGTGCCCTCATAGGGGAGCGTTCGCGACGACCACGGCTGCCAGGCCGAACCCCACACCAAGCCCGCGATCCACCAGCGCATCAGATTCTGGTTCGCTGAGCCGATCCGCGCGAACAGCTCCTCCGCCTCATAGCTGAACCGCTCCGCGCCGAATCCAATCCCGTGCCCCACCCCGCTGAAGTACGTACCGTCGGCGTGCTCAAAGTAACGCGGGTCCCGCTCCGAAACGCGGATCGGCCCGCGGTTGCGCGGGTCGGTCGGCGCACGGACGAGGAGCGGTCGCCACTCCGTGAGCGCATCCCCCGCCGCCTCTCGCGCCTCCACCCGCCATGTCCAGGCACCCTCGTGGGGCGGCGAAAATCGCACACACCACACCGGTTCACCCTCCGGATACATCCACTCCTCCCCGTCCCGCAGCGCCCTCCGATAGCGCTGCCACCGGAACGCCGGCCGCCGCCATTCCCGCCCGGGATGATCCGGATGGCGAAAGACACCGTCCACGCGGACCCCGTCCATCCATTCCAGGCCCGTCGCCGCGGAATGCAGCGGAAATTGCGGATGCGTCGCCGCCGAGTTGCGAAGGTCGAACAAAATCTCCACGGTTTCCCATCGCTGCGCCGCGGCGGGGGGTGTCCCGACGAACTCGATCGCGAGGGGCTCCCCGAACACTCGACGGACACGCCGCTCCCGCGTGACCACCGCGCCACCCGCGCCATGCGCCTGCACGGTGATTCGATTCCACCCCGGCTGCAACGGCACCACCAGCGGCCAGGGATTCGTCCCCCCATGCTCGCGAAAGTAACCGCGGTCGGTGGACACCGCAATGCGCACCGCCCCGCTCGCCGTGCCACCGATCTCGATCGCGGAGGCGGTCGTCGTCGAACCGTCGGGGGGCGCGGGCCCGAGCGTGAGCACCGGCCAGCCCGTCCGTGCTGAGGACCACGAGAACGTCGCCGAAGCGACCGCCCCCTCCTCGTCCACCACCGTGACGCGGCCGACAAAATCGCCGGCGATGCCCACCGTCCTCCGGCCCGCCACCCCAAATGCGCGCGTGCCGTCCCCAAACTCCCACACCACCTGGTCCAACGTGCCGTCCGCATCGTCCGCATCCAGCGCGTAGGCCTGACTCGCCGGCGCCACCAGCGCCACCGGCGTGAGTCCGACCGATCGGATCACCGGTGGCAGGTTCGAACCGGTCACCGCCCGGATCGTCACGTCGTCCACATGCGCGGTCTGAACCCGGCCCGGGCCGCCAAAGTAGCCGACGAGCACCATCACTCGTCGGTCCGATGCCGTGAACGGCAATGACAACTTGAGCCAGTTCGTACCATGTTTGGCAGTTTCTAGGGCACCCGAGTGTGCGAGTGTGTTCCAGCTCTCGTCCACCACCTCCAAACGCATCCCGCCCCAGTCGCTACCGCTCTCGCCAACAAGGCGGATCCAAACCTGGGCCTTGTACCGTTGCCCACCCAGCAGCGGAATCCATGTCGAGCCCAGTTCGCCGTTCCGAAGCCAAACTCCGTACTGCCCCTGCCGGGCGGCCGCCGACTGCACCAGCACCTGCCCTCCCCTCACCGACATTCCATCAAGGCCGCCTTCTTCGAAGTCCGCCAGGAAGGACACCTCCGCCGCCGCCGTCGCCACGACGAGCCACCACAGCCCGACACTCCACCTCGCGCGCATCGTGTGACGAGGCTCCACTCCGCCGATAACATCCTAGCCGACCCGCCACCTTTTTTCCAAAAGCCGGCCGCGCACCCGCTGCACTGCTCGCATCCGCCGTCGGCGAGCGAGCAGCTTGACCGCCGCAGCGGATCCCGCCTAGGGTTCCTCGTCGCACCGCCCACCGGCGAAGGCAGGCGGCGAGCGGTCGACGTCGGACGAAGAGCGAAGATCCCGAAGATGTGGCCATCAGCCAGACTCGTCGTCTGCACGGCACTCAGCACCTCGATCACCGCCTCGGCCGATCTCCCCGTGCCGCAGCGCAACGCCGCGAGAGAACGCGCGCTCGATTTCGTTCGCAACCAGACGCAGTTTCATCTCGGCTTTCTCGTCACCGAGCAGCCCCATCCCAAGACCCACGGGCTTGCGGAAGTCCTTCGGACCAACACCGCCGCGGGCCTCCGCATGCTCCTCAGCGTGGACGACGATCTGCCGCCGGTCGCGCGGCGCGCGATGCGATCGGTCGAGTTCGCGTCCTTGCGGAACGCAATGTCCGGTGCGCTCGACGGCGGCGGCACCATCGTCTTCAGCGGCTGCGGCGCGACCGGACGGCTGGCGATCCTGCTGGACGCGGCCTGGCGGCGCTTCTGGCGCAAGACGTTCGAGCGGCACCCGCATCTGCGCGATGCATTTGCGCGGCAGGCCGACGGCACTCGATCGGTCATGACCGGCGGCGACTATGCGCTGATTCGCTCGGTGGAGTCCTTCGAGGACTTCATCAGCTTTGGCGAGCAACAGATCGAGGAGCTCGACATCGGCGCCGGCGACGTGCTGGTCGCGATCTCGGAGGGTGGTGAGACCTCGTCGGTGATTGGCACTGCGCTGCGCGGTCTGGCCCGAGGCGCGCGCGTGTTCTTTGTGTTCAACAATCCCGCCGACCTGCTCGCCGAGCGGCTGGAGCGTTCCCGCCGCCTGATCCGCGACCCCGCGGTGACCTGCATTGAGCTGTGCACCGGCCCGATGGCGGTCGCCGGTTCGACCCGGATGCAGGCAACCACCATCGAGATGCTCGTCGTGGGGGCCGCGCTGGAGGCGGCGCTCACCGATCATCTCGCGCGACGCAACGACGACGCGACGCGAGCGCTGTGCGTGGCCGTGCCCTCGCTCGCCCGTACCGCGGACCCGTTGCACACGCTGATCCGCTTCGAACAGTTGCTGGGGCAGCTCCGGTCCGAAGCCAACCTCGCCGCGCTGGCGCGGTGGGTTGAGCTAGAGTCTTCCATCTACGCGCGGGGCGGGCGGATCACCTACTTCGCCCGCGACCACCTGCTGGACATCTTCACCGACACGACCGAACGCTCGCCGACCTTCAAAATTCCACCGTTCCGGCCGGCCGACGATGCGGTCTCTCCGGCGCCCTGGGCGTTCGTGAAGGATCCTTTGCGCGCGACGCCCGACGCCTGGCGTCAAATCCTGGAGCGCGAGCCGAGATGTCTGGAATGGACCCCTGAACTCTATGCGCGGCTCGGCGCGCCGGAGCGCCTTCGTGCCGCACCGCCCCGGATCGGCCGTGCCGCTCTCTACAGCTACCGCATCGGCAACGAACCGGATCCCTCGCGAACCGAGGTCCAACCGAACGCCGCGCTGGCGCTGCTGGTGGGGCGTGAGGTCGCGATCGTGGACCCGCAGGCGGACGCATGGCTGAACGCCTTCCGCACCGCCACGTCGCCGTTCGAATCGCGATGGATGATCACGATCGGACGGCCTGAGCCGAGCGTCCCGGACGCCGATCAAATCCACATTGATCTGGCGACGACGGAGTCGCCGCTGGCGCTGGACAGCCATCTGGCCGCGAAAATGGCCCTCAACGCGGTCTCCTCTGCAACGATGGGGCGCCTGGGCCGGCTGGTTAGCAACTGGATGGCCCACGTCGACGCAACGAACAAGAAACTTCTCGACCGCAGCACCCGCCTGGTCGCCGAGCTCGCCGAGGTGGACTACGAAACCGCCTGCGTCGCGCTGTTCGAGACGCTCGAGGAGATGCAAGCGTGGGACGAGGTGCGCCGGAAAACCGTCTCCCCGGCCGCCTACACGGTGCAGCGACTGCGCGCCGGACGGCCGAACGCCCATCCCCCCTGAGCCTCCCCCGCCGGTACGGCGGCGCCGGATTCGGACGCCCACCCGCCGGGAACGTGGTTCGGCTTGGACTGATTTTTCTGGCGCGATACTATGCGGGTATGAATAGCCTTTCGACTCGTGCGGACTGCACGCGGCGCACGTTTCTGCGTCGCACGGTCGCCGTCACAGCACCGCTGATCGTTCCAGCGTCGGTGCTTGGGCGGGGCCGTCCCGCTCCCTCGGAGCGGATCCACCTGGCCTGCATCGGATTTGGCACCATCGCCCACACCACGGGCCGGCAGTTTCTGCATAACGAAAAGGTGCAGGTGGTGGCCGTCTGCGATGTGAACCGTCTCTCCGGCCACTATGGCTACCAGGGCGAACTCGAAGGCGGCCGCGACTACGGGCGACGGCTCGTGAACGAACACTACGCAAAACAGGCCGGCCGGGACCCCGCCACGACGAACTACTGCCGCGTCACCGCCGACTTTCGCGAGATTCTCGCCGACCCTTCGGTGGACGCGGTGAACATCTCGACGCCGGACCACTGGCACTCGATTATCGCGGTCGAAGCCGCCCGCGCCGGCAAACACATCTACTGTCAAAAGCCGCTCGCGCTCACGGTCGGGGAAGGCCGTGCGATCGTGAATGCGGTCAGCGCCGCGGGCGTGACATTCCAGACCGGCTCGCAGCAGCGTTCGAGCGTGCACTTCCGCAAGGCCTGCGAACTGGTGCGCAACGGTGTGATCGGCAAGGTCCGAGTGGCGCGCGTCTCCCTGCCCGGCGGCCACAAGGACTGGAGCGGGCTCGCACAGCGCCAAGCGCCGGAACCCGTCCCCGAAGGGCTGGACTGGAACATGTGGCTGGGCCCCGCGCCGGAACGCGAATACCGGCCCGCACTCCACCCGCTCAACTGGCGCCACAACTACGACTATTCCGGCGGAATGGTCACCGATTTCGGCGCCCACCACTTCGACATCGTGCAATGGGCCCTCGACATGGACGCCAGTGGCCCGATCCGCTTCCACTCTGGCCGCGCAGAGTTCCCGCCACCCGATGCGCTCTACAACACCGCGACCTCGTTCGCGTTCGAGGCCGACTACGCGAACGGCACCCGCATGATTGTGGAGGTCGCCGACCCCAAGAGCGGCGTCGGCGGCGTGAGGTTCGAGGGCGAGGACGGCCGTTGGATCTACTGCAGCCGCGGCGTGCTGGAGAGCCATCCGGAGGAACTCCGCCGCACGCCGCTCGGCGACTCGGCGGTGCGGCTCTACGAAAGCAACGACCACGAAGCCAACTTCATCGACTGCATTTACAGCGGCCGCCCAACCATCTGCCCCGCCGAAGTCGGGCACCGCAGCATCACCATCGCGCACCTCGGCAACATCCTGCTGCGGCTGCGCCGAACCGAGCTCAAATGGGATCCGGTCCGCGAGCAGATCATCGGCGACAGCGAAGCGTCCGCGATGCTGTCCCGGCCGATGCGCGCACCCTGGTCGCTGGTCTGACCGGCCGCGGACCCGGCTTCATCCCCCGCTCGCCGGCGGCCAACCGAACAGCCGCGCGGCGTTGCGCCAGGTGAGCTCGGCCAGCGCCGCGGGGGCCAGCCCCCGGGCGGCAGCCACCACGCCGCCCACGTCCACCACCCGGGCCGGTTCATTCGGCCGGCCGCGGCGAGGCTCGGGCGAGAGCCACGGGGAGTCGGTCTCGATCAGTAGTCGGTCCTCCGGCACCTTCGCCGCGATCTCGCGGAGATCGTGCGCGTGGCGAAACGTCACAATGCCGCTGAACGAAATGTGCCAGCCAAGATCGAGCAGTGCGCGCGCAAATGGCCAGTCGCCGGTGAAGCAATGGATCACGCCCAGCCGCCCCGGGGCGCCGCGCCAGCCCTCCCCGTGTTGCCGCAGCATCGCGAGCGTGTCCTCCTCCGCCTCGCGGCTGTGCACAACGACGGGCTTGCCCACCACCGCCGCCAGCGCCAGCACCTCCTCGAACAGCCGGCGCTGCGCGCCGGCGGTCTCCCGCCCGTAGTGGTAGTCGAGCCCCGTCTCCCCCACCGCGACCACCTCAGGCCGCCGCGCGGTGTCGCGCAGCTCCGCCAGCGACGGCGCCGCGCCGGCCAGCGAACGGTCCCATCCCACCGCCGCCGCAACCTGCGCCGGCCGGCGCGCCGCCAAACGCAGCGCCGCCGCGTTCATCGCCGGCGTGCCCCCCACCGCGAGGATCGCAACCACCCCCGCGGCGGCCGCCCGTTCGCACATCTGCTCGGCGGCCGCATCGTCGAGGTGGTCCACATGCGCGTGCGAATCGAACCAGCGCGCGCCTGTCGCGACGGCCGGCGGCCGAGGGTTGTCCGCGATCATCGTCCGGCGGCGAGAGCTACGGTCCGCGGTATTCCCTCCGCGGCAGTTCGCCCGTATGAACCTGAACCGGCAGATGTCCCCCCCGGCCGGCGTCGCGCCCCGAGTGGCCCCCATCGAACAGCGCCTCGCCCCGCTTCGTATTGCGGACGATCCCACTGTTCGGTTCGGTCAGACTCTGGCCGCTGGCCACCGCCATCCGCCAGCAGTTCCGCGCCGGCGCCCCAGCAGCGAAGCGCAGCGGCGACGGCCCTCGCTGCGCGGCGCGATCCGCCCGGCGTCGGGGCGTCGAAAAACTCTCGAACGCGGCGCTGCGCTCGACCGGGCGTTGCGGAGCGAAACCGCCGTGCGCGAACGAGCCCCGGCTCCCCTCGCGCAGGCTCGCCGGCGCTCGCCGCCGCCAGCGGCCGGAGCCCGCAGACCCGCGCCCGCGACCGCACACGGTCTTCCAACCGTTGGAGGCGCGCAGCCATGAACCATCCAAGGCTTGGATCCGGCGCTGCGCGGACGCGAACCGCTGTCCGCCCCCCTTCTGTGAACCACCGGCCGTTCATCCGCCGATCACCCCTCATAGTTCACATGCGCGACCCGCGCGGGCGGAAACCCATTGAAGTAGGTGGACGACGCATGACTGTAGGCGCCGATGTTCGGCGTGTAGACCAGGTCGCCCACTTTCAGCGCGGGCAACGGCTCGGCGAGCGAGATCGTGTCCAGCGCGTCGCACGTTGGACCAAACACCGCGGACAGCTGCGTGGGACCGCGTCGGAACGCGCGCACGGGATACTTCATGTGGTCAAAAATGATCCCGGAGTAGGTGTGGTACACGCCATCGTTGATGTAGTAGCAAGGTTTTCCGTCCCGCACCGCACGTCCGATCACCTCGGCGACCAGGGTGCAGGCGGTCGCGACGATGAAGCGGCCAGGCTCTGCGAGCACCGCGACGTCCCGCGGAAACAGCCGCCGGATTTCCGCGCGCAGCAGACGGCCGAGCTCGCGCAACGGACGCACGTTCGCGTCGTACGGTGCGGGGAATCCGCCGCCGATATCGAGCTGGATCATCTTCGAGAACCCCCGCGCGCGCGCCTCGCGCAGCACACCGGCGGCCAGATGCAGCGCCTGCACATAGTTCTGAAAGTTTGTCGTCTGGCTGCCGACATGGAAGGACAGCCCCTCCACCGTCAGCCCGGCGTCGTGGGCGGCCTCGATCAGGCCGACCGCGTCGCCCGGCTCGCAGCCGAACTTCGAGGACAGCTCCACCATCGCACCGGTGTTCGGCACGCGGAGCCGCAGCATCAGACCCGCGTGAGGGGCGTGCTTCGCGATCTTCCGGATCTCGTCCGCATTGTCGTAGGTGACCAGCGGCCGGTACGGGTCGAGCGTGCGCAGCGTGACGGGGTCCTTGATCGGGTTCGCGTAGACGATTTTGTCCCAGATGAAGTCCTGCCGCTCCTTCTCAGGGAGATCGCGAATGTTCTCGTACACGAGGTTGAACTCCGCGAGCGAGGCGACGTCGAAGCTCGCGCCGGCGCGGTACAGCGTGCGGACCACCTCGGGCAGGCTATTCGCCTTCACCGCGTAGTACGGCTGCACGTTCGGCAGCCATCGGCGGAACTCGGCGAGATTGCGCCGCAACTGCGCGTGATCGACCACAAACAGCGGCGTGCCGTGCTCCCGTGCGAGGCGTCGCAGAAGATCCCGATTCATCGTGGTGTCGCTCTCTACCGTCCGCGAATGCGGACCGCGCGCCAGCATGCGATCCGCGCCGCGAAAATCAAGCCCGCGCCGGTTGCAGCGACGTCGCCGCTGGCATAGAGTTCGGCCGACAAAGGGAAGGACGACGCGATGAACCCGATTGTCGTACTGCTGGTGGTTCCGCTGGTCATCCTCGGCATCGTGCTGATCAGCCTGTTTTTCTACTTCCTCAAGGTTTGGGTCCGCGCGGTAATGTCCGGCGCGCGGGTGAGCCTGTTCAACCTGCTCGGCATGAAACTGCGCGGCGTACCGCCCACGCTGATCGTGGACGCGCGCATCCGGGCGGTGAAGGCCGGGCTGAACGTCTCGACGGAGGAGCTCGAGGCGCACTACCTGGCCGGTGGCAACGTGATCAACGTCGTGCAGGCGCTGATCGCGGCGGACAAGGCGAACATCGACCTCACGTTCAAGCGCGCCGCCGCGATCGATCTGGCCGGCCGCGACGTGTACGACGCGGTGCGCACGAGCGTGAACCCGAAGGTGATTGACTGCCCGGATCCCTCGAAGGGCACCACAATGCTCGACGCGGTGGCGAAGGATGGCATTCGTCTGCTGGTGAAAGCCCGCGTCACGGTGCGCGCGAACCTCGAGCGCCTCGTCGGCGGCGCGACGGAAGACACCATCATCGCGCGCGTCGGCCAGGGCATCGTGAGCGCGATCGGCTCCTCCGCGACCTACAAGGACGTGCTGGAGAACCCCGATCACATCAGCCGCAAGGTGCTGGAGAGCGGACTGGACTCGCAGACCGCCTTCGAGATCGTCTCGATTGACATCGCCGACGTCAGCGTCGCAGGGGTGAGCGGCGCGCGGGAGGTGGCGAACGTCGGCGCGCTGCTCGAAACCGAGCGCGCCGAGGCCGACAAGAAACTGCGGCAGGCCGAGGCGGAGGGGCGCCGCGCCACCGCCATCGCCGCCGAACAGGAAATGCGCGCCCGCGTACAGGAAATGCAGGCCAAGCTCATCGAGGCGCAGGCACAAATCCCTCTGGCGATCGCCCAGGCGTTTCGCGAGGGCAAGCTCGGCGTGTTCGACTACTACCGGCTCCAGAACATCATGGCCGACACCGCGATGCGCGAGTCCATCGCGGGTGGCGCGGACGACAAGTCCGCCCCCAAAGAGGGCTGAGCCGACCGCCGCACCGGGCTGCTCATGAGCGCGCCGTTGCCGCCGTTCAACCGGGCCGACGGGCTGGAGAACCTGATCGGCCTGATCATTCTGATTCTCTGGGGTATCGGCCGGCTGACCATGTCCCGATCAAAGCCCTCGCCGCAGCGGCCGGCGGAGCCGTCACCGCCGCCGGCACAGCCGGAGGAAGAGCTGCGGCGGTTTTTGGAAGAGCTATCCGGCGAACCGCCCGCGCCCCCCCCGGTGCCGGCGCAGCCGCCGGAGGCGCGGCCGGGGCCGCGCCGGGTGGCCAGCCCGGCGGTGGCGCGCAAGGAGCGAGAGTCTGCCCGGCCACCGCCGGTACCACGCCCACCCATCCCGCCGCGGCCGCCTCGCTCAGTCGTGCCGCCGCCCCCCCGGCCACGCGAAGGGGCAGCCGTGTCCGCCCCGGTCGGGGAACAACGCAGGGCGCCGCCGGCCGAGCCCAGCGTGGCAGTGCCGGCCGCCGCCCCCCCGCCGCTCCAAGTGGCGATCTTCGGCGCCGTACCACGGGCGGTTCTCCCCACGCCGTCGTTCGGGGGCATGCTGACGCTACGTGGAGCGCTCGTCCGGCGCACCGGACCTCGCGCCCATCATGTGCGGCGGCTTCTGCGCGAACCGCGCTCGCGGCAGGACGCGATCGTGCTCGCCGAAGTGTTGGGACCGCCCCGCGCGTTGTCCGATCACTGAGTCGTGCTCGCAGCCGGGCGAGATGCGTTCTCCCGCTGCCGAGCGGCGCGCGGGCGAGTTGTCGGCACCGGGTCGGTAAACGGCGGGCGCTCGAACATCCCGCCATCCTCCGTCACGCGAGGATCGTTTTGCTCGCGCAGGATCTCCATCAGTCGCCGGGCCATGTCCGCCTTCACCGCCGCGTAGGCCGGCTCCGACGCGACGTTGCGGATCTGATCCGCATCGCCACGCAGGTCATAGAGCTCCTCCGCGGGGCGGCGGCCGAACGCCAGCTCCAGATACGGCGACCAAGCAGGATCCGCCCGGTGCAGCACCAACCACGCCTTTGTTGGACTCGCATCCATGTCCGCATAACACACGAACGTGTCATGTTCGAGCTCCTCGAGTGTCGGCGTGCGCCCCTCGTCCAGGGCGTGGCCCGGCATCCCCATCGGCCAGCGGTCGGGCGCAAAGTTTCGGACATACAGGAAATCTTTCGTGCGAAGCGCCCGATGGGGATACGGCAGGTTGCCCTCGCGCGCGCCCGCAACGTGCCGCTCCCGGCCGGTGACGACCCAGGTGCGCGTCGCATCCACCAGCCCCGTCTTCGACGAGGTCATCACCGGCCAAATGCTTCGAGCGGTCATTCCCGTCGGAGGCGGCAGGCCGCCAATTTCGAGGAACGTCGGCGCCAGGTCCATCAGGTTCACAAAGTCGTCCACCACTCGCCCCCCCGGAATGCCCGGTCCGCGCGCGATCAGCGCCACCGCGCAGCCGAAGTCGTAGAGATTGCATTTACCGCGCGGCACGCCGGGCATGCCGTGATCGCCGCTGAGCACGATCACCGTGCGGTCGAGCTCACCGATTCGCTCAAGCTCCTCCACGATCACGCCAACCCCTGCATCCCACGCTTGGATCTCGCCCATGTAGTCGGCAACGTCCATGCGGACCTCGGGCACGTCGGGCAGAAACGCCGGCAGCCGGCCGCGCAACCGGTCGGGATCAATTCCCCACAGCGCACGACCGGAGTCGCGCTCGAACTCGCGGTGCGTGAGCGTCGGCCCAAACCAGTAGCATAGCGGCTGACCCGGTTTCCGGTCGGCGAGATACTGCCGAAAATTCTCCCGCACCTCTGCCAACAGCTCCGCCTTCGCCTCGTCGAAGGTCTTGCCCGCCTTCACCAGCCGCGTCGCGTTCTGCGAGAAGCGGTTGTATCGGCTGCCCGCCCGTTCGTACTCGTGGGCGGTGCCGCCGTACGGCGCATCGTTCGGCGTACCCGGCGACCAAACCTTGTACGTCTGTCCGATGTGGTAGCCCGCCTCCCGCAGCAGCAGCGGATACGACGGGATCGAGGCGTCCCACACCGCACCCTGCAGAATCGCACCGCGGCCGGTCTGCCAGAAATACCGCCCCGCCAGCAGCGCACTCCGGCACGGTGTGCAACTGGGCGAATTCACAAACGCGTTGCGGAAGATCACACCCTCCCGGGCCAACCGGTCGATCACCGGCGTTTTCAGCAGCTCGTTGAACGTCGGCCGGCTGTCGAGCGCAGCGTAACAGCCCGCGTGCCGTCCCCAATCGTCGGCGAAACAGAAGACAATGTTCGGCCGGGGCTCCGGGGCCGCCACCGCCGCCGCGACGCTCAACATCCAGATCCCTGCGGTCGGACTTTTCATTGGTCGGTCTCCTCGACGCTTCCTAATACTGCATCGTCCGAGGCTCCACAATCCGCGGTCTTATTGCGCTGCGCCGCGGGGCGACGCCGACGGGCTCTCCAACGGCTGGCCCAGCGCCCGCAGCTTCTTTTCCCACGCGCGCAGGCGCTCGAGCTCGCGAACATGGGTTGGCCGCCGGGCGGTATCCACCAGCCGTCGCTCCAGCAGAAAATAGAAGAGCTCCTCCGCAGCGATCCGGTGTGCGACTTCGCTGCCGTGCGCATCCACCAGCGGGATCGCTTCCAGCCGGTCGGGCACGGTCGCCGCCATCGCCGGCCACAGATCCAACAGCGGAATGCCCGCCTGGCGACAAGCGGAGGTGACCTCCTCGTGCATCGGCGCAAACGGATACCGCCCCGGTCGCAGATCCGTGATCCACAGCGGAAACAGCATCGCCACCACCGGGACGCCGCGGGCGTCCGCCACCGCGCGAATCTCCCGCAGAGACGTCCGAAACTTGGCCAGGCCCGAATAGTCGGCGCGATAGAGAAACCGATAATAGGCCACATACTGGCGGAGACGACAGTGGCGCTCGATGGCGCGAGCGACAGTGCCGACCAGCCGGCTGTGGCGGGCCACCGGTTGCAGCCAGGCCGGCAGCGTCCAGCCGCGGAGGTCCGCCCGCCGTTCCATCAGTTCCGCCGGGTTGCTCCAGTCCTCGGTGTCATTCAGCGAAAGTGCCAGCACCACCAGCGACGCGCCCTCCTCGATGGCGCGGCGGACTTGATCCACCTGCTGGTACGTTGCGCTCGGCTTCGCGTACAGCCGCACCCGCGCCGGTGGCGCCGACGTGCCGACGTTCAGAAACCACTCCAGCACAAACGCGAGCCGATGACATTTCTGATTGCCCACCCCCATCGCGATCGAATCGCCGATGATCGCCGCCGTCCAGACATTGGAGGCCCCCTGGGCCCAGGGATGCTCCCGCGCATCGTCCACGCCCAAAATCCGCCGGCTGCGGTCGAACGGGATCAGGTCTGCCCCCGGTGGCAGACACCACCGTAACGCAAGCTCTGCGCCCACCGCCAGCGCGCCGAGCGCCACCGCGGCCGCTGTGAACCCGCTCCGCAGCCGCCGCCCCCACCCCATGCTCATGGCTTCGCCACGCCGCTCCCCACCCATCGCCGCCACCACCAGCGCAGCCACCCGTGCGCCGCGCCCGACGGCGCCACCCACAGATGCGGGCGGTTCGCATCACCGGTCGCCGTCAACCGCACCGCCGCTCCCGACGTCGTGTCGTACACCCAGATGTCCACCGGTCCCGGCACCTCCGTGCGAGCGACCAGCCACCGGCGGCGGTTGGACCAGCTCTCGTTGTCCACCGGCCAGCCGCTGGGGCCAGGCAGCTCCCTCACCACCTCGTCGTTTTCCCAACGCCGCAATCGGATGCACACATGCCGACCGTCAAGATCAGTGTAGAGGTCGCCCTCGGGCGCGACCGCGGCGGAACATCCGCGTCCCAGTGGCCGCCCCGGCGTCACCACGACACCGTCGTTCACCGAAAACGCATACATCCGATGGCCACTAACCGACACCGCCAACCGGCGCCCGTCCAGCGAAAATGCCAGCCCGCGTACCACGACGTTGGTCAGCACCGTCCGCACCCGCCCCTCTCGGAGCTCCGCCGCGCACAAACGGTCACCGTCCGTGAACCAGATCTCCTGCCCCGACGGATGAAACACAAGCGCCCGTGGCTCGGGATCCTGCGCCACCGCCACCGCCCGGCGCCACCGGCCCTCCGCGGTCATCACGCACACCGTCGAGCCGATGAAAAACGCAATCTGCCGGCCGTCCGCAGACCAGCGCGGATATCGACCCGGCGAGAGCTGCACCGAAAAGCCACTCCCCACACGGGCGACGCAGATCGATTCGGGACGCCGCTCGCTCTCCCGCTGAAACACCAGCCAGCCCCCACATTCGCCCGCCAGCTGTTCGGCGCGGCGCCGCTCCGCGCGCGACAACCCTAGCCGCTCCACCCGCCACGGCTCCAGCCGCCCGATCGCGACCGCAAGGACCAGCGCCACGGCGATCCCAATGGGCCGCAATCCGCGCGCCACACGCGCACACGAGAGAAGGCACCCTTTCACTGCAAAAAGGGCTATGATAAAAAAGCTTTTTTCGGAATCGCAATGCAGACACTCTCCCGTGCGCTGAAGGCGATCGTCACGATCGCATTTTTTATCGTTTTGTTCCGCTGGATGCGCCGTCACGATTGGCTGGCCGCGCTGCGGGCAACCGACCCCCTCTACGTGCTGCTGTCGCTGCTGATCGTGCCGGTGATGCTCGGGTCCAGTTGCGCGAAATGGTGGGTGCTCCTCCGAGCCCAGGGCCGGCCGGTGCCGTTTCGAACCCTGCTGGGCGACTATTTGGTCGGGTATTACTTCAGCAACCTGCTGCCATCGATGGTGGGGGGCGATGCGGTGCGCGTGGTGTACTCCGGCCGCCGCATCGGCAGTTTCGGCCACGCTGCGGCGGCGGTGTTTCTGGAGCGTTTCACCGGCATTCTGTTGCTGCTGGCACTGGTCGTCGCGGCGCCGGGTTTGCGTCCTGCGCTCTACCGAACCCCCGCGGTGTGGATTCCGTCGGCCGGTGCGGCGGCCGTGCTGGCGGGCGTCGCCATCGCATCGGTGGGCGCGCGCCGCCTCCGCGCCGAGCTCCGCCACTGGTGCGAGCGCTCGGCGCAGACGACGGCCCGGCCCGGCCACAAGCCTTCCCTCATCGCCCGCTTCGCGAATGGTGCGGACCGCTTCCTCGCGAAGCTCGAGATCGGGTTCGGCGTGCTGCGCCGCGACCGCCGTGTGCTGGCCCAGGTGGTCGCGCTAACGCTTCTCTTCTATGGGCTGGCTGCGCTCAACGTCTGGCTGGCGTTCCGGTCGTTCGGGCCGGCTCCGTCGCCCGCCGAAATCCTCGCGGTGCTGCCCACCGCGCTCGCCGTCGCGATGATACCGATCACGTTGGGGAGCCTTGGCATCGCGGAAACCTCGTACGTATTTTATTTCGGGCTGCTGGGTATCTCGCCCGCGCACACGGGTGTGATGGCGTTGTTTCTGCGGCTGAAACTCATCCTGCTCGGCGTGATCGGCGGCACGGTGTATCTGGCGCGGGATCAGCCGATCCGCGCAGATGAGGCGAACCGATGGGGTCACTCGGAACCATCTTCCGGCGCCTCGTAAGCTTCACGAGGCCGGCGTTCGCGGCGGCGGTCGCTTTGGCCGCGATCGTCGCCGCAGCGCAGCCGCGCCAACCACCGCGTTCCGCCGCAATTTCGGCTGCCGTTTCCGGTGCGATCGCGGTCGCGCTGGCGGTGGCCGCCGCCCGCCGCGCACGCAGTGCCGCGGCAGAGCCTGCCGAGGTTGGCCTCGCCTGGCTGATGACCGCCGCCGCCGTACTGTTGGCCATGCCGGCCGCCGGCCTGCCGAACGCATACTTCCAGCGATGGTGGCCCCCGGCGTTGTCGCTCACTGGCGCAATGCGCAGCGGCGCGGTTCGCTGGCTGGCGATCACGCTGGTGGCCGTCCTCCTCTGGCCACGACTGCCAGCTCGTGTGCGCCCCGCCGTGCTCTGGACCGGCCTTGCTCTCGCGGTTGCCCTCTCCGCCGCAGGTCTGCTCCAGGCGACGGAGGGCCGCCCGCTCTATCGCGACGACCATCCGTCTTTTCTGTTCCGCCTCTGGCTGCTGCGTCGCTCGCTCCCCGTGCCGGCCGCCTGGGTCCCCTTCTGGGAAGCTGGTCACGTGGATACCTCCCCCGCTTCCACCGGCGCCGCCTTGCTGGGTTTGCCACTCTGGCTGGCGGGCGTTCGCGCCGCGCCGCACGAGTTCTACACGCTGCTGGTCGCGATCACGGTGATCGTTCTGCCTTCGCTGTTCGCGGCGCTCGGCGCGCGCCTCGCCGGTGCCGGCCCCCTCGGTGCCGCATCCGCGGGTCTGCTGGCGCTGGGCGTGAGCCGCGGTTGGTATGTGTGGATGCTGCGCTTCGGCACTGTGCCCGCGGGCATTTCCGCCGCCGCGTTTCCGCTGGCGGCCGGCGTCGCAGCGCGGATCCTGGGAACGCCGCGACCGGGACCGGCACTGGCCGCCGCCTGGACAGGCACCCTCGTGACCATGATGATCTGGCCACTGGGCGCCGTGATGACGGTGCCGGCCGCGGTCGGTCTGTTGCTGGAGCCGGCACTGCGCACCCGCCGGCGCTTTCTCCTCTTTCTCGGTGGAACGCTGGCCGCCGCGCTCTGCCTGGCACCGTTCGCGTGGACGCTCCATGCGCACGCGGGCGTAGGGGAGTTCCTCGAACGTACGCACACCACCCGCAACATCGCAGCGGAACTGGTCCGCGGCACGCGCCGACTCGCTTCACTCGCGACCCAGAGCCATCCGCTCCTGGTCGCGCTGGGCCTGGCCGGCGCCGCACTCTGGCCGGACCGCTCCTCCCGCCGTTTGCTGTGGATTGGCATGGCCGGGCTGGCCCTGCTGACCGGATGGGGCGATGTGATTTCGCCTCAACTGCAACTCCACCGCGCAGAGCTGCCACTGCTGATGCTCGCGGTGCTACCGGCCTCCTGGCTGCTCGACCGCGCGCTGGGCGCCCGCACCGATCCGACCGCCACCATCGTCGCCGCCGCGGCGATCGGACTCCTGACCCTGGGCGGTTACGAGGCGGTGCAGCTCTACCGCAACCGCACCAACACACCCTATGCGGCGATGGGGGAAGAACTCCCTGCGCTCGCCAGCTGGATCGCAGATCACGTTCCGCCGGGCGCCCGCGTGATGTTCGCCGGGCCCACCGTCCACGCCTACGGCGGCGGTCACGTCGCCTACCTCCCCGTTCTCAGCGGCCGCTCGATGCTCGCCTGCGACTTCTATCACTTTTCGCCCGCTCAGCGCGAATATGAGTACCCCCCAAAAGCCTTTCGCCGCACCGATGACCAGGTGTTCGAGTTTCTGGACCTGCACAACGTCGCCGCGGTGATCACCTACCACAGCCACTGGATCCGATTTTTCCGACGCCATCCGGACCGCTTTATCGAGGCCGCCTCGTTTGGACGCGACGGCCGCAAAATCGCATTCCTGCTCCGCCGGCCGCCGCCGGGCTTGTTCTTTCGCAATTCCGGCCAGGTCGAAGAGCTTGTCAACGGACTGAACATCACGCTGGACAAGCCAGCGGAACCGGCGCTCTTGCGATATCGTTGGTCCGAGGGGCTCATCGCGGAGCCGCCGGCGCGTGCGCACGCAGTGCAGGGACCAGGCGGACTGGATTGGCTCGGCATCGAACCGAATGGCGTGCGGAGGGTCCGCGTGAGATGGTCGCCGTTGGGGCGGAAACCCGATCAGGAGGGGGCGCGATGACCGCGGGTGCGCCCACGGCCTGCGCGGGAGAGCCACGGGCTCGGTGGGAAGGGTGGCACCTCATCGCCGCGCTGGCCGCCGCGCTTGCGGTCCGGTTGCTGTACAGCGCCCTCGCCTACGCTTCGACCTTCGACAGCGCCGTCGTCGGCTGCATGGCGATCCGCATTCTGCGGGACGGTGAACGGCCCCTCTTTTTCTATGGCCAGCACTACTTCGGAAGCCTCGAGGCGTGGCTGGCGGCGGTCATCTTCGCGCTGGCCGGCGTCGGAGAGGTCACACTCACGCTCGCCGCGATTCTGCCTTCCCTCGGATGGATCGCGGCGACGTGGTGGGCGTTGCGGCTCTGGGCCGGTCCCCGCGCCGCCGCCGCGGCAATCTGGCCCCTGGCGTTGCCCGGCTGGGTCGTGCTGCACTATTCGGTGGGCACCTACGGCGGTTACCCGATCGCATTTGCGCTGGGCACGCTCGGCCTCGCACTGGCGCTGCATGCCGCCGAACGCGATCTGGATGGCCGGCGCCTTTTGCCCTGCGCCTTCGCGCTGGGCGCGATCGCCGGTCTGGCGGCCTGGACGCATTTCATCTCCGCCGCGTGGTTGCTGCCGGCTGCGGTCGTGCTGGCCATCAGCGGCGCTCGCCGCCGATTCCGTTGGTCATGGCTCTGGCCATGGCTGGCCGCGACACCTCTGGCGCTCGCGACGGCCGCGCCGCTGTTTCTGGGCACCGACATCGCGAAGTTGACCGACGTGGCTGGATGGCGGCCATCGCCCGGCCGGATCCTGCAGAACGTTGCAGGGCTGTTCGGACGGCCGTTACGGGACCATCTGTTCTTTCCACACGCCCCGTTCGGGCTGCGGTTAGGCGCGGGGCTGATGCTGGCGGCCACCGTCACCGCGGCCGCCCTCACCATCGCCACGGAGCCCGATCCCCGCCAGCGGCGGCGTCTCGTGTCACCGGCCGTGGCGCTCGGCTTATTTTTGGTCATGTACCTGCCCCACACGCTGGCCGCGCTGAGGGTGCCCCGCTATGTGATCCCCCTCTGGACGATCGCGCTCGGCTGGGGCGTGGCACTGCCCTGCGCCGCCTCGCGCCGATCGCAACGGATCGCGGGGGTCGCGCTCGCCGCGCTGTGGGCCGCCTACCACACGCTCGGCTTCATCCTCGAACTGCCGCTCGCCTCCGCGAAGCGTCGGGACCACATCGCGGAACGAAACGCCGTTGTCGCCGCGGCGCGGGCGGCCGGACTTCGCTCGGCGACCGTGCTGGGATCGCCCATCGTCGGCCATCGCGGCGAGATCTTTACGTTCGCCGCACAGTGCGAGATCGCCTTCGTGAACCCATGGGACGAACGCCATCGCCGCTCCGCCGAGTTCGCGGAGGCGGACGATGCGTCCGGCTATCTCGTGGAGCAGACGCACGCGGAGCGCGTGCGCGCCGCGTTGCGTGATCTCGGCGCCAGTTGGTCCGAAATCCCCGCACACCGGCAAGTGTTGTTCCACCGAATCCACGCCACACCTGCGGCCGGTCGGGCCGTTCCGGCCAGCTCGATCACCGTCCGCGGCCCCGACGGCGTGGCGACCGACGCGCTGACCGACGGCCAACTCGGCACTTCGCTGCGGGAAAACTCCGCTGCAGCAGCCTCGCTGGAAATAGAACTGACGGAGCCCCGCCCGGTGGAGGCCCTCCACCTCGTCGGCACCGACCCCCACGGCATCGACCTGCCGCGTGACTTCACCGTGGAAATCTCGACCAACGGCTCCGACTGGGTGATGGTCCGGCAGCCGGCGATCCGCGTGGTCCCGGCATGGACGAGTGGTCCGCGCGTCTTCCTGCTCGGATACCGCGGCCACCTCGAATGCCGCTGGCCCGCGGTGGTGACGCGCCGCCTCCGCCTGACCATTCTTCCCACCCCCTCCAGCTCACGCACCCCCTGGTCGCTCTCGGAACTCCGTTTGCGCGAGGCCCCAACCTCGCCGAACGCCATCCGTTGGCCGGACCCCTCTGCAGTCATCGCCGCGTGCCGCACCATCCGGCCGCCACCGGAGTTCCTCGCCGCGGACCGCTGGCTCAGCGCAAAGTTGGCTGATGCACCCGGCGCGCCGCGGGTGTACCCCCGACCGAATCCCCGCTACCGCCCCGCTGGTTTCGACCGCTATCTTGATCTGCGCCGACCGTGTGCCGTCGCGGTCGCCGCCCCGTGGGCGGATGAGACCCGACATCTGCTCGAAGCCGAAGGCCTGGAGATCTCCGCGGAGCGCGACGCAGGGGGGTACGCGATCTTCGGGCTTCGCGCAAGGCCCACTTCGCCGTCCTCCAAAACCTTGTTCTGGCAGGGCACGTTCTTGCTGCGCGCAGCACCTGCCGCTACAGCCGCGACGGCCAGATGAGAATCTCCAGCCACTGTCGCCCCGCGCTACCGAGCCGCCAGTCGCCATTGTCCCGCACCACGAGCCGCCGCCCATTGCGACCGAGACGCTCCGGATCCACCGACAGCACCTGGCAGGGCTGAACGCCCAGCCGCATCACCTCGGGTGCCGTCGCGTTCCGACCGGCCAACGGCACACCGCTCTCCGAGGCGGAAATCACAACGGGACCATCCTGGTGAGGCTCACCGCGCCAGAGCGTAGGATATTGGTCAAAATACAACGGCCGCCGCCGCACGCGCACCACAACCTCAAACGCCGGGCTCTCTCCTTCCATCCAGTCGAACAACCGGAACGCCCGCCCTTCCGCCTGTGCGACGTACGGGGCCAGTGGAGGAATGCCGGCGAGATTCCAGCCGTTGAATGCGCCGTGGTCCGGCGTCAGCCGCCGATGCAGAAACCACGAACGAAATTCCGGATTCAACATCACGCCCACCTCGAAATGCAGGTGCGATCGCTCCACGGGGATCACCGTGGCGGGCGTCCGCCCCATTCGGCCAAGCCGGTCGCCTCGCGCGACGGACCGCCCCGCGATCACATTCTCCGAGATCTCATCAAGATGCGCGTAGAGCGTGAACAGCGGCCCGATCGGATCGCGATGCTTCAGCACAATGTAAAGGCCATAATCAGAGTTGCCGGCGCGGCGGTTCACGTAGGCCACCGTTCCGTCCGCCGCCGCCACCACATCATCCAGCGCGCGCCCGTCGCGCCCCCGCGCCAGCGGCGCAATGTCCACGCCCTCATGGAACGAGGGCACCACCGACCGGCCCGCCTGAACCGTCCGTACCGAGCCGTACATCGCTGATTCCCACCGACCCGACGCCGTCGGCATGTACACGCCCGGAGCGTTCGTCTCGAGCAGCCGAGTCTGCGGAGAGGGCGGGCCGAATTCGAGCGGTGGAATCGCCGCCTCCTCGGCGGCGGGCGACGGCGCGGGCACGGACTCAGGCCGGGGCCGCCCCCGCCGCGCGAACGCCAGCGCCAGCACCGCGGCCGCAATCAGTCCGACCACGCCGAGCAACGCCCAGCGGCCCATCCGGCGCCCTGTTCCGTCCTGCCCCCACGCCACCTCCCACCGCCCCGCACAACGCCGGGCAACCTCCAGCGGCAGGCATCCCTGGCTTCGCGCGGCCACCTTCGTGCGTCGCCACCCCTTCTCGATCGTCATCATGAGCGCAGCAGTGTCATCGTGGCCGGCTTCCGATGTCAAATGCGCTCATCGAACCGTGCTTTACAACTGACGCGCTCATCTTTAGTGTCGCCCATCAATCGGAGGAACCATCGACCATGCGCAGGCACCTGATCACCCTCACCGCCACCACCGTTCTTGCTGCCGCCAGCGTCCTCCCCGCCCAGGAGCGGGCAGAGCTGCGCATCGGCGGCGGCGCCACCTACTGGGTCGCACTCGACGAGATCGAGGTCGAGCAGATTGACGAGAACGGGTTCTCCTATCTCGTCTCGCTGCAGCTGCGCAATCCGATGGCCGGCATCGGCGTGGACGCCGAACTGATGCCGGAACGTTTCGGAGAAGACGCGTACTGCGGCCAGGCCTACGTCGTGCTCGGTCGCGGTCTCTACGCGGGCGCCGGCGTCGGCCTGACGATGGTGGACGGCGAGGTGCAGGAGGACCCGTTCTTCAGCCTGCGTGCGGGCGTGGACATCGAGGTGCTGCGTGGGCTGCACCTCGACGTTGCCGTTCAGTACCGCTTCCACGACACTGCGGATCTGAAGGACGAGAATCTGGAGATCGACTCCGACACGGTCTATCTGGGCGCGGCGCTCCGCCTGGCCCTGTAGCGCGTGCGGCGCGCCACCGCCCCGGCGTGCGCGAGCGCGAAGTCGTAGCGCACCGGATCTTCCGCACACAGGTCCGCCAGCCGGGCAGTGATCTCTTCCGCAGCGCGCCAGCTGGCGGTGCGGCGGCTCGTCAGTCTCCACCGGCGCGCGGCGCGAAAGGTGTGCACGTCGAGCGGAATCAGCAGTTGCGCGGGAGACAGCCGCGACCAGCCCCCCGGATCCACTGCATCGCAGCGGACCATCCACCGCAGAAACAACAGCAGCCGCTTGCACGGCGAGCCCCGCCGCGGGTCCGGAAGCAAACGCAGCGCCGCGCCGCCGGTTTCTACCACCAGCCGGTCCCGAAAACGTGTGAGCGCATCCCGCAGCGTGCGACAGGCTCCTCCCTCGCACATCGCCGCCTCCAAGCTTCCCCACCGCCGCCGTGCGCCGCGAATCGCCCAGAGCAGTTCCACCACATCCGCTGCGGTGGTCCAGCGGTGACGGAACCCGGCAAACCGCACGTCCAGCTCCGACCGGTCTGCGCAGGCGTCGAGCGTCGCGGCAGGTCGTCCACCCAGACGCGCCAGCGCATTGAGAACGGAACGCCGGATCTGCGCCAGCGAACCATACGCCAGCGACGCCGCCAGCAGCCCGGCAACCTCGCGGTCCGCAAGCTCCGAATACCTTCGGACCACCCCCACCGGGTCCAACGCGGCTCGCTCCGGCCGGTGGAACTGCCGCACATGGCGCTCAAGCTCCCTCCGCCACCCACCGCGCCGTTCCCGCCACGCTGCGCGGCGTGCAGTCACGCAACCACAATGCGCACCAGCGTCGCGGCCGGGCGGGGTTCGATCGTCAGCCCCTCGAGCGCCGCGGGGCACAAGACCGTCCCGCCGGCCGTCACACTCACCGACCCAAATGAGCCTGCCAGCTCCACCGCCCCCGCTTCCACGAAGAGCACGCGCGCGCTCCGCATCGGCTCCGCCGGCTCCGGGGCCGGCGCGGTGATCCGCCATCGCTCCATCCGAAAGTACGGGCAGGCGACCAGGCGAACCCCTTGCCATCCCGGCGGCCCGCCGATCGGCACGCCGGCGCACAGCGGGCCGGCCGTGTCGTGCCATCGGATCGCACGGATGGCCTGCGCGACGTGCGTCTCCCGCGGCCGCCCATCATGTCCGACGCGGCCCCAGTCATAGAGCCGGTACGTGGTGTTCGAGTTCTGCTGCACCTCCAGCAGCAGAATGCCCGCACCCAGCGCATGCACCCGGCCAGCCGGGATGAACAACGCATCGCCGGCACGAACCGGCACCACGTTGAGCAAATCCTCGATCCGGCCCGTTCGCACTGCCTCTTCCAATGCTGCCCGGTCGGTGCCCGGCCGCAACCCCGCATACAAGACGGCGCCGGGCGCCGCCTCGAGCACGTACCACGCCTCCGTCTTTGGCTCCCCGCCCCAACGGGCGGCCGTCGCGTCGTCCGGGTGCACCTGCACACTCAGCCGCTCGCGCGCGTCAATCAGCTTCACCAGCAGCGGAAACCGTGCACCCGGCGCTTCGCGCCCGATCATCGCGATCGGATCCGCCTCCATCAGCTCCCGAAGCGTCCGCCCCGCCAGCGGGCCGGCGGCGACCACGCTCATGCCTTCGCTCCGGTCCGACACTTCCCACGATTCCGCATAGATTCCCGGCGGCAGATCGCGCCCGTACTTGTGCGCAATTCGGTCGCCACCCCAGATGTAGCTCTGATACACCGGTTGGAATCGCAGCGGTTCGCACAAGCGATCGCTCATGATCCCTGCCCCTCCCCGCCGCCCCAAACCTCCTCCACCGGCAGGTCGGCGGGATCGTGCGGCCAGCCGAGATGCGCGAGTGGCCCCCGTCCGCGGCCAATCCCGCCGCCGAGCCGCAGCCCCTGGTTCACATAAGCCTTGCCAAGCACCACCGCAGGCCCCAGCGACTGCCCGTGCGCAAGAAACGCCGCGATCGCGGACGACAACGTGCAGCCGGTGCCATGCGTGTGCGTCACCCGCCGACGCGGACTCACCAGCCACCGCCGCTCCCCCGCGCGCGTCGCGAAAAAATCCCGGCACTCGCTGGCCCACTCGGCGTGCCCCCCTTTGAGCAGCACCGCAGCGGGCCCCCGCTCCAACAGCGCCTCCGCCGCCGCCGGCATGTCGGCGGCCGAAATCTCCTCCCGCCCGAGCAGCCGCGCCGCTTCCCCGAGGTTCGGCGTCAGCAGCGTCGTACAGGGCAGCAGCCGTTGCACCAGTTCCTCCACACCTCCCCCCGCCAGCAACACGGCTCCGCCGGACGAGGCAAGCACAGGATCCACCACGATCGGCACCCCGAGCGGCCCGAGCAGCTCCGCCACCACCCTCACGTTCTCCGCGGTCGCCAACATGCCCACTTTCACCGCGCGCGGCGGCAGGTCCTCCCCCAAACACTCGATCTGCGCCCGCACCACCCCCGCGCCCAGCGGCTCCACCGATCGCACCCCCAGCGTGTTCTGCACCACAATCGCCGTGATCGCCGAACCCCCATACACGCCGAGCGAGTGAAACACCTTCAAGTCCGCCTGGATGCCCGCACCGCCGGAGGGATCCGTACCCGCAATGGTCCATGCGATGGGCCGTGCGACCATGCCGAAACTATCGCCGAACCGCGCCACCTCCGCAATGACACCAGTGCGCACCCTGTCGAGCTTGACCGCCCACCCAACGCCGAGTACCGCTGAAGCGTGCGAGCTCGTCCTCATCCTGCGGCCGACCCGCTCACCGCCGCGCCGGGTCCCCGCCGATGACACGCATCGCGATCATCGGCGGCGGCATCACGGGACTGGCCGCCGCCCACCACCTCCGGCGCATCGCGGAGAAGCACGGCGAGCCGTTCGAACCGCTCGTCTTCGAGCGGGAAACCCGCTGGGGTGGCAAGATCCTCACCTGGCGCGAGAGCGGATTCATCGTCGAGGGCGGTCCCGATTCCTTCTTTTCCCAAAAAACCGATGCCGCGGACCTCTGCCGCGAACTCGGTCTGGGTGGGGATCTCATACCCTCCAACGATGCCACCTACCACACCCGCGTGCTCTGGCGCGGACGTCTCCGCCCCTATCCGGCCGGCTTCCGACTCGCCGTTCCCACTCGCTTGCTGCCCTTTCTGTTGACCCCGCTGCTGACGCCGTGGGGCAAACTTCGCATCGCGCTGGAACCACTCATCCCGCCGCGCCGCGATCCCAGCGACGAGAGCCTCGCCCGGTTCGTGCGCCGCCGTCTCGGTCGCGAAGCGCTTGATCGGCTCGCCGGCCCCATCATGGGCGCGATCTACGTGAGCCGCCCGGAGGAAATGAGCGTTCGTGCGACATTTCCAATGTTCCTTGAACTAGAACAACGCTACGGCAGCCTGCTGCGTGGCATTCGCGCCGCCCGGCGGGCGCACGGCCGGCCCGGCGCGATCTTCACCACGCTGCGCGAGGGCATGGACCAGCTGGTGCGCACACTCGTCCGTACCCTCGGCCCCGAGCGGCTCGCCGCCGGCAGCCCCGTTGAACACATCGAACGCCGCCCCGATGGCTGGCGAATTTACCCCGCCGGCCGGCCGCCGCTCGACTGCGCGGGCCTCATTCTCGCCGTGCCACCGCCCGCTGCCGCCGCGCTGCTGGAGGGTCTTCACCCCCCGCTCGCCGGCGAGCTCCGGGCGTTGCGCAGCGTTTCGTCCGCGGTGGTCAATCTCGCCTATGCGCACAGCGCGCTGCGCACAAGCGCCGGCGCATTCGGCTTTGTCGTTCCCGCCTCGGAACCCTCCGACCTGCTCGCGCTGACCTGGTCCTCCGCAAAATTCAACGGCCGCGCACCCCCGGGCACCCACCTGCTGCGCGCGTTCACCGGCGGCCCCGGCCGGGAGCACATCGCGGAACTGCCCGAACCGGAGTTGCTCGACCGCGTGCACGCCGAGCTCCGCCGCCGACTCGGGCTCGTCGCCGAACCGCTTCAGACCTGGATCGCCCGCTGGCCCCGCGCAAATCCGCAGTACGAGGTTGGCCACCTCGAGCGCATCGCCCGCATTGAAGCCATGCTCTCGAAACTGCCCCGGCTGTGGCTGGCGGGCGGCGCCTACCGCGGCGTCGGCGTGCCGGACTGCATCCGCAGCGGCCGCGCCGCCGCCGAGGCCGCCGCGCAGCTCAAAGCGAACTCGCGCAGATGAACCCCACGCCCGCCGATGCTACATTGAAGTGATGCACACGACCGGACCCGCGAACGGCCCGCGCCCGGCGCCCGATTTCAGCCGCGCGCCGCACGTGCTGATCTGGGAGATCACGCGCGCCTGCGCGCTGGTCTGCCGTCACTGCCGCGCCGCCGCACAAGATCGCCGCGACCCCGCCGAGCTCAGCACCGACGAAGGCCGGGATCTCCTAAACCAGGCCGCGGCGATGGGCGTGCCGATCGTCGTCCTCACCGGCGGCGATCCGCTCCAGCGCGAGGACCTCGAAGACCTCATCGCCCACGGCACGGCGCTCGGCCTGCGGATGGCCACGATCCCCGCCGAAACGCCGCGGCTGACGCCGCAGCGGATCGCATCCCTGGCCGCCGCCGGCGTTGCGCAGATCGCACTCAGTCTCGACGGCAGCCGTCCGGACGTCCACGATCGCCTCCGGGGGGTGCCGGGCTGTTTCGAAATTGCACTGAACGCCGCGCGGTGGATCCGCGAGGCCGGCGTTCCGCTCCAGATCAACACGATGATCTGCGCGCAGAACCGCGATGAACTGAAGCCGCTGGCGGAACTGGTGAGGCGGTTGGGCATTGTGTTCTGGGAAATCTTTCTCCTTGTGCCCACCGGGCGCGGCGCTGAACTGCCCGCCTGCTCACCGGCGGAGGTCGAGGAGCTTTTCGCGAACGCGCTGGAAATCGAGCGGGACGCGCCCTTCGTCGTTCGGCTAATCGAGGCGCCGCACTATCGACGGTTCCTGCGCGAGCGCGGCATCGCCCGCCTCCACCCCGGCGGTACGACGGAACGTCGTCGCGGCGTCGCCCACGCCGCCCGCCCCGTGAACGCGGGAAACGGCTTCTGCTTCGTCGACCACCGCGGCGAGGTGTGCCCGAGCGGATTCCTCCCCCTCTCCGCCGGCAACCTCCGGCAGTCATCCCTCGCCAAGCTCTATCGCGACAGTCCACTCTTTCGCGCGCTGCGCGATCCCTCCCGGCTGCGCGGCCGCTGCGGCCGCTGCGAATATCGCGAGCTCTGCGGCGGGTCGCGCTCCCGCGCCTACGCGCTCACCGGCGACCCCTTCGCCGAGGACCCCTCCTGCGCGTACGAGCCCCGGCCTCTCACCGCAGCGGCCGCACCGAAAGCCTGAGTGGGCGCGCCCCCTGCCGGCACGCGCCCGGCCGCGGCCTCCGCGCCCGCCGTCCAACGATTGGAATCCCGAGCCCGACACCGCTCCACTCCCTGGACGTGCGGAGCTCTCGGGCGCTGGCGACCCGGCGCACGCGGTGGACATCGCCCCGCCGCTCTGCAATCATCCACCACCACAACACAACCGGAGACCATCCATGCGCCGATCCCCCATCGCCATCGCGCTGATATGGCTGCCCCTGGCACTTCACGCGGCCCCCACCATCGATCGCACCGAAATCCGCCTGCCCGACCTGCCCGGCTACGTCACGCTCAAGTGCGACCTGCACCTGCACACCGTCTTTTCCGACGGCGACGTCTGGCCGCCGGTGCGGGTGATCGAGGCCTGGCGCGACGGCCTCGATGCGATCGCCCTGACCGACCACATCGAATACCAGCCCAAAACCAACGACGTGCCGACCCAACACCACCGGCCATACGAGCTGGCCGCCGGCACCGCTCGCGAACGCGGCATCCTGCTGATTCGCGGCGCGGAGATCACCAAGTCGGCGGAGACCGGCCACTATAACGCGATCTTCCTCACCAACATCTACGAGGTCGCCCACGACGACGTGCGCGAGAGCGTCCGCCGCGCCGCCGCGCAGGGCGCGTTCGTGTTCTGGAACCATCCCGGCTGGAAGGTGCCTCCCGACCAACCGATCGTGCGACCCCACCACGAGGAGATGGTCGCCTCGAACTGGCTGCACGGCATCGAACTGTGGAACGATGGGACTGCCTACACCAACGTGTGGCCGTGGGCGATGAAGACGAAGCTGGCCTGGCTCGGCAACTCGGACTATCACCGGCCGATCGACCCGCCCCTCCCCAACCACGCAAACCATCGCACGCTCACCATCGTGCTGGCGCGCGAACGGTCGCTGACCGGTCTGCGGGAAGCCCTCTTCGAGGGGCGGACACTCATCTGGAACGAGAACCTGCTGGTTGGCCGCCGCGAGTGGCTCGAACCATTCGTCGCGGCATGTCTACAGGTTGATCCGCCGCACCATCGCGATGCGAAGAACCTCGCGTTCCACTTGCGGAACCTCTCCGATATCCCGTTCGAGCTAGTCCGCATCGAAGGGCCGGGACCTGAGCGGCTCAGCGTGCCGGCCGGCCGCGTGGTGCTGGTGAAGATCCCTGTGCCCGCCGCGACAACCGCCCGCCTAGTGTACGCCGCAACCAACGCATGGTGGGCGCCCGGTGAGTTCGCGCAGCTGACGTGGACAGTCGACGCGCGGAAGCCATAGCGGCGGGGTTCCAGATGGTCCGCGCGCCCGCGGCGCTGCTGGCGCTCCTCGCGCTCGGCATGCGCGCACCGGCCGACGACGCCCCCGCTCCCGTGGACCTGCGAGCGTCCGGCTCGTTCCGCCTCCGCTACGAACACCTCGAGGGCTTCAACGTCAGCGGCTACGGCGGCCCGGACGACGACCTGCTGCTCGGCCGCGCGCGCGTGCGGCTCGATGCGGCCTCGCCTCTCGGCCCCACCGCCGCGCTGGAGCTCCAGTCCGCATACTACTGGCTCAGCCGCCTTCGGCTCGACGACTTGGGTAACGCAACGCCGCATCGCGACGATTTGGACGTGCGCATCGCGCTCCTTGAGTGGCGCCAAATCGCAGACACGCCGCTCGGAATCTCCGTCGGCCGCCAGGACCTGACCTACGGCGCCGGACGGCTCTTCGCACCGATGAACTGGGGGAATGTCGGCGGCAACTGGTGGGACGCCGCCCGGCTGCTGTGGGACGAGAAGTCGTTCAATCTCCACGCCCTCTACGCCCGACGCGTCCGAATCGAACCGCGCGCACTGAACCGCCATCACGCACCATTCCATCTCGCCGGCGCGATTGGCCACCTCCACATCGACGCGGTGGAACCGGAGGTGTTCTATCTGCTGAAACGCAACGAGTCCGCCCCCGACGAAACCCGCCACACCGCGGGCGCCTCGCTGTACCGCCGCGCCGGACAAGGCTGGGATGGTCTGCTGTGGTACGCGGTGCAGACCGGCGAACTGGACGGGCGGGACATTCGCGCCTGGGCGCTGCTGCTCCACGGCGGCCACACGTTCGAGGCACCCGGTCGCCCCCGCCTCGGCTTCGAATACAACCGCGCCTCGGGCGACCCCACACCCGACGATCGGCACGAGGGAACCTTTGACGGTGTCTACGGTCAGATCGCGCAGCCCTACGGCTGGATGAATTTCGTCATGCTGAAAAATCTCGAGGAGGCGGTGCTGACCGGTAGCCTCCAGCCCAGTTCCAGCCTCACCGCCACGCTGGAGCTGCATCTGTTCCGGCTGGCGGAGCCACGCGACGCCTGGTACTGGTCCACGCGGCAACCGGAACGCCGCGATCCGACCGGCCGGGCCGGCGCCGACCTCGGTCGGGAAATCGACTTCATCCTCGGCTGGAAGCCCGGCGGCGGCCTCGAGGTGCTCGCCGGCGTCGCGAGGTTTTGGCCCGGCACATACCTGCGGCGCACCGAGGGCGGCGCGCGACCCGCGAACTGGTGGTTCCTTCAGCTGCAGTGGTCATGGTGACGCCGCCGAGGGGCAGCGCTCCCCTCCGGGCCGCGCTTGCAGGCGGCCGGCAACCGAATCATGCTGTTGGCGATGCGCCGGTGGGAGCTTGCGTTGTCGTCGGGAGCCGCGGCATTGACGATCGCCTGCAATGGCGCGCCCGGTGCAGCGGGTGAGGGAGCTCGCGCCGACCCCTGGGCCGAGGCGCGCGCCACGATGGTTCGCGTTATTCGCGCCTACGGGGTCACCAATCCGGCGGTATTGGACGCGATGGGCCGCGTGCCCCGGCACGAGTTCATTCCGGCGGAGTTCCGCGACCAGACCGCGTACGGCGACCATCCGAACCCGATCGGCCACGGGCAGACGATCTCCCAGCCCTACATCGTCGCATACATGACCGACCGGCTCGGTCCGATCGCCGGCGCGAAAGTGCTCGAAATCGGCACCGGCTCCGGCTACCAGGCCGCGATCCTCGCCGCGATGGGCGCGCGCGTGTACACGATCGAAATCGTGCCCGAGCTCGCACAACACGCGCGGCGCGCACTCGACGCGGCCGGCTTCCGCGACGTGCAGGTCCGTTGCGGCGACGGCTACCGTGGCTGGCCCGAGGAGGCGCCGTTCGATGCGATCATTGTCACCTGCGCGCCGACCGCGGTGCCGCCCGCGCTCGTGGAGCAGCTGCGCGAGGGCGGCCGTCTCGTCATTCCGGTGGGCCCCTCCGGCTGGTCCCAGACGCTCAAAACCTTCCGCAAAAACAAAGGCGAGCTGGTGCTGGAAGACGAGATTCCGGTGCGGTTCGTGCCGATGGTGCCGGGCTCGGCGAAACCCTCCGCCAACGAGCGGCGCTGACAGCGAGGGACTGCGGCCTACTCCGCCAGCACCGCCAGCGCCGTCGCCACCTGCCCGAATGGCGCGCTGACCTGCACACCGCGCACGAGCCCGCGGATCTTCGCGATCGTTTCCCGCGCGATCTCGATGCCTACTCGCTTCTGTCCCTCGCGGTCCGGCACCGCCGCCATCCGCCGCATCACCTCGTCCGGCACCACGACGCCGGGCACCTCGTTGCGCATGAATTCCGCGTTGCGGAGACTCGCCAGCGGCCACACTCCCGCAATCACCGGCACACCAAGATCCGAAATTGCCCCGAGAAAGCGCTCCAGTGGTTCCACCGCAAACACCGGCTGCGTGATCACAAACTCCGCGCCGGCCTCGACCTTTTCCCGCAGCCGTCGCAGCTCCCGCGCCATGTCGATCGCGTTCGGGTCCGCACCCACCCCGATCAGCGCGCGCGTGGGCGGATCGAGCCGCCGGCCACCGATGTCCACACCCCGATTCATGTGATCCTGGATCTTCGTCATCCCGATCGAGTCGGCGTCGAACACCGCGCTGGAGAACGGGAAGTCGCCCAGTTTCGGCGGGTCGCCGGTGATGAAGAGGATGTTCCGGATCCCCGCCGCCGCGCAGCCCAGTAGGTCGGCCTGCATCGCGAGCAGGCTCTTGTCCCGGCAACAAAAGTGAAGGATCGCCTCGATGCCGGCCTCGCGCTGGATCGCGAGCGCGGTGTAGAACGGCGAGAGCCGGGCGCTCGCGCGCGGGCCGTCGGGCACGTTGATCGCATCCACCCCCGCATCGCGGCACTGTCGCGCGGCGGCCAGCGTGCCGTCCAGCCCCCAGCCGCGCGGCGGCGCAATCTCCACACAGCGAATCCACGCGCCCGCGACCAGCCGGTCCGCCAACCGCGACTTCCCCGCCGTCGGCGGCCGCGGCGCCAGCTCCACCGCCGCCGCCAGACTCGGCGCGCGATCGGCGGCGTGCACGCGCGCGATCGGCCGCAGACTGCGCGCCAGCTCGCGAATGTGTTCCGGCGTCGTGCCGCAGCAGCCCCCCACCCCGCGGGCACCCAGCTGAATGTAGCGCTGCGCGTAGGTCGCCAGATACTCCGGGCTGGTCATGTAGATGAGCCGCCCCTCGACCGGCTTCGGCGTACCGGCGTTCGGCTGCACGATCACCGGCAGCGTCGTCAGCGGCATCAGAATCTCCAGCGCGGACAGCATCGCGTCCGGTCCCTGCCCGCAGTTGAGACCGATCGCCGCCGGCGGCGAGGGTGCCGCCGCGATCACCGCCACCAGCGCAGCCAGCGGCTCGCCCCGCGCCGTCTCGCCGTTGCGATCCACCGTCATGCTGAGCACCCAGGTGACCTCCGGACGCCGCGCCATCGCCCGCACCGCGCGCTCCACGTCGAGCCGTGTGCCATGCGTCTCAAACAGGACGAAGTCGGCGCCGGCCTCCGCCAGCGCGATCGCGTGCGCCTCCACCATCGCGGTCCGCTCCTCCTCCGTCGCCTCCCGCCCGAATGGCAGCTCCCCCAGCGGTCCCACCGAACCGGCCACCCAGCGCTCCGCGCCGGCGGCCTCCCGCGCCAGCCGCACCGCCGCCGCGTTGATCTCCCGCATCTTCTCCGCCAGCCCATACGCGGCCAGCTTGTTCGCGTTCGCACCAAACGAGTTCGTCGTCAGCACGTCCGCACCGGCCTCCGCGTACGCGTCGTGAATCGCCCGGATCAGCTCGGGCGCGCTCAGGCACAGCCCGTCGTACGAGGTATTGACGAACACGTGCCGCTTGTAGATTTCCGTGCCCATCGCACCATCGAATACGACGACGCCGGCGGTCAGACGCCGCACCAGTTCATCTCGTGAGATCATGCGAGGAGTATAAGCGAGTCCGGCACGCCGCGCCGCCGCCGGCCCATCACTGGATGAACAGCATCTCCTGGTAGCTGGGCAGCGGCCACAGCTCATCCGCCACGATCGTTTCGAGCGCGTCCGCGAGCCGCCGCACCTCGGCGATCACGGGCAGCAGCTCCCGCCGCGCGTACTCCGCCGCGCGCAGCGCGGCACCACCCAGCGGCATGCGCTCGATCCGCACCCCGAGATCCGCCACCGCCGCCTGCAGCCCGCCCACCAGGTCGTCGGTCTCGTCCAAGATCGCGGTGCAGTGCGCGCGGCTCAGCCGGCTGAGCGCCTCCGACGTGCCCGCCAGCCGTCGCTGATACTCGAAGGCGGCAGGCAGAATCTGCGTGCGCGCGATGCGCCGCATCAGCCGCGCCTCGATCGCCACATCGTGCGCGTACCGCTCGAGGTGGATCTCAAACCGGCTCTCCAGCTCGCGCGGACTGAGCACCCGGTAGCGCGAGAACATGTCGACCACGTCGCGACGGCTGAACACCGGCAGCGCGTCCACCGCGGAGGGCAGGTCCGGAAGCCCGCGCCGCGCAGCCTCGCGCCGCCACTCTTCGGAGTAGTTGTCGCCATTGAACACGACGGCGTCGACCTCGCGCGCCACCTCGCGCAGCACCGACCGTACCGCCGCCCGGAACTGCGCCGCCGTCGCCCGAGGCATCGCCTCCAGCCGCGTTGCGATGAAATCGAGCGACTCGGCCACGATCGTATTCAGCACCGTCAGCGGCCCCGCAATGGATTGTGAGGCGCCGACCGCACGGAACTCGAACTTGTTGCCGGTGAACGCAAAGGGGCTGGTGCGGTTCCGATCGCCAGCGTCGCGCGGCAGCGCCGGCAGCATGTCCACACCGATGTCCAGCCGACCCGGCCGCCGCGTTCGCCGCACACCACCCGCGGCCAGCTGCCGGAGAATGTCGGTGAGCTGATCGCCGAGAAACACCGAGATGATCGCGGGCGGCGCCTCGTGTGCGCCGAGCCGGCAGTCGTTCGCGGCGCTCGCAACGGACGCGCGCAGCAGATCGCCGTGCCGGTGCACCGCGCGGACGACCGCGGCAAGAAACACCAGAAACTGCGCATTGTCGTGCGGCGTTGCGCCCGGCTCGAGCAAGTTCACCTGCCCCGAGGCCAGCGACCAGTTCAGATGCTTGCCGGATCCGTTGATGCCCGCGAACGGCTTCTCGTGCAGCAGGCACGCCATCCCGTGCCGTTGCGCGACCCGCTGCAGCTGCAGCATCACCAGGTACTGGTGGTCGGTCGCAATGTTGGCCTCCTCATACACCGGCGCAATCTCATACTGCGCCGGCGCCACCTCGTTGTGGCGGGTCGTCACCGGCACCCCGAGCTTGTAGAGCTCGTGCTCGGTGTCAATCATGCACGCGAGCACCCGGTCCGGAATCGCGCCGAAGTACTGGTCCTGCAGCTCCTGCCCCTTCGGAGAGGGCGCCCCAAACAGTGTGCGGCCCGCCGAGAGCAGATCGGGACGCGCAAAATAGAAGTTGCGGTCAATCAGGAAATACTCCTGCTCCGCGCCGACGGTCGCAACCACGCGGCGCGCGCCGGGCTGGCCGAACAACGCCAGAATCCGCCGCGCCTGCTCGTCCACCGCCTGCAGCGACCGCAGCAGCGGCGTCTTCTTGTCGAGCGCCTCGCCGGTCCAGGAGGAAAACACCGTCGGAATGCACAGCGTGGTGCCGTTCGGATGTTCAAGAATATAGGCCGGGCTCGACACGTCCCAGGTGGTATAGCCGCGCGCCTCAAACGTCGCGCGCAAACCGCCGGACGGCAGGCTCGAGGCGTCCGACTCGCCGCGGATCAGTTGGCGGCCGGAGAACACCGACAGCGCGCCGCCCTGCCCATCGGGCTTCAGAAACGAGTCGTGCTTCTCCGCGGTGCGGCCAGTGAGCGGGTAGAACACGTGCGCGTAGTGGGTTGCGCCTCGTTCGATCGCCCAGTCGCGCATCGCCACCGCAACCGCGTCCGCGAGCGCCGGATTCAGCCGCCGGCCGCCCTCGATCGTTTCGCGCAGCTCGCGATACACCGGCTCGGGCAGCCGCTCGCGCATCGCCCGGTCGTTGAACACGTGAACGCCGAACACGTCCTGTGCGGGCGTCTCCAGATAATTGAACCGCCGCTCGGGCGGTCGATAGTTCACAATCGAGGCGATCGCCGCCTGACGCGCTCTGATGTGCTCCCGCATCGCGCCACTCTCCCCGCCGGAACCTCGCACCCGCCGTACCGGCCGGCCCGCGATCGTATCACGCCCCTGCTCGCTCGCGCGACCACACCCCGCATCGTTTCGCCATCGCAGGGTCAGATCAAAAGACCGGCGATCCCGGCCGTCATGAAACACGCCAGCGACGCGGCCAGCACCGCGCGTAACCCCAACGCCGCAACCTCCCCCCGCCGTTCCGGCGCCATGCCGCCCAACCCTCCGATCAGGATCCCGATCGAAAGAAAGTTCGAAAACCCGCACAGCGCATACGCGGCCACCGTAATCGATCGCGCCGAGAGCGCCGCCGAATTCTCCGCCAGCAGCCGGGCAAGACTGGTGTAGGCGACGAACTCGTTCACCGCGGTCTTCTCGCCGATCAGCCAGCCCACCCGCACGCACTCCTCCGCCGGCACCCCCATCAACCACGCCGGCACCGCAAACAGCCAGCCGAGCAACCGTTCGAGTCGCAGCCCCTCCACCCCGACCCACGCGCCGATCCGCCCCAGGGCCAGGTTCAGCAACGCGAGCAACGACATGAACGCGACCAGCACCGCGCCGACGTTGAACGCCAGCTGCATGCCGGACAACGCCCCCCGTGCCGCGGCGTCAAACACATTCACCGCCGGCTCCCCCACCACCGGCGGCGTGCGACCGGCAGTGAGCGGTTCGCCCGTCTCCGGCACCATCAGCTTCGCGATCGCGAGCGCAGCGGGTGCCGACATCACCGACGCGGCCAACAGATGCCCCGCAATGTCGGGAAAATACGGACGGAGCATCGCGACATACGCGGCCAGCACCCCGCCGGCGACTGTCGCCATGCCGGACACCATCACGCAGAACAGTTCGGACCGCGTCATCGTCTGCACGTAAGGGCGCACCAGCAGCGGGGCCTCGGTCATGCCCACAAACACGTTGGCCGCCGCACACAGTGTCTCCGCACCGCTGGTCCGCAGCGTCCACACCATCAACCGCGCAAATCCGCCCACCACCGCCTGAATCACGCCCACGTGGTACAGAATCGCGATCAGCGCAGCGAAGAAAACAATCGTCGTCAGCACTTGGAACGCGAAGAAGAGCCCAAGACTGCCCGGTTCCCCCGGCGGAATCGCGAGCGCGTTGAACACAAACCGCGCCCCCTCGTACTGGCAGTCGAGCACCGCCCCCACCGCCCGATTCAGCCACTCGAACACCGCGCGCCCCGGCCCCGTCCGCAGAATCGCCGCCGCGAACACCAGTTGCAGGCCGATTCCCCACACCACCGGCCGCCACCGGACCGCGCGCCGGTCGGTTGAGCACAGCCAGGCCACGCCGATCCAGACCCCGATGCCCGCGAAACTGACCCAGCGTTCCATCGCCGTTCACCTCCCGCTCAGGTCCCCGCGCAGTCGGTCAGAGCTCAAACTTCAGCCGCAGCACCGGCAGCGCACGCTCGTCGAAACTCCACTGGGTCCCGCGTTCCAGCTCCGCGGCGGTGTCCTCGAAAATCCGCCGGTTCCATCGGTGCGCCGCGTCAATGCCGCCGTAAATGCTGCCGCTGTACCAGGTAACCTCTAGGAATCCAATCGCGCCCGCCGCCGCCCACTGTTCCTCGTCCATCGCCAGCGCCAGCAGGCCCAAAAAGATCCCGTTGAGGATCAGCGAACGCGCACCGTTCGCATATTCGCCACTGTACACGTAGCCCAGCCCCGGCACGAGGCCCAGAAGTCCGCCAACCCACGGCACGCGCCGCGGCCGGGACCCCGCCTGCTCGATCCGCCGTAGACGCGCCGACTCGTCCAAGGGAGAGGCGGCAAGCGCGCGCGCGGCATCCTCCCACCTTCCCTCGCGGGCGCGGAGTGCGGCGGCACGACGCGCCCCCATCGCTCGCGCCTCGGCGGGCACACCCGGGTCCTCCGCGATCGAAGTCCAGTAGAATTCCGCCGCACCGCGGTCGCCGGCGGCCACCGCCGTTTCCGCCCGCATCAGGCGCAGTGGCAGCGACGCCAGCCCCGCCGCCTCCGCCCGATCCAGCGCGCCCTCCGCCGCACGGACCTGCCCCGCCCGCAAATGCTCACGCGCGGCCGCCCAAAGCCACGCGGCCCGCCCGGCCTCATCGACCTCGCGCAGCGCAAGCCGCCGGTACTCCACCGCCGCTCCCTCATGGTCGCCCGCCGCCACCAACTCCAACGCCAGCTGCTGGGCCGGCTCCCCAACCTCCGCCGCCCACGCCGCCCCCACCAGCAGCCCGCTCAGCAGCCTCGCGCTCGCGCGCAATCGCTTAGCGGCGCGACCGGCCCAGCCACACATCATGCTCCTCCAAAGGGTCCGCAACCCGACCGTCAGGGCCAGCAGCCCCCGCCGCCACCACACCCGGTTCGCGCACCAGACGATCCGCGATCATCGGGAACGCCAGCCAACCGTGCCGGCGTGCGGCCTGCAGAAAATACTCGGAGCAGCTCGGCGACAGCGAACAACGACGGCCGATCGCGGGACGAATCCACCGGCGATACACACCGACGATTCCCTCCGCGAGCCATGCCCCCCTCGGCCGCTGCCGGTCCACGCTGGCCATACTTTCCGCTGCGGCCAGCGTCCGCAACAGCGCCGCGGCCTCGCGGTCAGCAGGATCCCCCGAAACTACACGCCGACACTCGCGCGCCGCCAACGTCGGACATCCATCCTCCGCCAGCTCGCGCGCAAGCCTCACCGCTTCGAGCCGCTCAGCTCCCTCCGCGACTGCCGTCCAGACCGCCGCGCAGAACAGCGCGGCAAACACACACCGCCTCAGTAGTAGGCGCTCCCGTACTGCGCGGCAAAATCGCGGGTCGTCCATCCGTTCGCGCCGTCAATGCCGTTCCAGATGGACACCACGAGATTCACCACCGGCACCAGCATCACCCACTCGCGCCAGTGAAGCTCCTTGCCATCGTTGTACGCGCCGGCCGCACGCACACCGAAGCAGCAGCCCGCAATGAACCCCATGATGCCTCCCCGGCTCGTCTGCGCCTGCGCCGCCGTGGCCGAAACCGAACCGGCCAGAATCAGCGCGGCCATCAGGCACGCCAGTACCTTCTTCATCGTCGTCTCCCCTGCTGTCTGGTGCTGTTGTTCAGTAATACGAGGCGCCATAGCGCTGCGCCAAGTCCGCCGTCGTCGTGCCGTTCGCACCGTCCACGCCGTTCCAGATCGCGAACACGATGTTCACGTACGGAATCAGCATCACCCACTCGCGCCAGTGAATCTCCTTCCCGTCGTTGTACGCGCCGGCCGCACGCACGCCGAAGCAGCAACCCGCAATGAACCCCATGATGCCTCCCCGGCCCGTCTGCGCCTGGGCCGCCGGCGTGGACAGTGCCGTCACCAGCATCGCCGCCGCGACCACCGCACCCGTAATACGCGTCACTTTCATCGCCACCTCCATGCCGCCCGTCCGAATCCGAAGGCGACGTCTTCGCCCGGCAATATACCGCCTTCGCCGGCCTCCGCCAACGACTGAAACGCTCCCCTCACGCCCGCCCGGCGTTGACCCCGCCGAGGAGACTCACCACACTTGCACCCGATGGATCGAACCGAGCTGACGATCGTGTTCGACAGCCCCCGCGAGGCGGCGGACCTCACCGGCCCTGGCGGCCAGTGGCTGGATCGGCTCGCGGAACCGCTCGGCGTGCGGATGACCGCCCGCGACACCTGGCTCAAGATCGAGGGTCCCCGCGATCGCGTCGACATCACCGAACGGCTGTTTCGGCTCCTTCGCTCCGCGCGAAGCCGCGGCATCCTCCCGCGGGAACAGGGCGTGTTCTATGCGCTGCGCGCAATGCTGGAAGGCCGCGAACGTGAACTCGAGCGACTGCTGGCCACCCGCATCGCAGTGGGGCCGGGGATGGCGCCGGTGTCGCCCCGGACGTTCGGCCAGCTCCGCTACGTCGAGGCGATCGCGCAGCGCGACTGCACGCTCGGCATCGGACCCGCCGGCACGGGCAAGACCTACCTCGCGATGGCGATGGCCGTCTCCACCCTGCTGCGCGGCGATGTCGGCCGCATCATCCTCACCCGACCCGCCGTGGAAGCCGGCGAAGCGCTCGGCTTTCTTCCCGGCGACATCGAACAAAAGATCCTCCCCTACCTGCGTCCCCTCCGTGACGCCCTCTACGACATGATGCCCGCCGAGGACATCGAACGAGCGACCGCGCGCGGCGTGATCGAGGTCGCGCCCCTGGCGTTCATGCGGGGCCGAACCCTGAACCACGCCTTCATCATTCTGGACGAGGCGCAAAACACCACGCCCGAGCAGATGTTCATGTTCCTGACCCGGCTCGGCTTCGACTCCAAGTGCGTGATCACCGGCGACCTGACGCAGACCGATCTGCCCGCCGGTCAGACCTCCGGACTGCTCGAGGCGCGCGAAGCCCTGGACGGCGTGCCCGGCATCGCGATCTGTGAGCTCGACGACTCCGATGTCGTCCGCCACGATCTGGTGCAGCGCATCATTCAGGCGTATCGGCGCTGCCGGGAACGGAATCCACCGTCCTCGCGGCGTCTGCCGCGGAGCCGCCGTCGATGAACCGCGGGTGGCCGCGCGGGCGGCAGCGCGAGCGCCGTCGGCTCGGCGACGAGCCGGACCTGCCGGCCGCCCCGCAGGTTGCTCGCAACCGATGGGCGTGGGCGGCCGGCGTGGTGCTCTGGGCAGTTTCTTCCCTGTTGTTGTTGGGTGTGTCGCCGGTTCTTCATGTCCCGCTGCTGCCCGGCCAGCGGGCGCCCGTCTCGATCATCGCGCTCACCGACTTTGAGGCCGTCGACAGCGCCCGCACTGAGCTGGCACGTCAGCGCGCCGCCGACGCGGTGCGCCCCGTCTTCAGCATCTCGTCGGCTCCGCTCGCCGCTGGGCTCCGCGCGTTCGAACGGCTGATCGAGCATCTCGCCACGCTGCGCCGCCGCGCGCCGTCCCCTGACGAGGCGCGGCGCGAGCTCGCCAACGCGCTCCTGCTGCTCGGACTCGATCTGCAGCCGGAGGAAGCACTGACCATCGTCCCAGAACCCGGCGAAGCCGCCGCCGCGCTCCGGGCGCTCACCAACGCGCTCGCCACCGTCTGGTTTGACGGCATTGCGGACGCTGCCGAGCGCGACGGCCCCCTCGCCGAGCTGGTGCGACAGGGTCAGTTTGTGATCGAGACCAGCGGCGTCGCTGCACGCGTGGCGGACCTCGCGGCGGTGCGGACTCCCGCCGAGGCGGCCGCGGAGTTTGCACGGCTGGCCGCGGCCGCCGGCCTGCGCACTCCGACCGACGCGCTGCGGCGGCTCGCGATTCCGTGGCTGCATCCGAACCTCGTCTACGCGCCGACGCTCACCGAGATGCGCCGCCGCGAGGCGGCCGCGCGGGTCGAGCCGGTGATGGCCTACATCCGTGCCGGCACCACACTGATCGAAGCCGGCGAAACGGCCGACGAACACACCGTCGCTCGGCTCGCCGCACACGAGCGGCGGTTGCGAGAGCGGATCCGCCCGGCCGACGAATGGCTCCGCCGGCTCGGCCGGTCCGGCATGCTGGCGGTCGCCGCCTTCGCAAGCTTGCTGCTGCTGTTCGTCGCGGCACCCGAGCATGTGAAGCAGCCGTCGTCGCTGGCGCTCTTCGTTGTGCTCGGCACGCTCACCATGGGCGGCGCCCGGCTCGCGGTCGCGCTCGTCATGAACGGAATCTTGCCGCGGCCATACGGCGATCACGCGCTGCCTACCGCGCTCGGCGCGCTGCTCGGTGTGTTGCTGGTCGGCCGACCGTTCGCCGCCGCAGTCGGCAGCTGGAGCGCACTCGCCGTCCCCGCATTGGCCTCTGCGCCGCTCCCCACGCTGGTGCGCGGCGTCGCGATGATCGGTGCCGCTCTCATCGCGGCCCGACACGCGCGCAAGCGCTCCCTGATCTTTCGCGCCGGACTATGGATCGGACTGGCCGGCGCCACCGTGACCGCCGTCCAGGCGGTCGAGGTCCGGGATCCACTGCCGGTCGTGCTGCCACAACTGGGCACCGTCGTCGCCAACGGCCTGGGGATCGCCGCGATCGCGCTGCTCGTGCTGCCACTGCTCGAAACGGTGTTCGGGCTCTCCTCGGACATGCACCTTCTGGAGCTCAGCGACCCCTCACACCCGCTGCTCCAACGCCTCGCCGCGAACGCGCCGGGAACCTACCACCACAGCCTGATGGTCGCCACCCTCGCCCGCGCGGCGGCCGATGCGATCGGTGCGAACGGGCTGCTCGCCCGCGTCGCGGCGATGTATCACGACATCGGCAAGCTCGCGAAGCCGCAGTACTTCGTTGAAAACGCCCCACCTGGCGCCAGCCCTCACGCCGAGCTCTCTCCGCAGATGAGCACATTGGTGATCCTCTCCCACGTGCGCGAAGGCCTGCAGCTGGCCCGCGAACACCGCCTCCCCGCGCCGATCCGCGAGGCGATCGAGCAGCACCACGGCCGCTCGCTCATCTCGTTCTTTTACAGCCGAGCGCTCGATGCCCACCAACAGGCCTCGCGGCTCGGCCATCCGGTCGGTGCCCCGCCGGAGGAACGCGACTTCCGATATCCCGGCCCGCGCCCGCGCCGTCGCGAAACCGCGCTGATCGCTCTGGCTGACGCGGTCGAGGCGGCCGCCCGCTCGCTGTCCAATCCCTCGCCGCGCCGCATCGAACGACTCGTGCGCGAACTGGTCCGCCAACGCTACGCGGACGGCGAACTCGACGAGTGCCCGCTCACGCTCGCGGAGCTGCGCCGCGTTGAAGATGCCTTTGTGTTCACGCTGACCGCCATGTACCATGGCCGCGTGCCCTATGATGCCGCCGCGCATTCGGATCGCCAACCGCCAGCCCCTCCCGATCCGAACCGCTCTGCTGCGGCAGCTGACCGCCTGGCTGATGACACGCGCAGCGCGGCGGAGCAGGCGCAGGCGCTGGGCTGAAGTCACGCTGATTCTTCTCAATGACCGTGCGATCTCGCGCGCCCACGCGCGGTGCTTCGGGGCACCGCAGTCCACCGATGTGATCAGCCAGGCGTACCGCCCCGACGCGATCTCCGCGGAGTGGTGCGGCGAGATTCTCGTCAACGTCGCGGCCGCGCTCCGCCGCTCGAAGAATCCGGCCGGCGCCAGCCGCGAGCTGGCCCTCTACGTCGCGCACGGCTGCGATCACCTGACCGGAGGCCGCGACGACACCCCCGCCCGTCGCCGCGCAATGCTCGCCCGCAATCGGCGCGCGCTCAAGGCTGCCCGCGCTGCGGGGCTGTCCCTCCATCTGCTCGGTCCGCCGGCCGCTTCCTCCCCATGAGCGAATTGGTCCGCGACGTTGGCATTCCACTGAAGTTCACGCCCTGGCGGACGACCTCCCGTTACGTTCACTGGTTCACCCGCACGCACGGTCGGCTCGTCACACTGATTCGCGGCGCGCTGCGGCCCAAGAGCTTCTTCCTCGGCCAGTGCGACATCTTCGCCACCAGCGACCTGGTCTTCTACCGGCGTGCCGGCGACGCGGTGCACCTCGCGCGCGAGTGCCGCCTCGTTCGTCCCCGGCCCGCCCTGCGCGAACACTGGCGGGCCGCGATCGCCGCCTCGAGCGCCGCCGAGCTGCTGATGCAGTCACTGCCGCCGCAGGCCCCCCAACCTCGCCTCTTCGATCTCACCTCGGCCTGGCTCGATGCGCTGGGCGCTCTTCCTTGCGCACAAACCGCGCTGCTCTGGTTCGAACTTCAGTTCCTCGTGCTGGAAGGGCTCGCTCCGAAAGTCGATCGCTGTACCAATTGCGGGCAGGCCGAAAGCGCCGCCGAGACCGCGGTGCTCATCCCCGCCGCCGGCGGCTTCGTTTGCGGCCCCTGCCGTCTGCGGCGCTACAGCCGTCACGACGCTTCCCCGCTTCCCCCCTCCGCAAGGCTGGCGCTGCACCAGTGGCGTGCCAACGACAGAACGCCCCCGTCAACCCCGCTCTCCCTCCAGGATCTCGAAGCCCTCGCCGGTGCGCTCGGCGCCTTCCTGCGCCACCACCTCCACGCCCCCCTCCCCGGCCGCGAGCTGGCACTGGAGCTGCTCCGCGAACACGCCACGGGCTTCGCAGCCGGCGCGCTCTCTCGTACAATCGCCCTGGCCGGGCGAGTGGCGAAACTGGCAGACGCGCAAGACTTAGGATCTTGTGGAGAAATCCGTGGGGGTTCGAATCCCCCCTCGCCCACCACAACGCCGAGCGTCCCGTCGTTCCCAACGTCGGCGACCACCGACTCCACACCGGAGACCTCCCGATGAGCTGCCACCCCCCCGAATATTCCCTGGGCATTGGTGATCGGTTCGGCCAGCAGGGCGAAGCGCAGCTTTCCGCCTTCGTCGCCGCCGCACGCGACGGCATCCAACTCACCCCCGTCTGGAACAAGTCCCACCGCGAGCACCAGTTGATCGGTTCCGTGCCGGCGGACGTGCGCCGCGAAGCTGACGCGGCCGTCCGCATCCTGCGCTGGAACGGTCCCTATTTCGTGGACGCCGACCACATCAGCCCCGCCACCGTCAACGCGTTTCTCTCCGCCTGCGACTGGTTCACCGTGGATGTCGCCGGCGCGATCGGCCGACGCGCGCCGGAGGACGCCCTGAACGCGTTCGAAAACACTTGGCAACCATGGACACGGCGCGCGCTCCCGCTGCCGGGCCGTCCATCGCGATGGACACCAGCACAGAACGAGCTGCGTCGCGCCGCAGAAACCTATCTGGATGCGATCCGCGAGGCCGCGGTCACTTGGCATATCATCCGCGAACACATCGGTCCGCGAACCGTACGGCTCGAGATTTCCATGGACGAAACCGACCGTCCCCAGTCCCCAGCCGATTGGCTCGTGATTCTGCTCGCGATCGCGCACAGCGGCCTGCCGGTCGCCACGCTCGCGCCGCGCTTCCCCGGCGAGTTTCACAAGGGCGTCGACTACGCCGGCGATCCCATCATCTTCGAGCAAACCCTCGAGCAGTTCATCGAGCTCGTCCGCATCGTCGCTGCCGAGACCCCGCTGCATCCGGCGCTTCGTCTGAGCATCCACTCCGGCAGCGACAAGTTCAGCCTCTACCCTTGCATTCGCGCAGTGCTGCAGCGCAGTGGCGCCGGGCTGCACGTGAAGACCGCCGGTACTACCTGGCTCGAGGAAGCCACCGGCCTCGCCGAGGCGGGCGGCGACGCGTGGGCGCTCATCCGGGACATCTACCGCGCCGCTTGGAACCGGTTCGACTGCCTCGTCGCGCCCTACGCGGCGGTCGTCTCACTTCGCCGCGAACAGCTGCCCCCGCCGGAGGAGATCGCAACATGGTCCGGTGAACAATTTGCGGCCACGGTCGCCCACAATCCAGCCTCTCCCCGGTATCGGCCGGCGCTTCGACAGTTCATGCACATCGCATATCCCGAGGCCGCGCGACGCGGTGCCGAGTTTCTTGACGCCCTGCGCGCTCATCGCGATCACATTGGCCAGCGCGTTCGGGCGAATCTGCTCGACCGCCACATCCGCCCGTTGTTTTCTCCTGCCGGCGCGGCGCTTCCTGCCTGACGTGCGGACCCGGCCGGACAACGCATCGCTGCGGAGCCGCTCCGCTCGCCCGCGGCAACCCCTCTCGGCAGGGCACACAGCGAGCGCACCCCGCGCCGCCAGCTACGGCACGGGCAATTGGGTCACCGTCGCCACCCCCTCATAGCGACCGGCTGCATCCTGCACCAACACATAATTGTTGCCGACCGCATCTCCGTTGCGTTCGTACACCGCAGTAAAGCCCCCCGAGGCGCGGATGCGGCCGAGCGCCGGGTCCGAAACCGACCATCTCAGCGGTATCATCACGGGCGGGCCGGCGATCACCTTGTTCGTGCTGGTCGCGGAGATGCCCAGGTTCGTCACCGCATTCACCACGGCCTGAAACACCACCGTCTGCCCCGCCGCAGTGAGGTTCGTGGACGAAGGCTCGATCTGAAGCTCCTTGTCCACCGGCTCGACCGTCTCGCAACCGAACATCGCCCACACCGCGGCGCCCGCCATCACCGTCAGTACCTGCCAGCGCATCGGGTTCTTCATGCTGCTCCTGAGCCACTGCACCGCCTTACAGCTCCCGCCACTGCCGAGGCTGCAGCCGGACGGCCGCATTTGTCTCGAGGCCGGGAACGGCACCTGGAACGATACTGCGATTGTAGTACAGCGCTACGCTTTGCGAAAGATTCGCGGCAGAACCGGCATAGCAGAGCCCTTGAATGTAAACGGACTGTGAAAGATCGAGCAGCTCCCCGGCGTAAATGAATCCGGAGGCCTGCGCTGCCTGTTTCATGTCGATAGTGCCGGGCGTCACCAACGCGCACCGGGTCGCGACAATGCTACTCTGTTTCATGTTGATCCGGTTGCCCGCGTAAATCACCGCGTTGCTGCCGATCCGGGTGTTCTGGCCCATTTCGAACACCGTCCCGCACACAACTGTCACACCCGGTCCAATCTGCGCGTTCTGCTGGAGCGAAAAACCGCCACTGACGACCAGCACCCCGCCCGGCGGCGTGCTGGTCAGCATTTTCGACTGCTGCAAGGAGGCGCTGCCCGACCAGAAGTTGTTCGTCCCGCCGAGGTTCACGTTACCGCTCCAATTCAGATTGGAGGAATGCCGCACGCTCGTTTGCGCGAGAAGCGCCTGGTACCAGCTCCAGTCAATCTGTGGAACCTGCGGCTGCACAATGTAGTACGGGTTCGCCGGACTATTGAAGGGATAGGAACCGCCATAAATGGCAGAGGACTGCCTGAGCGAGATCGTTCCGCCGATGTACGCCTGATCGTACACTACCGCACTCTGGCTCATGTCCAGATTACCGAGGCAGTACAGCGTCTCAAAAATCGCCGCCGACTGCGACATCGAAAGATTGCCCTGGCAGTATACGTCACCGTAAATGGAGACGCTCTGCGCCAGATTAATTCCGCTGGCCCCCGCAATTAGTGCAAAATCATCCCAATAATCGAACGTTTCGAGCACAAACTCTTGAGCGAGCCGGCGGCTATGGCGCGTGTATCTGTTGGTTCCCGTCGCGAGCACGAAGTACACGTTGCCCGTGCGTGCGACGCTCGCGCTTCCCACCGTGAGGCCATTCGTAAACGCAATCAGATTGGGTGAATTGCGAAAGCTCGGGTCCGTGTACAGCCGTGCACGCGCCTGCGCCAGAGCCGATTCAGCCGCCCAGAAACCCTGAAGCGACTGCATCCGACGCACCGCCTCCGTCCTCGCCGCGCCTGCGCTGGAAATCAATCCTGCTCCCACCAGTGCAACGACGACGGTCACCCCCATCACCAGCGCCAGCGACGCACCCCGCTTGGGCCTCCGCGAGCGAGCTCGCCTGACCCTCACCGGCTCCAGCCACCACCACGAGTTCATAGTTCCCTCCATTCCGATGGCGTGATTACAATCGCATTCGTTGTTCGCAGACCCGGCGGCAGCGCCAACGGCAAGGAAGCCGGGCTATACTGCATCGTCACACCCTGGGACAGCAACGCTCGGCGGCCCGCAAACCCAAGTCCTGTGATCATCGCGCTCTGCGAGACGTCCAGGAGGTCCCCCGCATAGAGCAATCCCGTAGCCTGCGCGGCCTGCTTCATCTCAATGGTGCCCGGCGTCACCAGCGAGCAACGCGTGGCCACGATGCCACTCTGCTTCATCTCGATCGCAGAGCCCGCATAGACCAGCGAATTGGGTCCAATGCGCGTATTCTGACCCATCGCGAACACGCCTCCACAGACGATCGTCACCCCGCTCTCGATCCGCGCATACTGCTGAAGCTGCAAAGAATTTCGCACCACCAGCACACCGCCGGGCGGCTCACTGTAAATCCGCCGCGAGGCTTTCAGCGACGCGTCGCCCCGCACAAAAAGCACCCGATTCGACAAGTTGATGTCTTCATTAAAGTTGAGGCCGGAATCCTGGGTGGCCGCCTGCGCCAGGAGCCCCTCGTACCAGCTCCAATCGATCCGCGGTATCGTCGGCTGCACCAGATAGTAGGGGTTTGCCGGACTGCTGAACGGGTAGGAGCCCCCATAGATGATCGAGGACTGGCCGAGCTGGATCCGGCCTCCAACAAAAGCCTGGTCATAAATCGCGGCGCTTTGACTCATCGAAAGGTCGCCAAGACAGTACAGACTCTCAAAAACCACCGCCGCCTGGGCCATGCGCAGGCTGCCCTCACAAAACACGTCACCGTAAATCGCAATGCTCTGACTCAAATCGCACCCGCTCCCACCAACGAACAGCGCGAAATCATCCCAGTAGTCATACACCTGCATCGTGAACGTTTGCCGCACTCGCCGGCTCAGGCGGGCCACGCCGTTCGTGCCACGGGCGGTCACCGTAAACACCTGGCCGCTCCGCACCACGGTCGCTTCCGCCGCAACCGGCCCATTCGTCAGCTCGACCGGCGAAGGGTTGTCCCGGTACTCGGCCACACCGTACAGCCGCTGTCGCACCAGCGCCAGCGCCGATTCTGCCCCCCAGAAACATTGCAAGGACTGCTGGCGCCGAACGGCCTCGGTCCGCGCCGCAAGTGCGCAGGCCAGTAGGCCCGAACCAATGACGCCAAGCACCAGCATCAGTCCCAGCACCACCGGGAGCGCCGCTCCTCGTTGGCTGGCGCGGCCGCCGCTGGCTGCTGCGGCGCTCATCGATCCATCCTCCACGATCAGTTGCGCATCGTGATCGAGTTCGAAATCGACAACGTCTGACTGGCGGCGGTCTGGACGGACAACCGGACCAACAACCGGCTGCCGTCCAGCGCGACATCGAACGCGACCAGCCGGTCATTGATGAGCGTCTGGTCGTCACCGCTCCGGGACAGATCCGGGTCATACACGAAATCACCGGTCCGGTTGTCGTAGAACCGGCAGCCCTTCGGACGGAACATGTTGGTGCCGAACGTTACCGATCCGGACCCGAGCGTCACCTCGGAGGGCGACGCGCTCCGGCCGGTTCGCTGCAAGAGCTCCAGCGCGTAGCTCATGTCCCTCTGGAGGTTCAGCGCCTCATTGCTGCGGCGCAGGGCGGCATAGACGAAGTAGAGGACCGATCCCAGCGCGATCGCGAGAATACTAGCCGCCACCGCGGTGGCCAGCAGCTCGACCACCGTGAATCCTCTTCGCGCGGACCGCCCGCTCATGGCGCAAAGTACGCCCATAGCGTCACACTGTTCGGCTCGTTACGCCGGTACTTCACCACCACCCGCGCTTCCAGCACGTCATAGCTGGGAGCGCCCCCGTCCACATCCACGTAGCGAACCGTCGTGGTGATCGGGTAGTCGTAACCGAGCATTCGGATCACCTCCCCGGGGTCGGTCAGCGAGTGCTGCCAACCGGTCGGGGTCCGCCGCAGGTAATAAGTGATGTAGTCCTGGGAAGTGGGCTTGATCGCATCAAAGCCGGCGGATCGCAGCTCTTCGAGCCGGCTGTGTGCGAACTCGATCGCGGTCCGCTGGTTCCGGGCGATCGCCACCATTCCGCTCGACAGCGCCACAAACGCGCCCGCAGCGATCGCGATCACCGCCAGCAGCAAACTCGCCCAGATCACCTCGACGAGCGTCGCACCACGCCGGCCAGCCCGCCACCCGCACACCTCACGGCTTGGACGAGCCTGTTTCATGCAGACGAAGCTCCACCACCGTCCCGTCCGGCGCCAGGAGTTCCACCCGGTCCGAGCCGACTCGCTGCAGCAAGTAGCCATCCACGCGCTCCCCTGCCCCGACCGTTCGACCACCCAAAATCGCCAGCGGCTCCCGTGGGTGCCGCACGATACCCTGCAGCCGCGGCGGACCGGGAGGCATCGACGGCGGTGAGGGTGTTTCCGCAGGGGCATCCGCGGGGCCCACCTCCGCAGAAGGTGGCGCCAAATTCGGCGCGGGCTCCGGTTCTGGCGCGGGCGCAGGCTGCAAGAATCTGAGCGAATCAAGCATCGCAAGAACGTCGTTCGACGCCTCGATCGCCACGCGCCGTTGCTCCAGTTCGCGGACCGCCGACAACACTGCCGCCGCCAGCGAACGATGCTCCGCGAACGGTTCTGCCGGCCGGTGACCGCACCCGCCGGCCGCCATCAGCAGCGCGCCGAGTTCTACCAACCCTTGGCGAGTCCACCGCCGGAACGCGCCGCGCCCGCACCCTCGGGTTCGAGTCCGTTTCATTTCGGATTGAACGCGTAATGGACCACAAACTCCGCCTGGTACAACGGGTTCGCAGTGGGCTGCAGCGCACTGCAGCCCAGCCGCTCGATCGTCAGCAGGTTGTTCGGCCGCTCCAGTTCGGCTGCGAAGCGAACAAGAGCGGGGAAAAATCCATCACCACGAACGGTGGCTTGGAGCATCGCACCACCCCCCTTCCCCTCCTCGATCTGCAGCGAGTTCACGGTGAAGCGCTCCCGCTGCGCGGCCTCCGTCACCACGGCGCTCAGCCGCTCTCGGGCCTCGGTGCTGCTGCGGGCGATGCGAAACCCATTGGTTATCGTCGCCAGCGCAACGTCGAGCGTCGTGCGCATCTCCGGCATGGTCTCAAAAAACAAGCGTCGCCACACGATATCCTGTTGGCAGCGGGCACAGTACGCTGCGCCACCCGCCGCAGTTGCCACGATCAACAAGAGCGGACCCGCTCGCCACGCCCACAGGTGCCACCGACTCCGAAAAAACACGCTCGAATCCATGTCAAGACGACTCCATCCCCGGCGCAGTCGCCGCCGAGCCCCGTTCCCGCAAAACCCCGCCAAAGCTCAACACATACTCGAATCCCGTCGGCCCCCGCGCCCGGCGCGTCCCAATCAATGCAACACTGCGCAAGCGGGCCCTGACCACCGGATTCGCATTCCAAGCCGCGATCAGATCCCCCTCACCTTGTGCGCTCCTGCGGTCAAATGTCGCCGCAGGCACGGCGACCTCGAAGGAAAGCGATTTTTTCTCACGATCCAACGCCACCATCGTCAGGCGCATCCCCGGCAACATCGGTTCCGTCAGCGCAATGAACAGCGGTGCAAGGTCCGCTCGCTGTTGTAGAGTCCGCTCGATCGCCGCCAGCTGGGATCGGCAGTGGGACAGTCCCATGCGCACATCGTCCGCGAACTCCGCGAGCCGGCCAAACTGGGGGTACTGCCGCCGAAACCAGCGCTCCTGCGCATCGAGCACGCGCTGCTGGGCTCTCAGCCGCAAGACGACGCGAGTTTGCTGGCTGAGGAGCACCACCAGAACCGTCCCCGTAAGCAAGAGATATCCCAGCATCAGATAAAACAGCCGCACACGCTCCGCGCGCGACGGCACCTGCCCCCGCAAGAGGTTGATTCTAATGGTCTCCATCTTCCAGACCCCGCAGCGCCAGCCCTAAACACACCGACATTCGTCGCGCCAACCCCGCGTCGGAAACGAGCGCCCGCGCCCGCCCCTCGCAGCGAATCTGCGGGTCGCCCAGCGGAATCCACTCCTCCACGGCGACAGCCAACTCCCGCGCAAGGCCCGCCCTCAAGCGCTCATCCTCCGACCGCACGCCGGTCAACAGCAGGCGCCGCGCGGCCGGCATCCCAAACCGTGCCTCCGCGTACTCTTGCTGGCTGGCGATGTTCTCGGCAAGGTAATCGCTGATCGCCTCGCCGTCTGCAGCGCCGAATACGACCGTTCGCGCGGCAGCGCGCCCCTCGCGCGAGATCTGCGCGATGTGCGCCTGTCGCCGGCCGATATCCACCACGAACACGACTTCATCGGTCGACCGGTTCCGGGCCAGCCAAAGCCACAGGTTCGCGAGCGCCAAGGGCGCAGCGTCCAACACCACCGGCACCACGCCGGCAAGCTCCAGGCGTCGCCGATACTGATCCACGGCTGCCCGCGGCGCCGCCGCAAAAATGCCCTCGCACCCCTCGCCGGAATGTCCACCACCATTGCGGCCAGCGATGTGGCAGTCCAGCACCAGCTCCGACGAAGGAATCTGCAGCGCCTCCTCCGCCTCCAAACGCACCGCGGAACGCACCTGTTCCTCCGTCAGCCCCTCATACCGAAAGTTCTGCAGCAATACCGCCCCGCCGCCGAGCGCAGTACACACCAAGCGACTGGGCATCCGCCCCCGCCGCCACAGATGCCGAATGACCCGAGCAACTTCCGCCTCTCCCGCCCCCTCCGGCACGGGTTCGTAACCGCCGTGCGTCACCGTCAGTCCGTCGCGCGAGGCTGTCACGCAGGCGGCGGCAACACCCTCCTCGCCGACGTCCAATCCTGCGATGAGCTCGCGAACCAGCATCCGAACACCACCACCGGCCTGCCCGACGCGCCCGACGCCGTCACAGACCCGAGCGCGTGAAGGTTCCGTCCTGATCCAGCGTCACCATCACACCCGCTACAGCACCGGTCGTGCCAACGCACCGCAGCAGGAACCTGTGAGGCTCCACCTCCACGATCTGGTAGTTCTCCGATTTGAAGAACTGACCCTCCAGGTCCACCGGCCCGATCCCGGGCACCACCAGTGCCGGCCCAGGTGTGATTTCAACTCCGTTTGGAGTGCGGCTGTAGTTGCGCGTCTCCGCATACATCGCGCGCCAGGCGTTTCGGATCGTCCCCAGCCCGGCTTCAGCCTCGGTGATCATCGCGCGCTTTCGATTCACCTCCATCAGCGGCACCGCAACCGCCGCGAGGATCGCGACGATCACCGCAACAATCATGAGCTCCGTCAGTGTGAAACCGTGAGCCGTGCACCGTCGCATGAGCCGACTATCGCGCATTCCGCATACCCACTCAAGCAACGCGGGCGGTGGGGGCCCGCGCCCACACCACCGCCCGCGCGGCTATCGGACCGCTCAACCGCAGGCCCGCTCACAGACCCGTGCGGGTGAACTCGCCTTTCTCGTTGAGCGTGATCGTCACGCCGGCCACCTCACCCGTGCTGCCTTTCGCCTGGATGGTGTAGGTGTCCACCCCGATCGCGGCAATCGTGTAGTCAGTGGACTTGAAGTACTTGCCCTCCAGGTCTTCCGCAGTCACACCCGGAATCTTGGTCACCGGATCGTTCTGGCTAATGGTGTTGCCATTCGGATCCTTGTTGTAGGCCTTCGTCTCGGCGTACATCGCGCGGAGCGCCGTCCGAACACTGCCGAGCGCCGCCTCCGCCTCGGTCGCCATCGCCCGCTTCTTGTTGCCGCTCATCAGCGGAATTGCGACTGCCGCGAGGATCGCAACGATCACCGCGACAACCATCAGTTCCACGAGCGTGAACCCACTCTTGCCTTTCGTTCTCATTTCCCGTCTCCTCATCCTTCATTCCGTCCGGATACCGCCGGACGGTTCGTCTTTCCTCGTACCACCCGCAGCGACACCCGCCGCTGCGTCCCGGCCTTCGCCGGCCTTTCCTCCTCCCGCCGCCAGCTCGCGCCTGCGAGACCCGCGGCTCCCCAAATCCACCTCAAATCCCGGTCGTCTGCAGATTCCCACTCTGGTCGAGCGTGATCGTCACCCCTACCGTCTCACCCGTGCTGCCCTGGCACTTCAGCACGTAACTATCTCGCGAAATCGACTGAATCGAATAGTCCGACTCGCGGAAAAACTTCCCCGCGAGGTCCCCCGCACTAACTCCCGGAATCGCGGTGAGCGGATCGCCCGCCGAAAGCTGACTCCCATTAGGATCTCGCGAGTAATCCCGCGTTTCCGCATACATCGCCCGAAGACACGAGCGCGCCATCCCCAGCGCCGCCTGCGCCTCCGTCGCCATCGCCTTCTTCTTGCCCCCACCCATCAGCGGAATCGCAACAGACGCCAGCACCGCCACAATCACCGCCACCACCATCAGCTCCACCAACGTGAAGCCGCGCGCCGCTGCACGTTTCGCTGCTGGTCGCTGAATCATCATGTGCACACCTCAGACCAAGCAATCGCCGTGCCAAAACTCTCCACATCCGCCCATGCCCGTTCCAACGCCCAAATCAGCACCACTTGCCAAGCCGACAAATAAAACGTTTTTCAAAAATGAAAAAACATTCTGATAGAGCTCTCGGACCCCCCTCCCGATCCGCCGACCCCGCCGTGGAAACGGCATTCATTGTGGTACGCGCTGGCGTTTCCACCGCCGACCCGCGTTCGGGATCCCATCACAAGGTCGGCCGGCAGTCAAGAGCGATCCGCATGAGAAGGCGTCGCGCAGCCGGCCACCTCTTTGTCCGTATTTGCCCGACGCCTGTATCGGACAGAGACGCCGTCGGATAAACCCATCCTCCACAGCACTTCAGCCGCGCCGTCGCGCGGGCGGAATGTGAACCGGATGCCCCTCCAGGACGTGCGCCGCCTCCATCCAGATCTCCCCGTAGGTCGGATGCGGATGAATCGTCCGGCCCAGCTCCTCCACCGTCAGCTCCGCGCGAATCGCCACGGCTGCCTCGGAGATCAAATCCGTAGCGTGTGGGCCGACCGCTGCGGCGCCGACCAGCCGGCCGCTCTCTTCTTCAGCAAGCCATTTCACGAAACCGGTGGACTCCCCCGCCGCCACCGCCCTCCCCAATGCGGAAAATGGGAAACGCGCCACCCTCACCCGTACATTTTGGCGGCTCGCCTCGGCTTCTGTCAGACCGACGAGCGCAACTTCCGGATGCGTGAAGATCACTCCCGGCACAAGCGTCTCGTTCGGCGAGGGCCGCCGGCCCAGCGCGTCCGACGCCGCAATCAACCCCTGCGAGGTCGCCGCGTGCGCGAGTTGCGGGCCGCCGTTCACGTCCCCGATCGCATACACTCCCGGCACGCGGGTCCGGTTCCAACGGTCCGCGCGCAGGTAGCCTTTCTCATCAGGTTCCAGCCCCGCGCGCTCCGGTGACAGCCCGTCCGTTACCGGCCGCCGGCCGACCGCCACCAGCAGACAGTCCCCCTCCATCGTCCTATCGCCCACACGCACCCGCACGCCCTCCTCCCCCGCCTCCACCGAGTCCGCGGGCCGGCCGCACAAAATCCGAATGCCCAGCTCCCGCTCCATCGAGCGCCGCACCTCCGCCCGCGCGTCCGCATCCAGCAGCAACAGGATGTCCTCCAGCAGCTCGACGATCGTCACCTCCGCGCCGGCCATCGCCGCCAGGCATGCGATTTCGCACCCGATGTACCCGCCGCCCAGCACAATCAGCCGCTGCGGCCGTTCTCTCAGCTCGAGAAACGCGCGGCTGTCGTTCACCCGCGGATGACGCGGCAGAAACGCCGGCATCGCGGAGGTTGACCCCGTCGCGACGATCACCCGCCGACTCCGGATCCACCGCGTGCCCTCCGCCCCGCGAACCGCCAGCCGGTCCGCGGTCACAAACGACGCCTCGCCCGAGAGCATCTCGACGCCGTTCGCCTTCAGCAGCGCCCGCACGCCGCCGGCGAGCCGCTCGACCACGCGGTCCTTGTGCGCCGCGAGCGCCGCGTAATCCACCCAGACACCCTCCGCCCGCACACCCATGCCGCCTGCGTGTCGCACCGCGCGCGCAAGGCCCGCCGCCGCGATCATCGCCTTGGTCGGGATGCACCCCCAATTCAAACAGGTCCCGCCCCACGCCTCCCGCTCGACGATCGCAGTTTTCGCGCCGAGCTGCGCCGCCCGAATCGCCGCCGGATACCCACCGGGGCCGGCACCAATCACCACCACGTCGTAGCCGTCGGTGCTCATCGTTGTGGCCTCCGCTGCGCCGCCATCCCCTCACACCCACGACCGCCACACGGCAGGGTCCTCGAGCCGCACCCGGATCGCGTTCGCAAAACGCGCCGCCGTCGCGCCATCCACCAGTCGGTGATCCGCCGAAAGCGTGATCCGCATGATCTGCCGCACCTCCACCCGCCCGTCGCGCACCCATGGGGTCGCGCGCGTGCTCGCCACCGCCAGGATCGCGCCCTCGCCCGGATTGATGATGGCGGTGAACTGTTCCACGTCGAGCATGCCCATGTTCGAGATCGTGAACGTGCCGCCGCTCATCTCGTCCGGCGTCAGCTTGCCCGCACGTGCCTTCTCCACCAGCGCCGCCGCCCGCTCGTGGAGCTCGAGGAACGAGAGCTCGTCCGCATCCCGCACCACCGGCACCACGAGGCCCGCGTCGAGCGCGACCGCGATTCCCAGGTGCACCCGGGTTGAACGCCACACCTGGCGGCCGTCCGTATGGCTGTTCATCTGCGGGAACTCCACCAGCGCCTGAACCACCGCCTCCGCAATGAAGTCCGTCACCGTGTAGGGCGCACCCTCTGCCTTCAGTCGCTGCCGGAACGCCAGCAGCTCGGTCATGTCCACCGGCACCGTCACAAAAAAGTGCGGCGTCGTCGTAAAACTGTGGGTCAGCCGTTGCGCGATCACCTGCCGCATCCGGCTCATCGGCTGCGGCCGTTCCGCGATCGCCCGTTGTACGTCTTCGACGCGAATGCGGCCGTGTTCGCCCGTACCGCGCACCGTCAGGATGTCCACGCCCTCGCGCCGCGCCAGTTCCTTCGCGGCCGGGGTGATCCGCAACGCAGCGTATCCCTGCGCCTCGAGCCAGGCGTTCACGTCGCGCTCGGTGATCCGCCCTCCCGGACCGCTGCCCGGCACGCGCGCCGGATCAATCGCCGCCTCCCGCGCGCGCCGACGCGCCCGCGGACTGATCCGCAGCCGGCTTGGCTCCGCCACCGGCGCCACGGGTGCAACCGGCATCGGCGACGACGCTCTCGACACGGGCTCCGGCGGAGGCGTCTCGGCCGAAACACGCGCGGGGACCGCTGGTGCGGAGGAGACCACTGCGGCCGTTCGCGTCGCGGCGGGCGCCACCGCCGAGCGCGCCGCGGGCGCCGGCGGCGCGACTTCCGGTATCGCCTCGCCCGGCTGGCCGATGAACGCGACCGTCGCCTGCACCGGCACCGTCGCGCCCTCCTTCGCGATGATTTTCAGCAGCGTCCCCTCATAAAAACTCTCGACCTCCATGTTCGCCTTGTCGGTCTCGATCTCGAACAGGATGTCGCCCTTCGCGACCGGATCTCCCTCGCGCTTATGCCAACGCAGAATCGTGCACTCCTCGGTGAACTGCCCCGGTTTCGGCATCGCAACCGCATGCGGCATGGCTCGGTTTCCTCCGATTCGGCGCCGTCCGGCGCTCACAGAATCCGGCGCGCGGCGGCGATCATGTCCTGCGCGTTCGGCAGAAACGCAGCCTCCAGAATGTGCGACTGCGGCGCGATCCCGTCTTTCGCGCCCACGCGCACCACCGGCGCGTCTAGGTCGTCGAACGCCTTCTCCACAATCCGCGACACAATCTCCGCGGTGAAACTGCCGATCTGCACCGCCTGGCTGACCACCACGCAGCGCCCCGTCTTTGCGACCGACCGCAGAATCGTCTCCTCGTCCAGCGGCACCAGCGACCGAATGTCCACCACCTCCGCCTCGACGCCCTCCTTCGCGAGCACCTCCGCGGCCTTCAACGCATCCAAAATCGCCGGCCCCCAGCCCACAAACGTCAGGTCTCGTCCCTCCCGCTTCACGTCCGCGACACCGATCGGCACCAGGTACTCCTCCTCCGGCACCACACCCTTCTCCGAATAGAGCAATTGCGACTCGACGAACATCACCGGGTTGTCGTCGCGGATCGAGGCCTTGATCAGCCCCTTGGCGTCGTACGGCGTCGATGGATACACCACGTAGAGCCCCGGGATGTGCGCGAACACGCTCTCGAGCGTTTGCGAGTGCTGGCCGCCGTAGCCCTTGCCCCCACCGACCGACGCGCGGATCACCAGCGGCAGCGTCGTCTGCCCGCCGCTCATGTAGTGCCACTTCGCCGCCTGGTTGCTGATCTGGTCCGACGCCATCAGCGCGAAGTCCATGTACATCAGCTCCGCGACCGGCCGCAGCCCGATCATCGCCGCGCCCACCGCGGTGCCGCAGATGCACGCCTCGGAAATCGGCGTGTTGAACACCCGCTCGCGGCCGAAGGTCTCCAGCATCCCCTTCGTCAGCTTGAACGCGTTGCCGTACTCCGCGACGTCCTCCCCATACAGGATCACCCGCCGGTCCCGCAGCATCTCCTCGACCATGCCCTCCTTGATCGCGTCGCGGTAGTTGATGCGCCCCTCCGCGTCGCGCTTCACCCTCGACGCGTCACGGTCGAGCACCGTTACGTTCCGAAACTCGGGCGGCACCTCGTCGCAGCGCCGGTCAGTGTACATGAAGCGGAGCACCTCCTCGGGCTTGGGGTCCGGCGCCTCCGCGGCGCGGATCGCCGCGCGCGTGTTGCGCTCCCGCACCCGCGTCTCGATCGCGGCCAGCTCCTCCGCACTGGCGACGCGCGCCTCGAGCAGCTGTCGCCGAAAGCTCTCCACCGGGTCCACCGCGCGCCAGGCCGCCTCCTCGTCCTTCGTGCGGTACTCCACGCGGGGGTCGCCGAGCGAGTGCCCGTAGTAGCGGTAGGTGATCACGTCCAGCAACACCGGTCCCTCGCCCGCGCGGCAGCGCTCCGCCGCGCGCTGCACCGCGTCCCACACCGCCAACACGTCCATGCCGTTCACCACCTCCGCGTGCAGGTTGTTTTCGGCGAACCCAGCGCCGCGCCGCGCCAGCCACCGCACGCCGAGCACCTCGTCCACCGAACGCCCCGTCATCGCGTAGAGGTTGTCCTGGATCAAGAAAATGATCGGCAGCCCGAACGGCCGGTCCCCCGCCAGGTGGTTCGTCCACTGCGCCTGCGCGGCGAAATTCAGCGACTCGAGCACTACGCCGTTCGCGTAGGCGCCATCGCCCGCAAAACAGCAGACGATGTCAGAGGCGCGCAGATACCTCAGCGCCATCGCCGCGCCGGTCGCGATCGGCACGCCGCCACCGACAATCGCGTTCGCCCCCAAGTGCCCGATCCGGAAGTCCGCGATGTGCATGCCGCCACCGCGCCCGCGGCAGTAGCCGTCCTCCTTGCCGAACAGCTCCGCGATCGTGCGGTACACATGGTCCTCCAGCACTTCCTCCAGCAGCGCCGCACCGCTCGCACTGGAGCCCGGCACGCGCGAGCGCAGCTCCGCCTCCCCCATCCGGCGGATCGCCGCACACCCTTTCGCAAGGCTATCGCCGTGGCCGCGGTGCGTGCTCGTGATCCGATCGCGCAGCCGCAGCGCCGAGCAGGCGCCGACCGACGTCCCCTCCTGCCCGATCGACACGTGCGTCGGCCCCCGGTAGTTGTAGCCGGGCAGCGGATCGTACGCGCCCGACCGGAGCCGCACGATCATGTCCTCCACCTCGCGCACGATCAGCATGTCCTCAAAAATCTCCAGCGCGGTCGCCGGTGTGAGACGCCCGGCGGCGAGTTCCCCCGCCAGCGTACCGCGGTACTGAAACCCCGGGATCCGCCCGCAGTCGATCTCAAACGGTGTGAAGTCCGGCCTCAGATCGCTCAAATAGTTCGGTTTGCTCATTCGCCTCTCCATTCCGCCCAGCGGCCCGTGCGCGCCGCCCGGCTGTTCCGCGCGATCATGCGCTCACCAGTGTCGCGCCGGCCGCGCGGATGCGGCGCGCCCACTCCGGCCCCAACCGGCCATCCGTAATCAACACGTCCACATCGCGCAGGTGCCCCGCCCGCGCGAACGACACCTTCCCGAACTTGCTGCGGTCGGCCAGCAGCACCACGCGCGCCGACCGCCGCATCACCCACTCCTTCGTGAACGCCTCCGCCGGATCGGTGGTGGTGATCTCGCCGTCCGGCCCGATCCCCATCGCCCCCATGAACGCGACATCCATCTGCAGCACGTCCAACACGTGCCGCGTCAGCGGTCCCACCAGCGTCTGGCTGAGCCGCCGCAGCTCGCCGCCAATCAGAATCGTCCGCGGCCCCTGACCCGCCAGCTCCACCGCCGCGCGCAGCGAGTTCGTCACCACCACCACGTCCTGCCGCGTCCGCAGCGCGCGCGCCAGCGCCAACACCGTGCTGCCCCCGTCCAGATACACCGTCATGCCCGGCATGATCTGCGCCAGCGCCGCCTCCGCAATCCTCGCCTTCTCCCGCGCCGCGCGGCCGGCCTTGTCCTCAAACCCCGGCTCCTCCAGCCGGCTCTCCACGCTCACCGCGCCACCGTGCACCCGCCTCAGCTCCCCCCGCCGCTCCAGCGCCGCCAGATCCCGCCGCAGCGTCGCCGCGGAGGCGCCCACCCGCCGGCACAGCTCGCCGACCCGCAGAATCCGCGCCTCGCGCAGCGCTTCGCGAATCCTCTCCCACCGCTCGACCGGCAGCTGGCCGTTTCGGATCATGATCGAATGTGATGAGTATAGCATGATTGTGATCAAATGCAATCAGAAGCGATCATGCCAGATGCCCGCGTCGCTCGCCGAGCATCGGCCGGCATGCTATAGCCACCGCCCGATGAGCGGTTCGACGGCGCCCACGCTCGCAGTCTATTTGACGCCGCACGGCAACGGCCACACCGTGCGCATGTGCGACATCGTGCGCGCGCTTCGCCGCCGCCACCCCGCCGTCGAGGTGGTGCTCGTCAGTCGGCACCCGCCGGAGTTCCTCCACTCGCGCATCGGCGATCCGACGATCCGCATTCGCCAGGACGCGCTCGATACCGGCATGATCCAGCGCGACTCGGTCCGCAGCGACCCCCACGCCAGCCTCACCGCCGCGCTCGAGCTGCTCGCGCGCTGGCCGGCGCTCGTCGAACGCGAAGCGCGCTGGCTCGCCGATGAGACGATTCGCGCGGTCGTCTGCGATATCCCCGCCATCCCCATCGAGGCCGCCCGCCGCCTCGGTCGCCCCGCTCTGGCGGTCGGGAATTTCTCCTGGAACTGGATCTACGAGCACGCCGCGCGCGACGAGCCGCGCTGGCGACCGGTCGCGGACGCCTTCCGCCGCGCCTACGCCGGCGCCGACCAGCTGATCCGGCTTCCCTTTCATGAGCCGATGGACGCCTTCCCGCAGCGGTGCGACGTCGGCCTCGTCGCCTCACCCGGACGGCCGCGCCGCGAGGACATCGCCGCGGCCACCGGCGCGCCGCCAGACGCGGTCTGGGCGCTGCTCAGCTTCAGTTCATTGGACTGGACAGCCTCCGCGCTCCAGCGGGCCGCCGCAACGCCGGGCGTGGAGTGGTTCACAGTCCGACCCCTGGCGTGGACCGCGCCCCACTTTCACGCGCTCGACCGCCGCCGGTTCCCCTTCGCGGACGTGCTGGCCTCGTGCGACGTGGTCGTGTCGAAGACCGGGTTCGGCATCGTGTCAGAGTGCATTGTGAACGACAAGCCCATCGTCTATGTCCACCGACCGGAATGGCCGGAGTCGTACCTGCTGGTGGAGGGAATCCGCGAGTGCGCCCGCGGCGTGGAGCTGGCCGCAGAAGACCTCTACGCGGGCGAGCTGGCCCGGGCCATCGAGCAGGCGCTCCAACAGCCGCCGCCCGCCCGCACCCTTCCGACCGACGGCGCCGATCGCGCGGCCGACCTCATTGCCGCAGCGCTGGGCTGAGTCGGGCGTCTCGTCGGGCCCGCACCGAACAAACAACGCGAGCACCGCCGCGCTCCCACCCCCACGGCCGCCCGCCGCGCGCGAACCCGCCTCCGGATGCTTGTCAAACCACCGGGGGGTCATCTACTTTGAACCTGGCGCCGCGGCCCGCACACCGCGGCGTCCATGGGGGAAACAAGCGATGAAGATTGGTGATCGGCGAATGCTCATCGCGGGAACGTTGGTCCTCGCCCTAAGCTCATCCTTCGCAGAGGGCTGGCGCGCGGGGGCGCGGGGTGGTCTGGCGGTGCCCCGGCTGCGCGGGGGCGGCAACGAGATCAGCCGCGGCTACGAGTCCATCCTCGCGCCGAACTTCGGGCTGACAGTCGAACGCGATCTCGACGCAGACTGGTCGGTCGCGCTGGAGCTGGTCTACAGCGTGCAGGGCGGCGAGCGCGACGAACTGCAGCCAATTACCGCGGATCTCCCCGGCCTTCCCCCGCTGCCGCCGGGCCGGTACCTCTACGCGGACTTCGAAAGCCGCAGCGAGCTTGAATACCTCGAGATCCCGCTGCTGCTCAAATGGCGCGCGAAACTCGCGGACCAGTGGCACTTCGTCGCGCTGGCCGGACCCTACGCGGGGTTTCTGTTGCACGCCGAACAGGAAACCAGCGGCACCAGCCTGATCTATCTCGATCGCGGCCGCACTCCGCTTCTGCTCGCCGGCCGGCCGCTGCCGCCGGTCTCGTTCGACCGCTCCACCGATGTGACGGACGACCTCCACACCTTCAACTGGGGCCTGACCGGCGGCGTCGGGCTGCTGTGGGACATCGGTGGGCCCCATCGGGTGTCGTTCGAGGTGCGCGGCCAGTACGGGTTCCGCGAGGTGCAAAAGGACAAGGCAAACGGAGAGAGCAACACCGGCGCGGCGCTGTTCCTGCTGGGCTACCAGTACCGCTTCGCCCCCTGAGCGGCGCCCCGCCGGCCGCGCTCAGCCCTTCACCACACCCAAGGGGCGCAACCGCACCACCGGCTCAACGAGGTCGGCTTGCGCGGCCATGACCTCGTCAATCGGCTTGTAGGCCTGCGGCGCCTCCTCCAGGTCATATCGGCCGGCGAGATCCCGATGCCGCCCACCGCCGAGCCGCTTCCAGCCGTCAAACACAATCCCGCGCATCGCGGCATCGGCCTCCTCCTTCGTGAGCTGGCGGCAGGCCTCCAACCGACCCATCCGCCGGCCTGCGCCATGAGAGGAAGACATGAACGCATCGGGATGGCCGAGGCCGCGGACGATGTAGGAGGGGGTCCCCATGCTGCCGGGTATGATCCCGATCTCACCGGCGCGCGCGGCCGTGGCTCCCTTGCGATGCACCCACACCGTCCGGCCGAAGTGTGTCTCCTCCGCCGCATAGTTGTGGTGAACGTCAATGTCCGGTTCGAAGTCCGCCTCGGGCAGGTGTCGTGCAACCGCTTCGCGGAACCGCTGCGCCATCCGGCGGCGATTCTCGCGCGCGTAGCGCAGTGCGAACGCCATGTCCCGCAGATACGCTCGCCCCGCTTCGCTGTCGAGCGGCAGACACGCCAGATCCTCATCCGGCAACACCAGCCGCCGACGAGCGCACAGCTCCCGCGCGAGCCGGTGGTAGTGGTGCGCGATCTTCAGGCCAAGGTTCCGCGAACCGGAGTGCACCATCAGCCACACGCGCCCGTCCTCACCCCCCTGCAGCTCTAGAAAATGGTTGCCGCCCCCCAGCGTGCCGAGGTTGCGCCGCGCCAGCTCCCACGCGTCCGCATCCACGCCGCCGGGCCGCGTCTCGACCTGCTCGAACCCCTCCCACGCCTGCGGCTGCCGGTGCGCATGCCCCTCCCCCACCGGCACCTCCCGGCGCAGGTCGTTGAGAATTTCCCGGATCAGTCCCGCATTCAGCCGCTCCACCGGCACGCTGGTGCGAACCGCCCGCATGCCGCACCCAATGTCTACGCCGACCGCGTTCGGGATCACCTCCTCCGGACAGGCGATCACCCCGCCGATCGGCATTCCGAACCCAACGTGACAGTCCGGCATCAGCGCGACGTGCTTCCACACCGCCGGATGCCGTGCGAGGTTCGCCGCCTGCTCGGCCGCTTTCTCGTCGAGCGGATCGCACCACGAGAGGACCGGCACGCGGCCCCAATCGGTCCGAACCCATTTCATCGCGGTCCGCGAACGGCCCTCAGCCAGCCGGCCGTTCGCGCAGCGCCTCGGCGATCGCGTCGCACACGTAGTCCAGGTTGTCGGGATTGAGACCGACGACGTTCGCCCGTCCGTCCGCGGTCATATAGATCGACCGATGTTCGCGCAGCCACTCCGTGTGCGCACGCGACAGCCCCGTGAACGAGAACATCCCGCGCTGGCGCCGAATGAACGACCAGTCGCGCGCGGGGAGCCGGGCCGCAAGCCCATCCGCAAACGCGGCGCGCGCCCGGGCGATACGCTCGCGCATCGCGTCCAGCTCGCGGGTCCACATCTCCCGCAGCAGCCGGTCCGCGAGAATGCGCATCGCGACCTGCGGGCCGTGCGCCGGCGGGTTCGAGTAGAGCACCCGCGCCGCACACCGCGCGTGGCTCAGCAACGCCTCTGCCGCCTGCCCGTCCGCCGCAACGATCGCCAGCGCCCCAACGCGGTCGCGGTACAGTCCCATGTTCTTCGAGAACGAAATCGCGGCCAAAAACTCCACCCCCGCCCCCAGCAGCTCGCGCAGCGGTGCGGCGTCCTGCTGCAGCGTCCCGCCGAATCCGAGGTAGGCCGCGTCCACCACCGGCAACCAGCCCCGCTCGCGCGCCGCCGCCGCCAGCCGCTGCCAGTCCTCCGGCTCGAGATCGGCGCCGGTGGGGTTGTGACACCCAGCGTGCAGCACTACCACGTCGCGCGGGCCCGCCGCCTCCAACGCCGCCCACATCGCCCCACGATCCACCCCCCCACCGGCCGGCTCGAAGTAGGGATACTCCCGTACCGCGAAACCCGCCGCCGTGAAAATGCCCCGGTGGTTCGGCCACGTCGGCCGGCTCAGCCACACCGCACCGCCCCGCCCCACGACCGCCCCGACCAGCTCGGCCCCCACGCGCAGCGCGCCGGTCCCCCCCGGCGCACACATCACCCGCAGTCGCGCGTCCGAACCACCGTCCGCACCCCAGATCAACTCCGCGACCCGTCGCCCGTACTCCGGATCGCCCGCAATCGGCCAGTAGTTCTTCGTCAACTCCGCCGCCACCAGCGCCGTCTCCGCCGCCTTCACCGACGCGAGCACCGGCGTGCGTCCCTGCTCGTCCTGAAACACGCCGACGCCCAGGTTCACCTTCCGCGGATTCGGATCCGCGCGCCAGGCCTCCGTCAGCCCCAGGATCGGGTCCGGCGGCGCCGGCTCCACATTCGGCCAACCCATCGGTTCAGTCTCCGTAGTACCGGCGCACCCAGGGCGTCACCAGGTCCTCTTCGATGCGGATGATCGCCGCCTCCCGCGCCGCGTTCTCCCGCGAGTCGGAGGCGTGCGCCGCATTCACCATCACGTCCTGCCCCAGCTCCCGCCGCACCGTCCCCGGTGCCGCCTGGCTCGGATCCGTGGGCCCGAGCAATCGCCGGATCTTGGCGACCGCGTCCGGCCCCGCATACATCAGCGCCAGACATCGCTCCAGACCGGGCTCGGTCTTCGCTTCCGGCGCGCACTTCTGCGGCCAGCGGCCGGTCATGAAGTGAATGATGTTGAAAAACTGCTGGTCCCCGTAGTAGGGCCCCACCAGCTCCCCCAGCCGCACCCGCAGCTCCTCCGGCACCTCCATCCCCAGCTCGGACTCGATCAGATGCGCGAGCTTCTGCATCACCACACCCTTCATCTTCTCGCGCAACACCGGCCGAACCGGACCGTAAAACTCCTCCGCCTCCGCGACGCTCATCCGGTGCACCTTCGCCGCCACGATGCGTAGCCCCGAGCGCGAGAGAATGTCCACCACGCTGCCCGGCCGGGCACTGGGATACCGGAAATTGTCCGGTTTGATCAGCACCAGCGTCCGCTCGATCCCGGTCGGATCCACGTCCGCGGCATTGTCCACCACCCCCCCATCCTGCGCGCTGTACTGCGCCCACATCCGCAGCGTGCGCGCCGCCGACTCCACCGTCGGCGCGACCATCACCGCCGGCTCAATGTACCGCACCTCGCCGTCGCTGCCGACGATGAAATCCCCGTACGTGTCGCGCACCGTCTCGCCGCTGACGCTGTTGGCGCGCACTGGCCCAGCGGTCGCCGCGATCTTCGCGACCGCGTCCTCCCCCTCGAACAGCAGCAGCATCACCCGCCGGCGCCGGCCGCTCGCCGGCTCCGGCCCGTACGCGCGGCGCACATAATCGGCCAGCAGCGGCGCGGTCTGACTGGTCGGCACCGCCTCCTCCTCGATCTGTCGCGCGTACGCCTCGGCGAGCTCCCGGCTGGGCCCGAACATGCGCGCCGCCACCAGGTCCAGTCCCGTCCGGCTCAAAAACCGACCCAGAATTCCCCCCGTACGCGACTTCGCCAGCGAGTACGGGTTGATCATCGCGAATGCAAGTTCTCTGGCCATGGTCCACCACCTCGCTCCGCGCTCGCCAGCCTGCGGTGCGTCGCCCCGGCCGCGCGGGCGCGCTACTCTAGGCGAGCCGATGCACCACCACAAGCCCGACGCCGATGAGCCCCCGCCGGAGGCCGCCCGCGCGCGCGCCGCACGCCAGGCCGCCGCGCTCGCGGAGGCGGTCCGGCTCGCGGAGACCGCGGTCGCGTCGCGGCAGCCCGTCGACGAAACCCTCAGCCGCTACTTCCGCAGCCGGCCGGAACTCGGCGCGCGGGACCGCCGCATCATCTCCGGCTGCGTGTTCGCGCTGTGGCGCTGGCGCGGCTGGTGCGGACCGCCGACAGAGCGCATCGGCGCGGTGCTCGCGATCGCCCACCGGCTCGAATGCGGCGCAGAACCGCTGCCCGCCGCGCTCCACCACCTGCCCGGATTCGCCGCCCCCCCACCCCCTCCGCCCGATGGCTTCCAAGGGTTGGAAGACCGGCGGCAATGGGTGTCCAACCATTGGAAGCCTGACGCCCGCCCGGAAGATCTGGTGCCGGCCTGGGCGCTTGATGCACTCGCACTGCCCGACGACCCCACGCCCGGCGCCACGCCTCTGCGCTGGCTCGAGACAATTCAGCGGCGGCCCCCGCTCTGGCTGCGCGCGGCAGACGGCGATGGGGCCGCGCTCGCGCGCCGCCTCACCGCGCTCGGCCATCCGGCCGAAACACCGTTGCCGCGGCTGCCCGCCGCCGTCCGCGTACCCCGCCCGATCCCGATCGCGGAACTCGAGAAAACCGTCGGCCCGGTGTTTGAGATCCAGGACGCGGCCTCCCAGGCGGTCGGCGCATGGTGCGATCCACGACCGGGCGAAGAGTGGTGGGACGCGTGCGTCGGCGCCGGCGGCAAGGCGCTGGACCTGGCCGCGCGCACGCGCGGCCGCGCAAAGATCCTCGGCAGCGATGTGCGCCCCGCCGCGCTGGGCGAGGCGCGGCGCCGGATCCGCCGGCTCGGCCTCAGCGGCATCCGGCTGACGCTGCACGACGCCCGCCAGCCCCTGCCCGGCTCGCCCCAATTCCACGGCGTGCTCGTCGATGCGCCCTGCACCGGCCTCGGCACGTGGGGCCGTGCGCCGGACGCCCGCTGGCGCGCCGCGCCGGAAGACCTCGCCGCATCGGCCGCGCTCCAGCGGGAACTGCTCCGCGCCGCCTCCGCCGCCGTCCGCGCCGGCGGCCGGCTGGTCTACGCAGTGTGTTCGCTCACCCGCGCCGAGACGCTCGAGATCACCAGCTGGTTCGAGCGCGAACATCCCCGCTTCGAACGCGAACCGGGCCTCCACCCGTTGCAGTCGGGGGGCGGCCCGGAACCGGCCATGTGGGTCTGGCCGTGGATGGGGCCAGGCACCGGCATGTACGCGGTCCGCTGGCGGCGGATCCGCTGAGCGGCACGCACCGCGCACCGCCGAACGCCGTTTGACTTTGTGCCCCCGCCGAGCGACTCTAGCCAAATGAAGATCAACCAGCCGTCCGCTCCTCTGCGCTGCGGCAGCGTCGCCGCCATCGCCGCGGTGTGCCTGTCTGGCGCCGCAACGACCAACCCTCCCGCGGTTCCTTCCGCGCTGATTCCCGACGATCTCTTCGAACGACCCGCGCCGTCGGCCGTCGCCCCGACAACGGTGGTCGCCATCGTCGAGGGGCGCACCATCACGCAGCGCGACGTGGACCGCCTGGTCGAGCGCGCGCTGGCGATGCACGGGCGGCAGATCCCGCCCGATCGCCGCGACGAGGCGCGCCGGCAGCTCGCGGTGCAGGCGCGCGAGGAGCTGATCGTGCAGACGCTGCTCGAGGCCGAAGCGGAACGCCAAAAGATTCCGGTGAGCGACGAGGAGCTCGCCAAACTGAAGGCCTCCATTACGCTGCCGCCGGGACAGACCCTCGAACAGGCGCTCGCGGCGCAGAACGTGACGATGGAACAGTTCGACGCCGACCTCCGCCAGGAGCTGCGCAAGCGCGCGCTGCTCGAGAAGAACGTGCCGAAGCCGGAGGTGACCGACGCGGAGGTCCGGGCGTTTTACGAAAGCCAGCCAGACGTCTTTCGCCTGCCGGAGACGGTGACCGCCCGCCACATCCTGATCGCGGTGCCGCCGGACGCGCCGGCGGCCGACCGCGCAAAGAAGCGCGAGCAGGCCGAGAAGGTGCGCGCGGAACTGCTTGCGGGCGGCGACTTCGCGGAGCTCGCCAAGAAGTACTCCGACGACCCCGGCAGCCGCGATCGCGGAGGCCTCTACGAGTTCCCTCGCGGCCGGATGGTGCCGCCGTTTGAAGAGGCCGCGTTCACGCAGAAAATCGGCGAAATCGGCCCGATCGTGGAAACCCAGTTCGGCTATCACATCATCCAGACGACAAACCGCTCGCCGGAACGCACCGTTTCGTTCGAAGAGGCTGCGCCGCGCATCCGCCAGCATCTGGAGCGGACGAAGTGGAACCGCGCGGTGGCCGACTACATCCGCGGCCTGCAGGCCCGCGCAAACATCGTGCGGCCGGGCGCCGCGCCGGTGGCCCCCGCCGCTCCGCAGCGCTAGGCCGGCGGCGCCGCGCGAGCGCGCCGCCAGCGGCGCAACATCCGGCAGAAGCGGATCGTATCCGCGAGCGGTCGAATCTTGCTGCGCTCGCCCCGGTAGATGGTGCGGATGCGAACCGAGTCCATCCGCAGTCCCCGCGCGGCCAGCCTCAGCAGAATCTCCGACTCCGCCGCAAACCGGTCCGACTCGGTTTCGACGAACCGCAGGAGGTCGGTTCGGAACAGCCGGTAGCCGCACTGCGTGTCGGGCAGATACCGGCGCATCTCCCGGCTGAGCAGCCAGCTCATGAACCGGTTGGTGAGCCGGCGCACCAACGGCATGCCCCGGCAATCCCACATCCGGTTGCCGATCAGCACCGGGATCCGGGTGCGTTCGTAAGCCTCGATGAAGCGTGGAATCTCGGCGGGATCATGCTGGCCGTCGCCGTCGAGCGTGATCACCGCCTCGCATCCGAGCTCCGCGGCACGCCGGAATCCGGTCTGCAGCGCCTGGCCCTTGCCGCGGTTCTCGGGATGGCGGATCACCTCCGCGCCGGCGGCGCGGGCGACCTCCGCGGTGCGATCGGGCGAGCCGTCATCCACCACCAGCACGTGCACACCGTGCGCCCGCGCTGCGGCGACCACCGGCCCGATCCGCTCCTCTTCCGCGTAGGCCGGAATCACCGCGACATAGCGGGGCGGCGCCGCAGGGATGGCGTCGCGGCCGTTCATTTCGCCCGCGCCGCCCCCGGCTCCGCAGTGGTCCAAAAATCGCGGAACACGAACCACTGCGTGGGATGATCGCCGATCACATCCTCCAGCACCCGCACCAGCCGCGCGTGGATCTCCGCGACGGAGGCATGTTCCCGCGGCCAGATCGGCTCGTGAAACTGCAGCAGAAACCGCTCATCCACCTGCCGCAGCATGAAACCGGGCAGAATCGGCGCGTCGCACCGCTTCGCGAGCACCGCGGGCCCGATCGGCATGCGGACCGGCGCGCCGAAAAAGTCCACCGGTGCGCCGCGCCCCGTGAAGTCGCGATCGGCCAGCAGCGCAATCAGCTCGCCCTGTTGCAACGCGCGGCACAGCCCCGCGGCGGCGTCGCCCAGCGGCAGGATCCGGATGCCGCGCTGCAGCCGGTGGTCGCTCCAGAGCCGGTCCAGATGCGGCACGCCGGTGGGCCGGTACACCGCGGTGACGCGATGGCCGCGGCTGGCGAGAAACAACCCGCCCATCTCCCAGCTGCCCAGATGCGCGGTCGCGAGAATCACACCGCGCCCCGCCGCGATCGCCCGGTCGAGCCGCTCGCCGTGCGCGACACTGACCTTCCGCTCAAGCTCATCGCAAAACGCGCGGGAATAGCGGTAGAAATCCACAATGTATTTGCCAAACGCCTGGTAGGTCTTGCGAGCAAGCGTACGGATCGCACCGCGCGCCGGGTGGATGCCGCGCGCGGCGAGAATGCGGCGCAGGTTCGCGCGGACGCCGCGACGGCCTGCGGGGTCCGCGAGGCAGAACAAATCCGCCACCCGCATGCCGAGCCAGTACGAAAAGGGCAGCGGCAGCCGACGACTGAGGAACGCCGCCGCCAGGTTCGCCCAGTAACCCACCACGTTCCGCTCGCCTCCGCCACGCCCGATGACCAGCCTATGCGCGGCCCCTCCCCACCGCAAGGACCCCGCCGCATTAGCCCTCCCGCCGTGGCTCGCCCGGCGGCGGCCAGTTCTGCGCGGCCTCGTCCAGCACCAGCACCCAGTCGAGCTGCTCGCCCGCAGCCGGCGGCGTGAACACGGGCAGCGCGGCCTTCTCAAACTCGCCGATCTTCAACGCCTCGCCGGTGCGCGGATCGTACCACCAGGCCACCCAGCGCCCTTCGCGCAGGGGTGCGGCGTTCACCCGGAAGCTCCGCCCACACGGCGCGTAGACCATCGCCCAGCGGCCCTCCCGGTCGCGCGTTGCAGCAAAGCGCCGCAGCCCCGCGCCGGGCACCGCGTTGGTGTTCGTCGGATGCGGCGCGATCAGCGAGTCGTCCGGAATGCGCGTGAAGAACGGCCGTGACTCGATCAATCGCCGCGCGTGCCGCATCTGCTCGGCGCCGGGCTCCCGGATCGCCTCGCGCCAGCTCAGTATCGGCGCGTTCACCGGCGCGCGGCCCGGCGCCCACATCTGCCAGACCGAGTGGTGGCCGTAGGTGTGCCCGAACGCCCCCGCGCACAGGTCCCAGTACAGCGCCCGGCGCACGTCCGCCGCGAGCGAAACGCCGTGCTCCTGCGCGCGAAAGCCGACCGGATGCCCCTCGTAGATCGGCTCGCCGTCGAGCACCGGCTTCACCGGTTGGCGCTCCCAATCGCGCGTGGTGCGCGCGTACGCGGGCCACACCGCGTCGTGACCGTTCTGACGCATGTTGAAATCCAACCACGGCGCGTCGTGGAACCACTCCGACGAGCTCCGCCCGCCGCGCGGATGGAACGTGATCAGATGCGCGCCGCCATCCCCCTCCCGCAGCCCGCGCGCCATCGCGTCCATGATCGCGCGATGCTCGTCGCTGTCCACCGTGCGGTCACCGCCCAGAATCCAGACGATCCCCGCCTCGCGGTAGCGCCGGCCGAGCCAGCGTCCGTACACATATGCGTTGGTCGCGTTGAACACCACCGGCCCCGCGCCGCCGGCCGCCGCGGTCCACTTGTCGCCCCACGTCGGCAAGAACCCCACGTAGATGCCCCGCTCGTTCGCGGCGCGCACAATGAAGTCCACGTGGTCCCAGTAGTCGTTCGCTGGCCCCGGCCGCTCCGCCGGGCGGGCCGGATCGAGATCCTCCAGCGGCAGATGGCCATACGCGTTCGGCACGCGCAGCCCGTCGAGCTCCGCCAGCGCGACCGCCTGCACCACGTTGAACTGCTGGCGAGCACGCGTGTCGAGGTAGTGCAGCGCCTCCTCGCGGTTCAGCCGGTGAAACAGCTCCCAGGCGGTGTCGCCGAGCCAAAAAAACGGCCGGCCGTCCTCCGTTTGCAAATACCGCCGCTCCGGATGCACCTGCAGCCGCGGCAGCGGCGCCGCCCGCGCCGCGGACCCCGCCACGAAGGCCGCCAGAATGCCGGTCACAAATCCCCGGGTGACGTAGGCTGGCCAACGCATCATGTGCGATCCTCCTCGGACGGCCGGAGCGCGCCCGCGCCGCCCGCAATGTGTACCGTCTGCGTCGGGAACGCGAACTGGATTCCCTCCGCCGCAAACCGCCGCAGAATCTCAAGGTTCAGGCGGCTGTGGTGGTCGAGATACGCCCACCAGTCGGCCGGATGGTACCAGTACACCACCTGCAGGTTCAGCGAGTAGGGCCCATACTCGCGGAAATGCACCCGTGGCGGCCGTTCCGCATTGAACCCCTCGTGCCGATCGAGCAGCTCGCGAAGAATCTCCATCGCGCGCTCCACCCGCTGCGGCGGCGTGTCGTACGTGATGCCGATCACCGACTGGCTTCGGATGAACGTGCGCCGGCCGTAGTTGCGGATCGCGCGGCCCGCGAGGTCGCCGTTCGGAATCGTCACCAGCTCGCCGTCGAGCGTGCGCAACCGCGTGGACCGCAGCCCGACCGATTCCACCACGCCGTCCAGATCGCCCGCCGCAATCCGATCGCCCAGTCCAAAGGGCTTGTCCGCGAGCAGCACGATCGAGCCGAAGAAATTCCGCAGCGAGTCCTGCGCGGCCAGCGCGACCGCCAGTCCGCCGATCCCGAGGCCGGCGAGGATCGAAGTGACCGGCTTGTCGGACAGCGTCTGCGCCACCTGCACCATCACCAGCACCAACACGGTCGCGCGCAGGCTGTGTCCGACAATCGGCACCAGCATCTCGTCCAGCCGGCTGCGGCTCCGCTGCGCGGTGAGCTCGAGCCAGCGCACGACGACCGCCACCATCGCCCACGCGACCCAGCCCACCGCCAGCACGTCCAGCACCCGCGCGACTGCCGCAACCCCCGGTGCCAGGGGCGCAGGCCAGGGCAGCTGGGGTAAAATCCGTGCGAGCGCGAGCGCGCCGATCGTCCCCGGCGCACAGCGCGCCAGCGCCGCCGCGGCGCTCTGCTGCAGCGGCCGTCCCCTCCGGCCGGCGGCGCCCGCCCACCGCTCGAGGTAGACCCGCAGCACGCGGCCCCCCAGCAGAGCGCCAAGCGCAACACCGCCAATCCATGCGACCCGCCACTCGACCATCACAAACCCCCCGCCGCCCGGCGTTATCCTCTGCCCGCCGCGCGCCGCACCGCCGGGAAAAGATGACGCCGCCGGTCCGCCGCCCGCTGGCCCGCTGGCCGTGGCACAAACAAATCCGCCGGCCCCAGCCCCAGCTCGTGCGCAACGTCCAGGCAATAACCGAGGTCACCCACGTCCTCGTCGCGGTTGTTCGTGCCGAACGCGAACTTCGCGCCTGCCGCACGCGCCAGCCGCAGAAACGCCCGGCCGGGCAGCCGCGTGCGCGCGTTGATTTCCAACGCGACATCGTACCGAACCGCCGCCTCGATCACGCGCCGCATCCGCGCCTCGGTCCACAGCTCGTCGTACCGCGCCGCGAGCGATGCGGGCAAAAACGTCGGGTTCGCCAGCACGTCAATCGGCTCGCGCTCGACGATGCCGACCGTCCGCTCGACGAGCATGTCCATGAACTCCTCCGGATCGTCGACCGGTGCCTCCGCCGCAATCCACAGCCGCAGCCGCCGCCCCCGTCGGTCGGTCCACGTCATCGCATCGGTGAACACATAGTCGAACTGCGCGACCGTCTCCGGCGAGAGCAGTGCGGTCCACTCCCGCCCCTCCCCCTGAACCGCGGCGAAGAACTCCCCGCAGCGTCGCACCTCCGCCAGCCACGCGAGCGCGGCCGCGTCGTTGGTGGTCGGGAACCCCAGACCCACGTTGATCGCCAGGCCGAACTGCACGCCAGTCGCGCGCGAGAGCTCGAGCGCACGCTCCACCGTGAGGCCGCCCTTCAGGTGCACGTGCAGGTTGCGCAGCGGCGCGCCGTCAGCCAAAAGTTGCGCGAGCGCCGGATGCGCCCGCTCCGCCGCGGCGGCCGCCAACACCGGCACCAGCGCCACCCAGGCCAGCACCACCACTCCGCTCATTGCGCTCCGCCCGCTGCCGGCGCCGCGCCGCGCCGATGCTGCAACAGCCACTCGTACAGCTCCGGCCCCTCGTAGGCGGCGGTCCACGCGTCGTGACCGGTGTTCGGATACACCGTGAAGCGGGGCTGCGCACCCACACGGCGTAGCGCCTCCACCATCACCTCCGACTCCCTCAGCGGCACCACCGGATCGTCCGCGCCATGAAACACCCACGCCGGCACCTGTCGCAGCGCGCCGGCGCGATACCACGGCCCCCCGCCGCAGATCGGCGCGATCGCCGCAAACAATTCTGGAAACTCCGCCGCCAGCCGCCAGGTGCCAAATCCACCCATGCTCAACCCCGTCACGTACACCCGGTCCCGGTCCACGCGGTGCGCCGCGATCACGTCGTCCAGCAGCGTCCGCAGCGCCAGAATCTGCCGCGCACTGTCCCACCAGTCGTCCGCCGGACACTGCGGCGCCACCACAATGAACGGCAACACACGTCCGGCCGCGATCAGTTTCGGCGGACCGTGCTGCTTCACCCGCTCCAGATCGTCGCCGCGCTCCCCTGCGCCGTGCAGAAACAGCAGCAGCGGCCAGCGCTGTGGCCCCTCGCGCTCGTAGCCGGGCGGACACGCCAACCAGTAGCGCACCCGTACCCGCAGGCTCGCCGCACCGTCCAGCACCTTCGCATCCATCGTCATCCCATTCGTCGGGGCGGGGCTGCTGTGCGCCACCGGCACCACCGCCAGCGACGCGGCCACCACCCCAGCCCGCCAACACCAACCGTGCCCGCTCATGGCGCGGAGTGTATCGGCCGCAGCTCCCGTTGCCAACGCGCGGCCGTGCGCCCCCGCCGCTTGCGACCCGCACGCCGCCCCGCTATGCTGACCCCGAAGACGAGGTGCGACGATGAATCAGGAACAACTCCCGCCGGGGTTCACCGAGCACGATATCCTGTTTGAGTGCCCGAACTGCGGCAAAAGCCTCGGTATCGATGAACGCGGCGCGGGGTTGGTCGTCAAATGCCCCGACTGCGGCCAACGCATGCAGGTGCCAACCCGCGAGGAGCAGGCGATCGCACCGCCCGGCTCGGACACCGAACTGCTCGCGGGGGAAGCCAGCGAAGAGGCCGCGTTGAAGGCAAAGGTCGAGCGGCTCCAGGTGACCATGGAAGAGGTGCTCGACCGCAAACGCTATCTCGAAAAGCTGCGCATTGATCACGCGCTGCGGTTCGAGCGCATCCGGGAGGAGATGGCGACGATCCAGGCCGCGCTCGATCGAATGACGGACATCCTGCAGGACGTCGGCGATCGGCGGGACGCGAAGTCGCTCTGATCCGGCCGACCGGCGGAAAGGAGGCGGTCATGGCACGACTCGAGGAACTGTATACAGCGATCTGCAGCGGCAACCGGCCGGCGGTTCAAACGATCCTGCAGCGCGAGCTTGCCGCGGGCCGTAGCCCGTCGGAACTGCTCACCGAAACCATGATTCCCGCGATGCGGGACGTCGGCGAGCGGTACTCGCGCCGCGAGCTGTTCATCCCGCAAATGATGATCGCCGCGCGCGCCATGGAGGCGGGGCTGCAGATCCTCGAGCCGCTGCTCGTGAAGACCGGCCACGAGCCGCGCGCCACCATCTGCATCGGCACCGTGAAAGGCGACCTGCACGACATCGGCAAGAACCTCGTCGCGATGATGCTCAAAGGCGCCGGCTTCCGGGTGATTGACCTGGGCACCAACGTGGACGTGCTGAAGTTCGAAAAGGCGGTGAACGACGGCGCCCGCGCGGTGCTGATGAGTGCGCTGCTGACCACCACAATGCCCTACATGAAAACCGTCGCGGACCACTTCCGCGGCTCGCCCGGTGTGAAGATCATCATCGGCGGCGCGCCGATCACGCAGGAATACGCCGACGAAATTGGCGCGCACGGCTACGGCGAGGACGCGGGCGCCGCGGTGCGCGTGGTAGAGCGCTGTCTCGGCCTCGCCGGCTGATTCGCCGCCTCTCCTGCGATGACCATCACCGTGCGGCTGGGCGGCGAAACCCGTACCGTGCCGCTCCGGCCGGGCGAAACCCTCGATTGCACCGCCGCGCGCGCAGGATGGCCGCTGAACACCCTCTGCGGCGGCCGCGGGCGGTGCGGCCGCTGCGCGGTGATCGTAGAGAGCGGTCGGATCCGCATCCGCGCGGCCATCGCCGAAATCCATCGCGGCGAGCCCCGGCGCGTGCTCGCCTGCCAGACCACCACGATCGAGGGCGCGCCGTGCGAGTTCGAGATTCCGGTGGCCTCGCGCAGCCCCGCCGAAGGCCGCGTCGTCGCCGACTGCGCGATCGCGCTCGGCGGTTGGCGCCCCCGTCTCCATCGCGCCGAAGTCCGGCCTCCCCCGGACGAGCCCGGCGCCGTCGCCTCCGATGCGGAACTGGCGGAAGCCGCTGCCATCGCCACCGGCGCACCCACCCCGCCGGCCCTCGACATCGACGCTCTCGAGCGTCTGCACGCGGAACTCGCCCGCTACGGGCGCGCCGAGCTCTGGTGGCTGGAGCGCGCCGGCCGCGCGCTCCCGGCGGAGATCCGGTCCGCCACCGCCCCGCCTCCGCTCGGCCTCGCGCTCGACATCGGCACCACCACCGTCGTCGCGACGCTCGTCGAACTGGACAGCGGCCAACCGCTCGCAACCGCCTCCGACTACAACGCCCAGATGAGTCGCGGCGCGGACGTCGCCTCGCGCATCAGCGCCGCCGAAGATCCCGCGGGCCGCCGCCAGCTGCAGGAACTGGTCATCGGGACGGCCAACCGGCTGATCCAGCGCGCCTGTGCGCGCGCGCACCGCTCGCCCGACGACATCCTGCACGTGGTGCTGGCCGGCAACAGCGTGATGGAACACCTCGCGCTGGGGCTCTCGCCGGTCGGCATCGGGCGAATTCCGTTCCGCCCGGCCGCGCGGCGCTACCCGCCCCTGCGCGCCACGCGGGTCGGCCTGGCCACCGATCCGCGCGCGTGGGTCGAGGCGATTCCGTCACTCTCCGGCCATGTCGGCGGCGACCTCACCGCCGACGCCGCGATCAGCGGCCTGCTCGACCGCACCGGCCGCTGGCTGCTGGTCGACATCGGCACGAACGGAGAAATTCTCTTTTGGAACGGCCAACGACTGCTCTGTGCGGCCACCGCGGCCGGCCCCGCGTTCGAAGGTGCCGGCCTCGCCTGTGGCATGCGCGCCGAGCCTGGCGCGATCGAACGGCTGCGCTGGCATGCGGACCACTTCGAGTACGAAACCATCGGTGGCGCGCCACCCGTCGGGATCTGCGGCTCCGCCGCGGTGGACGCGCTCGCGGAGCTCGCGCGCGCGGGCCGGCTGGACGCGACGGGTCGGCTCGACTGGCACGCGCTCCGGCGCGCCGGCGCCGGCATCACTGTGCATCAGCGCGGCCACGACCTTCGCGCGGTGATCGTCGCTCCCTCCGAGCCAACCGCACAGGGCTCCCCCATCGTGCTGAGCGAGGCGGACATCGCCGAACTCTTGAAGGCCAAGGCGGCGGTGCACGCAGGCATCGTCACACTACTGCGTGCGGCCGGCTGCGGGCCGCACGACCTCGACGGCGTCATCGTCGCCGGCGGATTTGGCCGGCACCTCCACCTGCGGAACGCGATGCGCATCGGTCTACTGCCGGACCTGCCGCTCGAAATCATCGAAGTGATCGGCAACGGCGCGCTCGGTGGCGCGCTGCAGGGGCTCGGTGACCCGCGGGCGCCCGAAATCTGGGAACGGCTGGTGCGGATCGCCGAGCCGGTCGAACTGAACCTCTGCGAGGGGTTCGAGGGCGAGTTCGTTGACTCGCTGCTGATCCCGCACGCGGACCCATCGAGGTTCGAGCAGGTGCTCGCCGACGAATCGAACGAGCCGCCCGCTCAGCCGCCGCCAACGACCTCCCACCAGATTCGCTGAAGCCGCCGGATCTCCGCCGCCGGATTAAGCGAGGCGCCGACCGCGCGCACGACCGCGAAGTTCACGAAACCGGCGCGCAGCACCGCTTCGAGGTTCGTCGCATCAATGCCGCCGATCGCCACCGCAGGGCATCCGGCCAGCTCTGCCGCCCGTGCGGCCGCCACCGGCCCCAACGGCGGATCGCCATCTGGCTTCGTCGGCGTCGCAAAAACCGGCCCCACACCGACATAGTCGGCACCGAGCTCGCGGGCACGTGCCGCCTGGGCTGCGTTGTGCGTCGAGAGGCCGATCACCACCTCCACGCGGCCCCACTGCCGCCGCGCCTCTGCCGGCCCGGGCGGGTCCCCCTGGCCCAGATGCAGGCCGTCGGCGGACACTTCGCGCGCCAGCGCCAAGTCGTCGTTGATGATCAGCCCCGTCGCGCTCCCGCGCGTGATTTCGCGGATCCGCTCCGCGATCCGTCGGCGCTCGTCGGGCGGTTCGCGCTTCATCCGCAGCTGCACCCAGGCCACACCGCACTCCACCGCAGCCGCCGCACACCGCTCGTAGCCGGCCACCGGCTCGGTCAGCACCAGGTACAGCCCGAAGCGGTCACGCATTCGCCAGATCCCGCAGGATCACTTCGGCCACCTTGCGGCCGCTGCGCAACATCCCGCCGAAAATCGGCCCCATCCGGTGTCCACCCCCCACCTGGTTCGCCGCCATGCCGCAAACATACAGCCCCGCGCACACCCGCCCGGTATACTGCACCACCGCGGCCTCGCCCATCTCCGCCCACATCGGTCGTTCGCCCGGGACGCCCCTCGTGGGCGTGTCCAGCACCAGCCCGCCTTTCAACGCCGCCAGCCGCACGATCTCCCCCGGATGGCCGGTCGCGTCCACCACCGCCCGCGCCACCACGCAGATCGGATCCACGTGCATCTGCTGCCGCACCACCGGCGCCCAGTTGATCACCAGCCCTGCCACCCGATCCACACGTACCACTAGGTCCTCCACCGTCACCGCGTTGAAAATCAGCGCGCCCGCACGCCGCGCACCGAGGATCAGCGCCGCCGCCAGCTCCACCGAATCCGCCGTCAGCAGCCCCTCCCCCGCCGGCGCATGCCCAACGCCCAGCTCGTCCAGCAACGGCCCGAGGTCCTCTTGCAACACCACCTCGTTGAACAGCATGCCGCCCCCCCACACCCCACCTCCCGGCGCCAACCGCCGCTCAAAAATCGCAACCGAGCGCCCGGCCGCCGCCAGATCCCGCGCCGCCATCAGCGCCGAGGGCCCGGCCCCGACCAGTGCAACGTCCAGCTCCGCCGCTCGGTCCAGTTTCGCCAAATACGAGCGAACAATCGCCCGTGTGATGGATGGCTCCATGTTGCTGCTCCTGCGCGGAACCGAGCGGGAGGGGCCCCGCACCCGCGGGGCGTTCGAGGATCTCGGCTCACGGTTCCCTGCGCCGGCATTATCCGGATCCGGTTCAATGGGTATGTTCTCAGCCGCCCGTTGTCGGGCAGCACCCCAACCGCTGGCTCTACGCTACCACCGCGAGCCCAATCTTCAAGCCGGACCTCTCAGGCCGCCTCACGCCGCGCCGCCCCGCACGGCGCTCTCCGATCCTTGGATTCCGCCGCCGCAGCCGCATCCAACCGTTGGACCAGCCGCCACAGCGCCACCGCTGCCGGCAGCACCGCGATCGGCAGCGCCGCCCGCAGCCCGATCCGGTCCGCCGCCAACCCAATCAGCCACGGCGCAACAAAACACCCCGAGTTGCCCGCCGCCGAGAGCCAGCCGAACAGCGCCCCCCCGCCCGCGCGAATGCGTGCGGAAGCAGCCGCCAGGGCGGTCGGCCAAAGAATGCCACAGGGTGCGCCCACCGCGATCAGGGCCAGCACGCCGACCTCCGCCGGACCCACGAACCGTCCCGCCAGCCCCAGCGCGATCGTCGCCACCAGCCCCCACGCCAACAATCGCTCCGGCGAATGACCGTGCAGCCAGCGCGCGACAATCAGCCGAGCTCCCCCCATCCCAAGCAAAAACACCGAGAGCGCCATGCTCCCCATCGATGCCGACGCGCCCAGCTCCGCGCGCACCAGCGCCGGCAGCCATTGGCTGAGCCCCGCCATCGCCGCACCCGCACCGAAAAACACCAGCGCCCACAACCGAAACTCCGGACGCCCCAACACCTCCCGCACCGCACCCGCCCGCGTTTCGCGCTCTGCCAGCGCCGGCAGCGCCAGTCCGGCAAATCGCACCGCGATCCCCAGCGGCAGCGGAAGCAACGCCACCGGCAGCCACCGCCAGTCTAACCCCGCCCGCAGCCAGGCCGCCCCGAGCGCCGAGACTCCCACCGCTCCAATCGAATACGCCGCATGCAACCGGTTCAATGCCGCAGCCGCACGCCCCCGCGCCGTCCGCGCAACGAGCGGACTCAGGACCATGTCCAGCAGACCCGCCCCCAACCCCAAAAGTGCGCACGCGAACGCCCGCGGCCCAAACCCCCGCGCAACACCCAGCAGCACCAGCCCGGCGCCCACCAGCAGATTCCCCCCCACCACAAACGGCCGCGGATGCGTTCGGTCCGCGATCGGCCCCGACGCCACCAGCGCCACGACAAAACTGCCGCCGAGCACCGCAAACAGCCGCCCCCGCCGCTCCCACGTCAGCCCCGCCGCAAGCGCCGGCATCAACAACGGCAGGACCACCGTCGCGGCCGCCAGCACCACCATGCCGCCGGCGCACCACCACCCCAGCCGCACATCGCCGCCGTGGTCCGACGACTTCACCGCCGCGCCGGCTCGCGCAACGCCGCGCGGATCACCCGAACCGCCGCCTCGTGAATTCCGCCATTCGTCGCCAGAAACCGCATCGTGTGTCCGCCCAGCTCCTCGAGCACCTCGCATCGCCCTCCCGCCCGCTCCACCAGCAGCGCCCCCGCCGCAACGTCCCAGACGTGGATCCGCGTCTCCACGTACCCCTCGCCGCGACCGGCCGCCACATAACACAGCTCCGCCGCCGCCGAACCCAGAACCCGCAGCTTCCGCACCGCGGAGGCCAGCCGCTCGGTCACCCGCAGCGACACTCCCTCGTCCCCCTCCTGCTCGATCATCCCCGTGTACACGATCGAACGCACCAGCTCCGTCTCCTCCGAAACGCGGATCGGCGTCTCGTTGCACCGCGCCGGTCCGCTCGCGGTGACCGTGTACAGCTCGTCCAGATCCGGCAGCCACACCGCACCCGCCACCGTCCGGCCGCGAAACTGCACCGCCACCGACGAGGCCCAGTACGGCAGCCCATGCGAAAAATTCACGGTGCCGTCAATCGGGTCAATCACCCAGCGGTACTCGCCCGACTCGTCCAGCCCCCGCTCCTCCCCCAGCAGCGCGTGCGCGGGATACCGCCGCCGGATCACTTCCGCGGCGGCAGCCTGCGACTCCACGTCCAGCGCCAGCTTCACATCGTGCGGGGCCACCTCCACCGTCTCGCGCCGGCGGCGCCGGTTCGCGCGCGCATGCGCGCCCGCCGCGCGCACCGCTTGCACACACACCTCCAGCAGATCGTTTTCGGAAACGGGTCTCATTCCGTGGCACCCCCGGCTCGCCCCCGGGGCTCGCGAAAGCGCTTCACTCTAGGTTCCGAACCGCGTACATTCAACCGCGACCGCCGCGCCTCCGGCGCCCCCCCACGCCCGCGGAGGCGACGGCCGGTCAGCCGTGCACGGAGGTGTCGCAACGATGGGACATGTGCTGGTACCGGCCGCCGAGGCCCTGCTCGACAAGGAAATCCGCGTGCTCGACAAGGGATTCGTGCGGCTGGTCGACTACATGGGCGGCGACGCGCGGATCGTGCAGGCGGCACGGGTCTCCTACGGCCGCGGCACAAAGTCCGTGCGCGACGACGGGGCGCTAATTGATTACCTGATGCGCCACCAGCACACCTCGCCGTTCGAACACGTCGTGATCGAGCTGCACTGCAAGCTGCCCATCTTCGTTGCGCGGCAGTGGATCCGCCATCGCACCGCCCGCATCAACGAGATCTCCGGCCGCTACAGCGTGCTCGCCGACGAATTCTACCTGCCCCCCCCCTCCCAGATCCGCCGCCAGTCCCGCGACAACAAGCAGGGCCGCGACCCGGAGGAGCTACCACCCGAACTCCAGCGCGAAGTGCTCGACCTGCTGCTGCAAGAACAGCACGCCGCCTACGAAACCTATCAGCGGTTGCTCGACCGCGGCGTCGCGCGCGAACTGGCGCGCATCAACCTGCCGCTCTCCGTCTACACACAATGGTACTGGCAGATGGACCTGCACAATTTGTTTCACTTCCTCGAGCTCCGGCTCGACCCGCACGCGCAGTGGGAAATCCGCGAGTACGCCAGCGCGATCGCGCGCATCGCGCAGGCGGTCGCGCCGCTCGCCTACGCCGCCTTCGAGCGCCACGTGCTCAACGGTCGCCGTTTCTCCGCCGACGAGGTCTCCGCCATCCGCGAAATGGTCGCCGGGCGGGAAAACCCGCTCAGCGGCGCCGCGCGCCGAGAGTTCGAAGCCAAACTCGGCCTCACCCCACCACCCGCCGAGGAGCCGCCGCCACCCACCCCCGCCCACCGCCGTGCCACGCGCACCCCCAGCGAGGACTCATCGCCCGCACCACCCCCCTCCCCGCCAACCACCCCGCCGCCCACCACCGAGACCACCATCGCCGGCAAATGGCCCAGCCACCTCACCGACGAGCAGATCAACGCCCTCCCGCTCAAGTGGTTTGAAGGCACCATCCGTGTGATCGAACGCGACGAAGATCTTCCCGACGCCGTCCAAATCCTCGCCGCCGCACAGGTGCTCGGGTTCGACACCGAATCCCGCCCCGCCTTCCGACCCGGCGAGTCTTACCCCATCTCGCTGATCCAACTGGCCACCGCGAACGAGGTCTTCCTCGTCCGTCCCGCCAGACTCTCGGACCTCTCACCGCTCTGGCGTCTCTTCGAGTCGGCGGAGCTGATCAAGGCCGGCGTCGCACTGCAACAGGACATGCGCAAGCTCGCCGAGCTGCACCCCCTGCAACCGGCCGGCTTTGTGGACATCGCCACGCTCGCCGCCCGGATGGGCTTCCGCAAGACCGGTACCCGCGGCCTCGCCGCCGCGGTGCTCGGATTCCGTGTCTCCAAGGGCGTGCAGCGCTCCAACTGGGGACGCACCGAGCTCACACCCGCGCAAATCCGCTACGCGGCGACGGACGCCTGGGTCGCGCGCGAGCTCTACCTGGCCCTCACCTCCGTCCCTCCGCCGGCCAGCCGTGACCACCACCCCAACAGCTAACGCCGCCCGAAACGCCGGGGTCACGCCCGCGAACACCCCCGACCGCTTACCCCGGCACGGCCGCCCCGCTGCGCTCAGCCGCCGGGCCGCGCTGCGGCGCCTGGCGCTCGGTTTCGGCCCCCTGCTGCTGCCGGCTCCCGCGCCGGGCCGCCCACCACCCTCGGAGCGCATCGGCCTGGCCTGCATCGGCGTCGGCGGCATGGGCATGCGACTGTTGCGCACCGCTCTCCAACACCCCGATGTGCAGATCGTCGCGGTCTGCGACCCCGTCCGCGCCTCGAACGAGTACAACCACTGGTACAAGGACGGTTGGCAAGGCCCCTGGTTCGGGCGCGAGCCCGCCCGCTGCGTCGTCGAAGACCACTACGCCCGCCTCGCCGGCCGGCCCGACTACCGCGGCTGCTTCGCCACCGCCGATTTTCGCGAGGTGCTCGACCGGCCCGATGTCGACGCTGTGATCATCGCAACGCCCGACCACTGGCACGCGCTGATCACCATCGCCGCCGCCCGCGCGGGCAAGGACATCTATTGCGAAAAACCCCTCTCCCTCACCATCGCCGAGGGCCGGTGGATGGTCGAGGCCGTGCGCCGCTACGGCCGCGTGCTCCAGACCGGCACCTATCGCCGCTCCTCCGCGGAGGCCCGCCGCCTCTGCGAACTGGTGCTCAATGGCCGGCTCGGACGCCTCCACCGCATCGAGGTCGAAATCGGCCCCAACCACCGCCCGAGTCCAAACCCCTGGGCGCCGCAGCCAGTGCCGGTATGGCTCGACTACGAGATGTGGCTCGGCCCCGCCCCCTGGGCCCCCTACCACAAGGACCGCTGCCTCTACTCGTTCCGCTTCATTCGCGATTACTCCGGCGGCAATGTCACCAATCTGGGCGCACACATGATCGACCTGGTCCAGTGGGCCACCGATCACGACCACACCATGCCCGTCGAGGTGGAAGACCTCGGTGGCGTGTTCCCCACGGCCGGTCTCTTTGACGTCGCCGATCCCGCCCACTTCCGCTGCCGCTATGCCGATGGCACCACGTTTGAGTGCCACACCGGCCGGCGGTTCGCGTGGGTCAAGTTCGAGGGCGAACGCGGCTGGCTCGCGTTGGATGAGCAGATGACCGCCTCCAGCCCCCAGCTGCTGCGAGCGCGCCTCGAACCCGGCGAGCGGCGGCTGCGCGAGTCGGACGACCACATGCGCGACTTCCTCGACTGCATCCGCAGCCGACGCGAGCCGGCCGCCCCCGTCGAGATCGGTCACCGGTCCGCCGCGATCTGTCACCTCGGCAACATCGCCATGGAACTGCACACGCGCCTGCGCTGGGATCCCGAGCGGGAGTGCTTCGTCGGACCGGACGCCGCCGCCGCGAACGCGCGTTGCTGGCGGCCGTGGCGCCCGCCATGGACCGCCTAGACGTCGCGCGCGGCGCCCCGTTCGCGAGCCGACCGCACTCTCACTCCGCGATCCCCGCCCCGCATCATCGCGGGGTTGACGCCGTTCACCGCCAGCGCCATCATGAAACGGCCGGCGGCGGGATAGCTCAGCTGGTAGAGCAGAGGACTCATAAGCCTTTGGTCGGGGGTTCGAATCCCTCTCCCGCCACCACTCGCGCGTGCGCGCCGTTCTCCGGCAGCAACCCCGCCGCGAGATTCGTCAGCGCCGATCAAGTCGCTCGCCCAACGCCTGTTCCAAGGTCGTCAGCTCGTAGTCGGCCCACGCTCCGTGCACCACATCCGCGAAACTGTGTCGAGCGCCGGCTTCGATCACCTCGCGCCAGCCTGGAGGCCGATCGCGCAACACCAGCCGGCTGATCAACGCCGGTTCCACCACCGCCGCATGCAGCGCCGGCGTCGCCGCCCAGCCCCGCGCCTCAACCCTCACCGATGCCACGCCGCAGATCTCCGCCAGCCAGCGCGCCGCCGCCAGCAGATCCTCCGCGCGTTCGCCCACCAGCGAGCTGCCCAGCACATATGCCGTGATCGCATCGGCCTCGTCGCTCCACGGGGAGCGGTAAAACTTCCGTGAACGCGCAAGCTCGCCAAATCCGCGCAGCGCGACCGCGAGCACCGTTCGGCCTTCGGCCGCCAGCGGTTCCGCCCGCTCCCGTGCCGCCGCCGCGCCGCGGTCGTCCACCAGCAGCACTGGCTCGGCCGCACCCCCGCGCCCGCTCCAGAGCCAGGCCGGCAGCCACAGCCCGTCCTCGCGCTGCAGTTGAAGCTGTTCCGGCGCGGAGGTGCCCGTCGCACCGCGTTCCGCTCGCACGGGCGGAATCGCAGCGAGCGGCCGGATCCGCGCCCGCCGCCGCACCACCTCCGCCAGCTCCGCCGCTGTCCGGTTCGGACGGCGCGCCGCCTGCGCCGCCGCTTCCTCCCGAACGATGTCGTACACCGATCGTGCGCCCGGAAGCCGCAACACCTGCCCCTCCGCGGTCACTTGCAGCTCCGCCCCCGGCGGGCCGAACTCCGTCTCGGGCGGCACCTCCAATCCCTCCGCACCCCGCAGCCAACGGTTCATCCAGCGGGTTGTCTCGCGCAAGTGCGCCTCGGACCACTCATGCTGGCCCGCATCCTCCACCAGCGCGACCCGCTCGCCCCAGCCGAGCCGCTCCAGCACCGCCCGCGCGCGCGCCAGCGCCCGATGCGTTCCATCAATCGGGAAAAAATCCTGCGTTTTTGCGCACACCAGCACCGGCACCGGCGCCCGCACATACAGGAACTCGGGATGATCCAGCCCGAACGCCATCTGCGCGAAAATGTTCTGCTCCGCGTCCTGCGGGCCGATCGCCTCATACACCCGCGGAAGCGTCGAGATGTAACAGCTGGGCGCCGCCGCCCGGATTCGCGAATCGTACGCAAGCAGCAGCGAGCTCAGCGTCCCGCCACCGCTCTGCCCCATGCAGCCCAACCGCTGCGCGTCCACGTCCGGCCGCTCGCTGAGCAAGTCCAGCGCCCGAACGCCGTCCCATACCCGGAACGTCGCGGTGTTCCAGCCCAGCAAGATCGCCAGCGGCCCGAGCCGGTTGTGCCCTGCAACGCCGTATTCAGCCTTCTCCCCCTCCACGAGCCGCTGCAGTCGCTCCCCCTGGTCAATCGGGTCATAGATCAGCGCCGCGATGCCGTTCCATGCGGCCATCACGCATGCGCGCACGTAGTTGGACTGGACGGTGCGCGGATGGTTCGCGTGCCCGCAGGGCACGATCACCGCCGGGTACGGTGGGCGGTGCCGGTCCGGCGAGGGCAGCACCAGCGATGCGGTCACGTAATGCCGCGGCCGGCTCTCGAACAGCAGGTTTTCCACGCGGTAGTTCGGCCGCTCGATCACCCGCGTCACCTTCACATTGAGCGGCGTGCGCTCCGGCATCGGCCCCAGCGCCTCCGCGTACCGCCGCTGCAGCTCCTGCTGCCACGCCTCGAGCGCCTCGCGGTTCGTGATCGCGGCCGCCCGCGCTTCAATCGCCGCCTCCGCCGCCCGCATCCGGCCATTCCAATACGCGGAAAGCACCGCCTCCCGATCGCCGGCGGTCGCCGCGGCGGCCGGCGACGGAGCGGAGGTCTGCGCGGTTGCGCAGCGCGCCACCGCGAGCGCCCCCAGCATCGCGCTCACCGCCCGAACACCGCACCGCACCTCACGATCCCGTCGCCGCTGCATCGCCGTTGTCCTCCGCTGCCGCCGAACTCTTTTGCCGCAGAGTTTCCTCGTGGACCAACTGGTACAGCTCCGCCATAAACTCGCGGTCCAATCCCACCGCGGCACCTTCGGCCTGCAGGCGCTCAAGCGTCGCGCGCCACCGCTCCGGCTGAAAGATCGAAAGCCCATGCTGTTTCTGTACACGCGCGATTCGCCGCGCCACCCGCATCCGCGCGGCCAGCACCTCCACCAGCTGACGGTCCAGCTCGTCGAGATGGTGGCGCAGCTCGGCGACCTCCCGCTCGGCCTCCCCTGCGCGCTCCGCGCGAGGACGCCGGGCGCGCAGCTCCGCCGCCAGCGCCGCAAACTCCGCTGGCCGCAGCTGCTGCGCCGCGTCGCTCAGCGCCGCCGCGGGCTCCGGATGCACCTCGATCATCAACCCGTCGAAGAGCAGATCGATCGCGATCCGCGCGATCTCCGGCACCCGCGCCGCTGCGCCGGCGATGTGGCTGGGATCGCACCACAGCGGCAACTCCGGCGCCAGCCGCCTCAGCTCGATCGGCAGCCGCCAGAACGGCGCGTTGCGGTAGGGTCCGGTGTGCTCCGCGGAGAATCCCCGGTGCACTGCCGCCAGCCGGCGCACACCTGCGGCGCGCAGCCGCTCCAGCGCCCCCAACCACAGCGGAAGGTCCGGACTGATCGGATTCTTCACCAGCACCGGCACCTCCACCCCACGCAGCGCCGCCGCCAGCTCCGCAACCAGAAACGGATTCGCCGTGGTTCGCGCGCCGATCCAAAGCACCCCCACCCCCCCCCGCAGCGCCGCCTCCACATGCGCCGGCGCCGCCACCTCCGTCGCCGCCGGCCGTCCGATCCGCCCCGCCGCCTCCACCAACCACCGCAGCCCCTCTTCTCCCGCCCCCTCATACGTCCCCGGCCGGCTGCGCGGCTTCCACACCCCCGCCCGCAAGGCCCAAACCCCCGTGGAAGCCAGCGCCCCCGCCACCTCGCGCATCTGCGCCGCCGACTCCGCACTGCACGGACCCGCAATGAACGGCAGCTCCCCCGCCGCAATCCCCCACTCGCCCATCACCGCCGATCCGCTCATCGCGCTGCCGCCGTCGGCACCCCGTACACCGCCACCTCCGAGAGCGCCGGACACGCAACATCCGATGCCACCCTCACCACCAGCCGCTCCGCCCGCACCGGCACCGTCGCCCGCCAAAGCCGCCTCGCCCCCACCGACTGCGCCGCGGCCAGTTCCCTTCGCTCTCCGGCCAGCTCCGCCTCCAGCGCCCAGCGGTCGATCCGCTGTCCGAGCTCGATCGGCTCGCGCAATTCCACCACACCCAGCTCCACTGGCCGCTCCCAGCGCAACACCAGCTGCGCCTCGCGCACCGCATCATCGGTCGCCCAGTAGCTGCGCCGGTCCCCATCCAGCGCGCGCGCCGCCGAAAACCGCGCGTCCTCGCCCCGCACATTCGAGGCACTCACCGCCGCCGCCCGCGCCAGGTTCGTCGCGAAAATCGCTTCCAGCTGAGCACGAAAGCCCCGCAGCGAAGCGCGGTCCCGCTCGTGCACCCGCCCACGCCGGTCCGGCGGCACGTTCAGCAAGAGCGAAGCGCCCCGGCCCACCGACTTGAAAAACAGCTCCACCAGCTCCTGCGGCGTCTTCACCTTCTCATCCTCCGCCGCGTGGTAGAACCACCCCGGCCGGATCGACACGTCGCACTCCGCCGGCACCCAGTACCGCCCCGGCCGGTCGCCCTCTTCCAGGCGCCGGCGGTCCGACTTTCCGGGCACGTAGTCATCCCGGTTGAACGTCGCCCAACACGGATCACCGGCGATCCCCTTCTCATTCCCCACCCAGCGCAGGTCGAGGTCGTTGAAGATCACCGCGTTCGGCTGTAACTCCCGCACCAGCCGCCATGTCTGTTCCCAGCCGTAGTACCTGGACCACTCAATCGAGCGCCGCTCCCGCGCCCCGCCGTAGTAGCCGGTCCCGCCGTTGGCGCCATCGAACCAGACTTCAAACATCTCCCCGTAGTTGGTCAGCAGCTCACGCAGTTGAGCGCGAAAGTAGTCCACATATGCCGGCCGGCCATACTCCGCATGGTTGCGGTCCCAAGGCGAGAGGTACACGCCGAACTTCAGCCCGTGTCGCCGGCAGGCCTCTGCGAACTCGCGCACCATGTCGCCCCGACCGTTTCGCCACGGACTGCGCTTCACGCTGTGCTCGGTGTGCGCGCTGGGCCACAGGCAGAACCCGTCGTGGTGCTTTGCGGTGAGGATCAGTCCGCGCAGCCCGCCCTCCACAAATGCGCGCGCGATGTCGTCCGCGTCGAAATCGGTCGGATTGAACACGGCGGGGTCCTCGTCGCCGTAGCCCCACTCCTTGTCCGTAAACGTGTTCACGGTGAAGTGAACGAAGCCGTAGACTTCCAGCTGGTGCCAGGCGAGCTGGGCGACGCTGGGCAGCGGTGGATATGGCGCCGGCGGCTCGACGGCGCCGCTGGAGAGCGCGCCCACCGTCGCCGCCGCAAGCACCGCGAGAACACCCTCGGGCCTCATGCAGCCAGTCTATCCCCGCTGTTCCCTGCCGGCGACTCCCGCGCCCCCGCGCGATCCCTCACGCCGCCCACACGTCTGCGAGCAGTTCCGCCTGCTCCAACACCGTCTGGGTGGCCTTCTCCTGCTTGTCCGGCGGGTAGCCATGCTTACGGAGGACGCGCTTGACCAGCACGCGCAATTGCGCGCGCACGTTCTCGCGCAACGTCCAGTCAATGGTCACGTTGGCCCGCACGGTGCGCACCAGTTCCTGCGCAATAGCCCGCAAGGTTGGCTCGCCCAGCACCTTCACCGCGCTGTCGTTCGTCTCCAACGCGTCGTAGAAGGCCAGCTCCTCCTCCGACAAGCCCAACTTCTCGCCCCGCGCATTCGCCTCCCGCATGGCCCTCGCGAGGTGGACCAACTCCTCGATGACCTGAGCCGCCTCGATGGCCCGGTTCTGGTATTTCCGGATCGTCTGCTCCAGCATCTCGGCGAACGAGCGCGCCTGTACGACGTTCTTGCGGCGGCGTTCCTTCAGCTCGCCCTTGAGCAGCTTCTGCAGCAGCTCCACGGCAAGATTGCGCTGAGGCATGCCGCGCACTTCGGCGAGGAACTCCTCCGACAAGATCGAAATGTCCGGCTTGTTCAAGCCAGCCGCGGCGAACAAGTCCACCACCCCCTCCGGCAGAATGGCCTTCGAAACGATCTGCCGAACGGCGTGGTCCAGCTCCTCCTCTGTTCGGCGCTCGCCCGGCGCACGTTTGCTCAGCGCCGCCGCCACCGCCTGGAAGAACGCGACCTCGTCGCGAATGCGCAGCGCCGCCTCGTGCGGCACCCCCAGCGCGAACGCGGCCGAAAGCTCGCGCACGGCGCGCATCAGCCGGTCCTTGCCGTTCTCCTGCGCAAGGATGTGCTCCTGTGCTGCCGGCAACAGCGCCAGCCGCGCTTGCGGTGTGCCGCGAACCCAAGCCGACCGATCCAACCCATGGAACAAGCCGCAGCAGACCTCGTATTTCTCCTGCATCACCGCCACGGCGCGTTCCTGATCAATGGCCGTCTCACCCGTCCCACCACTCTCCGTGTAAACCGCCAACGCCTGTTTCAGCTCCGCTGCCAACCCGAGGTAGTCCACCACCAGCCCGCCGGGTTTGTCGCGGAACACGCGATTGACGCGCGCGATGGCCTGCATCAGCCCGTGCCCGCGCATCGGCTTGTCCACGTACATCGTATGCAGGCTGGGCGCGTCGAACCCGGTCAGCCACATGTCGCGCACGATGGCGATGCGGAACGGGTCGTGGGGATCGCGGAAGCGGTTGGCGAGCTGCTCGCGCCGGCGCTTGTCACGGATATGCCGCTGCCAGTCGGGCGGGTCACTGGCCGAACCGGTCATCACGACCTTGAGGATGCCCTCTTCGTCCCGCTCGCCGTGCCATTCGGGGCGCAGCTTGATGATCTCGTTGTAAAGCTCCACGCAGATGCGCCGGCTCATGCAAACGATCATCGCCTTGCCATCCATCGCCTCGAGCCGTTTCTCGAAGTGATCCACAATGTCGCGCGCGATCAGTCGCAGTCGCTGCTCCGCGCCCACAATGGCCTCGAGCTGCGCCCACTTCGTTTTGAGCCGTTCCTTGCGCTCGACTTCCTCGCCCTCGGTGACCTCTTCGAATTCCTCATCCAATTGCGGCTTCAGTTCCTCGGGCAGATCCAGCTTGGCCAGCCGGCTCTCGTAATAGATCGGCACGGTCGCGCCGTCCTCCACCGCGCGCTGGATGTCGTAGATACTGATGTAGTCGCCGAACACAGCGCGGGTGTTCGCATCGGCCTTCTCGATGGGCGTGCCCGTGAAGCCGATGAACGACGCATTCGGCAGCGCATCGCGCATGTGCCGCGCGAACCCGTCTATGAAATCGTACTGGCTGCGGTGCGCTTCATCCGCAATCACGACGATGTTGCGGCGCTCAGACAGGACCGGATGACGGTCCCCTTTTTCATCCGGGAAAAACTTTTGGATCGTCGTGAAAACCACGCCACCCGCTTGCACCGATAGCAACTCGCGCAAGTGCTGCCGTGTCTGCGCCTGCACCGGGGGTTGGCGCAGCAGGTCCTGGCACCGCGCGAAGGTGCCGAACAATTGGTCGTCCAGGTCGTTCCGGTCGGTGAGCACCACGATGGTCGGGTTTTCCATGGCCGGCTCGCGGATGATGCGCCCGGCGTAAAAGGCCATCGTCAGGCTTTTGCCCGAGCCCTGCGTGTGCCAGACCACACCGATACGTCGGTCGCCCGGGTTGCCGCCGGATTTGCGCCCGGCTTCGTAGCGTCCGGTTGCCTCGGCCAGCCGATGGTCCGAGCGCGCCAATTCCGCTGCGCGCAGCGTCTCTGCCACAGCCACCCGCACCGCGTGGAACTGATGGTAGCCAGCCATCTTCTTGATGAGGCGCCCGCTGCCATCGTCCTCGAACACGATGAAGTCCCGGGCCAAATCGAGAAAACGGCGCGGCTCAAACACGCCTTCGATGACCACCTGCAGCTCCGGCATGGAGCTGTCGGCGAGCCGCTCGCCGCCGATCGTGCGCCAGGGCTTGAACCACTCCCGGCCGGCGCCGAGCGTGCCGACGCGCGCCTCGACGCCATCGGAGATCACCAGCGCCGCATTCGACGCGAAGAGCGAAGGGATCTCGGCTTGATAGGTCTGCAACTGCTGAAATGCGCTCCAGATCGTTGCGTCCTCGTCAGCGGGGTTCTTGAGCTCGAGCACGGCAAGCGGTATGCCATTGATGAAGAGCACCACATCGGGGCGGCGGGTGTGCCTTTGCTCAGCGACAGTGAACTGGTTCACCGCCAGCCAGTCGTTGCTCTTCGGATCGTCGAAGTCGATTGCCCGCGCCTGCGCGCCGCGCAACTCGCCGGTGGGCGTGCGATATTCCACCGTCACGCCATTGACCAGCATCCGGTGCACTGCACGGTTGCGCTGGAGCAGGTCCGCGCCCTCGGGACGCGTAAGCTTGCGAAATGCATCTTCCAGCGCCTCGGCGGGCAGTTGCGGGTTCAGGCGCGCCAGCGCATCGCGCAGCCGGCGGGCGAGCACCACCTCGGTGAAGTCGCGTCGCTCAGCCTGCAACGTGTCCGGCGCGATGTCCGGCCCGTGCGCGACCTGCCAGCCCGCGGCCTGCAGCCAGGCGAGCGCGGCCTGTTCGACTTCAGATTCGGTGAACGGCGTCATGGGTGTTGGCGGCGGGCGGTCTGGCGGCGGCGGTAAAGCCGCTCGGGGAAACCGCCCTCTCGCTCGAAGGCGGCGGCCTGCGCCTCGAGCTGCCGGCCCACCAAATGAATGCACAGGTTCAGCAGCGCGAGCGCGCCATTGGCGGCGCAAACCGCGGGGAAATCGCGCAGAGACACGGGCGCACAAGGACCAGCACGGACATCGGCCCGGGCCTCCGCCCGTGTCCGTCCGTGTTCGTCCGTGTGCTCTTGCTCGTAGCGCCGCATCTCCTCAGCCACCCACACGCGGAACTGCTCCAGCGTGGAGCAGCGCAGCGCGCGGAAGCGCACAAGGGCCGGGTGGTCTGGCGGCCATTCAGGCAGGCTGCGGTGCTGGAGGAATTTCTGGTAGTCGCGCTGCAGCTCCATCAGGCTGCCGCGAGCCGTGCCGGTGAGCTTGAGTTCGAGCTTCCTGGAGGTGGCGGAGTCCACGCTGCCTTCCTGCAGGTTTTGCACGCCGCTGCGGGCGGCCTGGACCATTTGGTCGTGGGTGCGGCTGCGGCGGTCCACGAACTTGTTGCAAAAGCGCACGGTGACGTCGTAGATCAGATCGGCCAGTTGCCAGGTCTTGGTGTTCCGGTAGCCGCCATGCTTCGGAATGATGCCCTCGCCCGTGCCCTCGCCCGTGCCCCGTCCGTGTTCACAGCCCTCTCTCCTTCAAAAACCGCCCCGCATCCTTCACGCGGATTTCGCCGGAAATAAGCTTGGGCAGCAGCGCATCGCGCAGCGCGGCGAGAGGTTAAGCAGCGTTAATTTTAGGGCGTATACGTTGCCCACCAACCACGCGATTCCGCATAAATAAAAGCAGCTGGTTCTGCGGTGTGTTCGAAGAACGAAACCATCACTTAACCCCTTTGCTTTTCTTAGCGCGCTCATTCCAAATCTCCTCGGCACTTTTCTCTTTGAGGGCCTCCCTGATCCGTTGAATGGCATTTTGAGAGTATCGCTTGAAAGTTGCTTTACCAATCTTGATTTCTTTGTAGCACTCCGAATCATTGCGAAGACCCAAGTAATCCACGACTGCAATCGTTTTCGGCGTCGTTAGCCCGAGGTGCTCCGCCAGTTGCTTTGCACCCAAATTATAATAGTCTAGCTCATTGACGCGTTTTACGGCAACGACCGACGCTCCGGGCGTACCCTCGGGCACGAGCAGAATCGGGATGCCTTCCTTCTTAGACAAACGAAGGGACAAACTCGGCCCGGTTCCAACTGCTGCAATCTCTACGGCCGTAGCGCCCTGAAACAAGTCCACCCAAGCCCTCCCATTAACGATTTCCCGTCCGATCCGTCTCAAGTCAGACTCGCTAGGCTGACTCTTCTCTCCACGAATCGTCGCATCCAAGATCCAAAGCGGGCGCAGACGCGCTACTGCTTCAATCCGGCGCCGCCGCCCAGGTTGGAGCAGTTTCTTGACCTCCTCGATCTCAGAGTCGAAAAGCGTCGCAAGGTCTGTGGGAGGTGAGATCGACACCGGAAGTACGCGCTTCGGCAAGCAGGAAGCAAGGTCCTTATCAAAGACGCTTTTCAATAAATCGCGGAAAAGCGTGACGCCTGACTGTACGTGGATGTAGAGTTGACCTTCGGAGATGTCCAGCAAATGGTGCTGGGCCGCGTCCCGGAGACCATTGATCGCTTGTAGGACAAGTGCTTGCTCCGCAGTCAAATACTTAATCTTTCCGTCACTTAGCGAACGCCGCACACATGTGTCAAACCCTATCGTCTCTTTGGCACGCTTCTCGCGAATACGCCCACCGCGGTGCAGAATTGCTGCTTTCATCAGCATTTCGAAGGCGTGGTCCATCAGAATAAGGGTTCCGCTGACTCGCCCTCGGTCGTACGGCCGATTAAATAGTTCAATGGCAAGCACCAGTGAATCGGTAGCCTTCTCGAGGAGTAGCTTTGCTTCTCGTTTCATATCATATGCCAATCCCCTCCAAAAACCGCTCCGCATCCTTCACGCGGATTTCGCCGGAAATGAGCTTGGGCAGCAGCGCATCGCGCAGCGCGGCAAGGGTGCGGGCTTCATGAATCCCGCGGATAATACGCTCCAGCCAAGGGCAGGTCGTCTTGCCAAACACCTCAACCACCGAGTCAGGAGGAAGCGCTAGTTCATAGCGAGCCATGTCAGTCCAACTCGTTCTCGGCATCTTCGTGCCAGTGGCTCGAGCGTTCGCGTATTCCACAAATTCAGTGCTGGAAACGTGCCCCAAAACAAAGCCGAACCAGGTTTGTCTGCGAGGCTTGACGACGACGATATCCGTGGAGCAAACGCCATCCACAGGCGCTACGCCGACTTTGTGAAAATAAGGCCGCAACTTGCCGAAAAGAATCTCGCCGGCCTTGAACTCGAACTTGCTGCTCTCGAGTTCGTCGCCGATTCCCCAACCGGAGAGCGCAATTGAGCGTCTCGGCATGTGTTCTAGTGCAATGTAGGGCGTGCCTTGGGGAATCTCTTCAGGCTGGACGCCTCGGCGAGGGTTTTCTGCGATCTCACCCAAGCGCCCCACCCCCCACCCTTGCGGGATAGGGCCTAGGGGGGAGTCCACGAGGCGGGCGGGGAAGAGGTCGTAGAGTTCGGCGGGGAGGCCGGGGAGGGATTGGCCGCGTTTCCAGCGGGCTTCCATCTTCGCGCGGACAGGCTCAAAGGCCACGAACCACGACTTGAACAGCGCCCGCGCCATCGCCTCCAGCGTCTGGCTCATCCGCCGGTTCACCTCAATCTTGTCATCCAGCACCCCCAGAATGTGCGCAATGGCGCGCTGTTCCTCAATTTTTCTCGGGAAGCGGACTACGATGTCAGAGAACCGGCTCTTAGAGACGTTCGTGTAGACGGAGCCGCCTCCACCCGCGGCTTGCAAAGCATGCCCAAGCTGAGTGAAAACGTAGTAGAGCAGCCTTGAGTCGACTTCTTCGTTCGGAATGACACTGTTGATTTGTTGATTCGTAAAGCTTGGAGCTACAGTTATGCCGCATCTTCCAACTGTAGCAATACAAGACATCATCACCGACCCCGGGGGCAATAAACTCGAACGCAACGTCCGAGCTCCCTTTTCGGAGAGAGTCCTCTCCGTCGTTGTGATGAACACCCGTCCGTCTAGGTCAGGGATTGTGATGAATGGGTAAGGGCCGCCGAAGTTATTCGGATCTGTTGTAGAAGGCGTCTTTCCGGTGACCACGCGCCCAAGTGTGCCGATTTTCCGTTCAACCCACTCACCCTTCATGGCCAGCCTCCTTTCGTTGGCTTGTGTTTGGGCGGCTATGGGTCTGCGGTGCGACCGACGGGACACGGCGGACGAACCGGGCGTGGCGGTGGGTGGACGGCGGTTGGCGGGCCGGGCCGGTCAGCAGGAGCAAGCTCCCGCCCTCGAGACGCTGTCTCGCCCGTCCGCCGCCTCTGCACCTCGCGAAGCGTTTGCCGTGCGCCAGCCAGCGCTGCGCGCCGGCGCCGAGCCGGGCCGGTGCAGATGCTGATTGGGCGCTGGTCGGGGTCATAACGGTTCTGTGCCTTCGTTGAGGATGTCGAGGTAGCGCTGGTAGGCAAAGATGCGCTCGCGTTTGCGGCCGGTGAGTTCGCGGACGATGCCGAGGCGGCCGAGGGCTTCCACGGCGCGGGCGGCGGTGGGGAAGCTGATGCGGGCGCGGGCGGCGAGGCTGTTGACGGTGGCCAGCGGGCGGGCGCGGAAGGCGTCGAACACGCGCAGGGCGTTGGCCGCGGAGCGGCCCAGTTGGGTGACGCGGTGGTGGTCGCTTTGGAATAATTCCAAGAGGCGGTGCGCGGTGCTGACGGCGCTGGCCGCGGTTTCGGCCACGCCTTCGAGGAAGAAGTCGAACCAGGTTTCCCAGTCGCCCTCCTGCCGGACGAGGTCGAGCAGGCGGTAGTATTCCTGGCGGTGGCGTTTGAAATAGAGCGAGAGGTAGAGCAAGGGCTGCTGTAGCACGCCGTCGTGGTGCAGCAGCAGGGCGATGAGCAGCCGTCCGACACGGCCATTGCCGTCGAGAAAGGGGTGGATGGTTTCGAACTGGACATGAGCCAGCGCGGCTTTGAGGAGCGTGCCGGGCGCGGCCGGGTCGTGGAGAAATCGTTCGAGGGCAGCCATGCAAGGCTCGACCTCCTCGGGGGGTGGCGGGACGAAGTGGGCGTTGCCGGGGCGCGTGCCGCCGATCCAGTTTTGGGTGCGGCGGAATTCGCCGGGCTGTTTGTCCGCACCCCGGCCGGAGGCCAGCAGTTTGGCGTGGATTTCGCGGAGGAGACGGTTGCAAAGCGGAAAGCCCTCGCGCAGGCGAACCAGACCGTGTTCCAGGGCGGCGACGTAGTTGGAAACTTCGGTCACGTCGTCCAAGGGAACGCCGGGGGCTTCCTCAAGCTCGAAGAGCAGGAGGTCCGAGACCGAAGACTGGGTGCCTTCGATCTGGCTGGAGAGCACGGCTTCGCGCCGAACGTAGGCGTATAGGAAAATGTCGGGGTCGGGCAACAGGGCCGTGATGGCATCAAGGCGACCCAGGGCGAGCAGTGCCTGCTCCAAGCGTCCTTGGCGCGGCGGGGAAAGTTCAACAGGCGGTGAAGGGGGCAAGGGCAACGGCACAAAGGCGCGCACGGCTTCGCCGTCGGCGGTGGTGATCCGGTATTCGCCGGTCGTGCCGCGTTTCATGGTCGCATAGGTTATTTGCAGTGGTGAAAATAGCCGGGTCCGCTATTTACAGCAAGCGGCGTTTGTGTAAATAACCTGCTATCGCAGGAAGCCCAAGTCTTTGAGGTTCTTGGCGATGGCGGCGTCGAGTTTGGCCGCCTCAGCCTGTTGCTCGCGGAGTTGCGCGACGAGGCGCTGCATCTTCTGATCGAAAGGTTCGTCGTCATCCTCCTTGATTTCGGCACCCACGTAGCGGCCGGGGGTGAGCACGTAGCCGTGCTGGCGAATTTCGTCGAGGGTGGCGCTCTTGCAGAAGCCGGGGACGTCCTTGTATTCTCCGGCCTCTTTCTCGCCCCGCCAGGCGTGATAGGTGTTGGCGATGTGGGCGATGTCCTCGTCGGTCAGTTCGCGATGCGTCCGGTCCACCATGCGGCCCAGTTTGCGGGCGTCGATGAAGAGTGTCCGTCCCTGACGTCCGTGTTTTGTCCGTGCGAGGAACCAGAGACAGGCCGGAATCTGCGTTGAATAGAAAAGCTGGCCGGGCAGCGCGATCATGCAGTCCACC